>CASIBX010000035.1 GCA_949373075.1 Candidatus Poseidoniaceae archaeon | reverse complement strand
GACACAGGAACCGATAACGAGCATCCAGGCCTGAAAGACAAGTTTGTAGCTGGATATGATGCGGTTTGTTACTTGCACACAGATCCAGACTGTGTTCTATCTGGGGGTTCTAGAGAAACCGATGGGTCATTCGATCCAGATGACGGAAATCAACACGGTACCGCTTGCATGGGTATGGCTGCAGCTACTGGTTTAGATGCTAATGGAGAACAAACTGGGCACGAAGGTTCTGCACCTAATGCTAGTCTAATCGATGTCAGGATTGGTACTGATGCAGGTGCAGGTCCGTTCGAAAACTACCTTCTTCCGCAGGAATTCTATGAATCTGCAATGAATGGTCTTCAGTGGATTATAGACAATAAGGACACTGCTTGGCCAGGTGTTGATGAAAGTCTACATGGTATTGATATCATTTCACTTTCATGGGGGATTACAAGTCACGAAGGCGGAGGAAGTGATGGAGAAGATATGCACTCACGTATTCTTAACGAAGCAACCCTCGCAGGAATTGCTGTAAGTGTAGCCGCTGGAAACGATGGTGCAGGAAATGATGGTCTATCTGGCATGGGTTCTTCTTCTCTATCGATAACTGTTGGAGCCACAGATGACATGAATACAATCCAAAGAGATGACGATACAATCGCAGGTTATTCTAGTCGTGGTCCTCGTAGAGACAATGGCGATTCTAATCCTATCAATGAGATGAGAGCCAGATGTAACTGCATCAGGTACAGACATTGTGCAAGCAGAAGCTTGTGTGACTTCAGGTTCTTGTAACAACTTCTTAGGAGGCGATGCTTCTCAAAATGGTTACACTGGTAGAGGTTCGGGAACCTCTTACGCTACTCCTGCAGTTACCGGAGTAATCGCTCTGATGATGGAAGTAAATGATGAAATCAATCCATTGGTGATTAGGGAAATATTACGTTCAACCGCTGAAAGAAGAGAAACTCTATCCGAAGAAGTAGATGGCGAAGGTGTTGAAGATGGCCCATGGGCTACTTATCCAGATATTGACCCTCACTGGAACCGTCATTTTGGTTGGGGGATGGTTGATGCTCATGATGCAGTATGGACCGCTCAATATCTCAACATGTCTGGAATAACCACCTCTGATATGAATTTGGATTTGCAGGTACACATAGAGAATATCTCTTCTGAAGGAACTGTAAATACTTACACTGGGCAAGCGTGGACTCGTGGTGCAGTAATGGAGAAAATAGAATATTCAGTCGATGGCGGAGAGTCTTGGACCGAAGTAATGTATGAGTCAGTAAACGGTTCTATGACTGCTTATGAGTCATTCCAATTCCAATTTGTAATAGATACTGATTTCTTGCCTGCTGGTTACAACATGATTATTGTTAGAGGCGTAGATGATACAGGAGCATCTTCGATGGTATCTTGGGATTCAGTAATTGGAGGCGGAAATATTGAATTGATGGGTAGTGGAGACTCTTTGGGTAGATTACTATTCCTTGGTGTTTTCGGACTTTCAGTTCTAGTATTTGGCGCATGGGTCGCTATCCAGCAACGCACAGAAGAGCCATTTGAATTAGCGTATGCGGCAGATAAAACGACTGAGATTCCGCCTACGGTTGAAGATGAACTCTTCGAAGCAATACTGGTTGAAGATACGGATGGCACCTCATCTTGAAAAGTGAACTCGTAGTCGACTGTATATGCGTGGCTTCTCAAAGAGAGCATTGGACATACAGCCTACGGGTGTAAGAAAGATGTTTGATATGGCCGGTGATGATGTAATCTCGTTCGGTTTGGGTGAACCTGACTTCCAACCTCCTCAAGTTGCAATAGACGCGATGTATCAGGCTATGAATGACGGTCACAACAAGTATACTACCACTGCTGGATTACCGGCATTAAGGAATAAAATTGCACAATCGTGGCACAATCTTTGTCCCGGTTTGGATGAAAGTAATGTCTGTATGACAATGAGTGGAACCAATGCGCTGCTAAACATATTTGCATCACTCGTCGACCCTGGTAAAAATGTATTACTTCCTGAACCATATTTTCCTCTATACGGTCCTGATGTGTCGCTATGGGGCGGAGAAGGGCGATTTTATGAGTGTCTATTCGATAATGAGTTCGTCCCTACAATCGAGCACTTGGAAAGTCTGGTCGATGAAGATACGGTTGCTATTTTGTACAACTTCCCATCAAACCCAACAGGAGCTACAATTACAAAATCTCAGCGTGATGAATTAGTTTCATTTGCTCAGAAGCATGATTTGTGGATAATTACAGATGAAGTCTACGACCGCATAGTTTTCGATGGTGAACACGTATCCTTTGTGGGGAGTGATGATGACAGAGTTATTTTGATCAATTCATTCTCTAAGACATTTGCAATGACTGGTTGGAGAATTGGATATATCATGTCTGCAAATAAAGAAGCCATGGCACAGATGACTAAGTTGCAATATTACATTACAGCATGTTCCAATGACGCAATGCAACACGCTGTTTTGGCAGCATTCGAAAACGCTAATGATTATCCTGATGAAATGTGTGCAGAATTCAAAGCACGTCGTGACTTAATTTGTACAAGACTGAATGCTATGCCAGGCGTACAGTGCCATGTCCCGGAAGGCGCGTTCTATGTGTTCCCGAAAGTAGATGTCCCTGGCTTGTCAAGTGAGGAAGTTGCTATTGAATTACTAAAAGGAGGTGTTCTTTGTTCACCAGGTACTGCCTTTGGCCAATCTGGTGAAGGTCATCTTCGATTCGCTTATACTATCTCTCGAGATGATATTTCTCGCGGGATGGATAAAACAGAGACTGTATTGAAGAGATTACGTGGCGAATGAAATGTGGTCTACAGTTCTAGAATTTTCTTTCGGCGCTATTTTAGCGTATCTTATTGCAAGAGTTCCATTCTTAACTTTCCCTCGGATGAGGAGTTGGAATGAGCAATTCCCACCTCACCCTGAAGCCCTTTACGTCGACAGTCATCTTATCCAAAGAGTCATGCACATGCGAATTTTCTACTGGATTGCACTGGTTTTTGCATTGATTCCTCTAAGTTTCGGATGGTTCAGTTTACAGTATGGCTCCGCCCCTATCGGTTTCGGTATGTGGACAGTTTCAGGATGGTTAATCCTATCACGAGTTACTGGCGTCATTTCAGGTGATGGGCCATCATGGACTAAACAGTTAGCCATGCGTTTACAATTGGTCAAGAATAATTCTGAATCAGAAGAGTCGTGCTGTAATCTATCCAATCCTATGTGGGAAGTTATTGCGGTTAGGTGTACGACATGCGGAAAAAATCTCCTAAACATTCCAAGGCCAGACCTCGGACGTCCACGAAGCGATGGGTGGATAATGGGATTCGTAAGATTACTCTTAACAGATGGTAAGCCGATTATTGCTTCAGAAGAAGAATAATCAGTCAAACATTGAGCCGAACCCTTCGAACTCGGATACTTCTTCTTCATCTCGTGGCAATTCTATATTTTGAGCCACTTCACTTGTCATTTCTGTATTGTCAACGAATGAGAATGTATCTTCGGTAGCCGAAATCGCATCGATGCCACTATTCATGGCAGGGGGTGCAGCATTAGCGGCCGCTACAGCAGATGTTCCTGCAGTTTGCGCTTTAGCAGCAAGTCCCGATGCCGTAGTCGCAGCAATTCCGATTCCAACACCTACAGCTGCGCCTGCAACCGCTCCAATAGTGCGGCCAACAGATACAATCGCTCCGCCGTCGCCTTCTTGGTCTGGAGATTTGATCTCGATTTCATCTCCAACTCGCATCCATTCAGGAGGGGTTCCTGAGCCACCACCTAGGCAGGCGAGAGTAGTGAATGCGGCCAATGGCATAACAGCCAAAGCGGTAAGCAAATCAAGGAATGAAGTATCTGGTACAATTCCAATTCTTAGGATGTCTTCCATGAATGATTGTTCAAGTTGCAGGTTGCTCGAAACATCCGCTCCAATCCATGATAGGACAATCACGCTTGCGATTCTCCCCATCAACCACAATACGAGAACTGGTGCCAAAAATGAAAGTTTAGTCATCGAAACTAACCATCTTCGTGTAAATGCTGCTGTAGTGATGTGCTTGCGTGCAAATTTAGGAAAAACTCTCATTACCATAATTAGCACAACAAGATAGCAAGCCATAGCAACTTCCAACCTTCTATTTGCCCTAATCCACTCATCTGGAATGAAAATAACAAAAGCAAGTGGAATTATTACCAGTAATAATTGGAATGGTATAGCAAGGAGTACCAATCCACCGTGTGTGGAAAGTAGAGAGTGTCTTTTCTGAATCCTGTCGCTTACCATTACCGTTAATTTGGCATGCGGAGATTTGGCATGATTTCTTCTGGAATTACGGAGGCTAGCCGCATCTCTCTTCGCCCTAGTGAGGCCTAATGCTGCCTTCCATCCTCCTTTCTCGACAACTGAGATGGGGGTGAATCCTCCGAACATCAATGCCAAAAGCAGTGCTAACATTCCATACGCCAAAGACGCAGTGATAATCCATGGAATCATTTCAGATTGAAATGACATTGTGAAATTTTCTGATGCAAACTTGAAATCGATGAGGTAAGTAATGGAGAATGCGGCCATAGGTGTTAGGAAGATTTGACAGAAAACTAGCCCTGTTAACCAGAGCCTAGCCGCCAATGGGCCCTTGTCCGCGTACTCACTCACGGGCTCATCGCAACTCTATGCTTTCTCAAAGGTTGCCCTTGCCAAGAGGGGGTTAAAGGCGATTAAATCAGTGGTCTGATAATGCCGCACCCCCTTGTCCCCTACGGGGACATGTGAAGGGGACATTCATATGCCAAACGAGTCTCGCATGGTTGTTGATGAATATGCGAAAGTCGATACCATTCCTATTGGTGACCATTCTCCTAATGCAGTCCATGCTTTTGATGACTGTAGAAAACGTGGAGGCGACTTCGGGACGCGGAGGTTCGTCAGATGACTTTTCAGTATCTGATATCATAGTCAATTCCACTGAAGCCAATCATTGGGTTCAGCCTGATGGAAGTGTTGTAGTTTATGTCGCAAAGGGCGACGTTGTAGATATTTCAGTCGAAGCAAAGCGTGGAGGAGGCGCTCTACAAGGTTCAAGTGCTTTGGTCACCGTTGAAATGGTTCACCCTATTGGTTTCGTAATGAACACGACTACATGGGAAACAGTTCCTATGCTTGGAGGCCAGTCATACACTGACACCTACACATGGGAAGCTTCAGTTGCACATTCTTTCCTAGATGTTTCAAACAATGAATTATCTGGTGGAGTCATAATCCGTGCAACCGTTTTCAATTCAGCCGACGATAGAAATGATAACGACGTGATGGAAATGGAACTACCAGTGGCTATTTCTCAAGATGATATGGACGCTGAAGGCGACCCTAGAGATCAAGCCTTACCTACTGCCTCAATGCCTACATTCTATGGTGGCGAGTATCCAATTGATGGAAGCGATGCATCCGGTATTGGAATTTGGCAAGAGGACAACTCGGCTTCAGCAGTAGGCACAGCAAACTGGCGACATTCAAATTCAGGTTCCGACTATCCTTCAGCTTCTAGGAGCAGACTAGTGTTCGCTTTCAGAGGTTCAGATAGTAACTGCGGATACGGTGCATCTCTTGACGGTGGCTTATCCCAGCAGTACATCCAGTGGATGTGCAAGATGCAACTTAATTCTGCAGGGTTAGTTTCTGCCCAGATGCACGTTCAAACCTGGGGACAAATGGGCGCTGGAGATTTCGTCGCTCTGGAGTTATGGAGAGGGAATGGAGCTCCTGCTACTACAATCTCACACAACTTCGTTGAAGATACTCCGAGTATAACCGAAGGGTCTTGGAGTAACATTTCATGGGATCCTACTGAAGAACTTGGAGGCCACTCATGGTCTTACGGTATCTTGTTCCAGTCTGATGGTTCTGGTGCATCTAGTGGAATGCATGTCGATGATTTCGTAATGTTTGGAATCGAAAAGGTGAGTGAGTTTACTCTGAACATAACTTGTGATAACCCAGTTGGAGGATATACTACTCCTCCAAACACAATTGTTCCACTACATTGTATGGTCACAAATAATGGATACATGTCTGCACAAGTACGCATCCAATCCAATGTTTCCAATTCATCATGGATGAATCCAGGGCTTCCTATGATTCGAATCGACAGTGAAAACCCTAACCAACACGGTACAAATGTAATCCTTCCTGCAATCCCTGCGGGGAATACTTCTGAGATGTGGATCAATCTATCCATTCCGGCCGGAGCTGATGTCCAACAACAAGTATGGCAAATCTGGTGGGAAGACGCTGGAGGCACTCAACTAGGAGAGATGGGTCGTATCACTTCAGATATCGCAATAACAGAACAATACGGTGTTGACCTTTCCTCAACAGTACCTTTACTTGCTGACACCTTACTTCCTGGAGGGAATACCAACATTCCTTTCAAATTACAAAACGCTGGAAACCGAGAGGCTGGATTTACTGTTACATCTAACTTCCAAAGCGAAGGATGGGTGGCATTCGTCACTGACTTGAATCATAGTATTGTTCAGATGCCAATGCCGCTGATTAAGGGCGAAGAAGTTGAACTTCTTTTGAACGTCACAGCACCTTCTGATTCTCTTCCGGGAGAGGTGCCATTCTCACTCCGTGCAGTTTGCCCATCATGTGGCCAGTCACTGTTTGGTAATGATGTAATTTCCAAGAGAATCGATGTTCCTGTTCTTAGGGAATTATCGATGAATGCTGAAGAATTAGAAATAGTTGCACCAGCAAACGGCAATTCGAAAATAGTATACATTGACCTACTAAATCTTGGCAATGATGACGAAGCCTATTCATTGGACTTAGTTCAATCTAATTGGAGACTCGAAGCATACCTTTCTTCGGATGAAACTCCGATACTAGATGCATGGGACGGTGAAACAAGCATTGCTCTGAATTTACCAATGCCGGTTGGTTTAGCACCTGGTTTGTATACGGCAAGAATTACAGCAACAAGTCTAGATGACCCTATGGTCAAAGAACAACTTACAATCAATGTTGATGTTACTGATACCGCTGCAGTTTGGGTCTCTGATGAAGATGCAGACCAATCATACATCCCAGGTGATGTAGCTCAATCAATGCGTTTCGAAGTTCGTAATGATGGAAACGAAGCGGACAGGTTCACTATGTCGATGGAACTTCCCGATGGAATGAATGCAAACTTCGCACAATTGGTTGAAGGTGATATGACTCCTATTCTAGAACCTGGTACTTCTTTCAACGTTACAGTCACATTTACTTTTGATGAAGGCACTAATGGCCAATTAATACTCAAGGTAATAGCAACCAGCGTTAATGATGCTGATGTATCTGGAAACGGTAAGTGCACATACAGAGTAGGTTCACAGAATTGGTTGCGAATAATTTCAACTGAATCAACTATAATCGATGAGGCAAGAGAATACGAGGTTGTAGTTAGGGTTAGAAATCAGTACACTGAAGGCCAATCTGTCTCGATGTCAGTGGATCAGCAAGGTACCAACCGTTGGTACAGTGCTTCCATCAAGAGTACAGATAGGGACTTTTGGTTGGATGTTGAAGGTGAAAGAGAAATTACAGTAGTTTTCAAAGTCCAAAGTTCTACTTTGAAGAATCTAGATGAGGACTTCATTGAGACACAGGTTACAATCTGGGCAATCTCAAACTCTGTTGAAGATGCTGCGTCTCTTGAATTGCCAGTCACTCTGAAAAGGACATCTGGAAGCGGTGACGGTGCGGCATCTGGTAACTCAGACTCCTTAGATTGGGTTGGAATCGGAATCTGGATTGTCGGCGCTGCTTTGATTATCTCTCTACTTGGAGTACTGTTCATGGTTGTAACCGGGACAGAAGAAGAAGAAGAACAGAATTGGGCAGAAGATGGTTATGAAGATAATTTGTCAGCCACTTATGGAGCGGTCGCGGCTGCTCCGACAATAGGAGGCATGGATATGCAAAACCCTCCTCAAGAGGTAGTTCCTACCCCTCAATTTTCACCACCTGCTGAAGTGTCAACTGGGCCGACTGTGCCCGCAGCAGGCCTTCCAGAGGGCTGGACTATGGAGCAATGGGGCCACTACGGTCAGCAATGGTTGGACAACCAGCAGTGATTTTTCTCCGACGATGGGTTGAAGTCATACCCCTCGTGCCGGTGAATTGTAGAGGTTTTGTATATGTATGGAAATGGACAAGCACCAATCTTCATCCTTAAGGAAGGAGTTCAAAGAACCCGTGGCCGTAGCGCACAGTCTAACAACATCGCAGCTGCCAAAGCAGTAGCAGATGCAGTAAGAAGCACACTGGGTCCAAAAGGTATGGACAAGATGTTAGTTGACAGTATGGGTGATGTAGTAATCACGAATGACGGGGCTACAATCCTCAAGGAAATGGATATAGAACATCCTGCTGCTAAAATGATTATTGAAGTTGCAAAGACTCAAGAGCAACACTGCTATGATGGTACAACTACCGCAGTTGTTCTTTCCGGTGAATTGCTAAAGAGGTCTGAAGACTTAATCGAACAAAATGTACACCCTACTGTCATTTGTGAAGGGTTCCGCCTGGCTGCAGAAAAAGCAGTCGGTTGTCTTGAATCTCATGGCATTTCTACTGAAAATGATAACGATGTATTGATGGAAGTTGCTAAAACTTCCCTTACCGGGAAATCTGCAGGAGCGGTTAAGTCGTTCCTAGCGGATATTTGCGTACGAGCTGTAAATTCAGTCGGTACTATTGAAGACGGAGAGAGAATAGTCGATTTATCTGATATCAAGGTCGAAAAAAGACAGGGTGGCTCAATCAAAGATAGCACCTTAGTAGATGGAATAATCCTGGACAAAGAGCGTGTACATGCAGGCATGCCTCGTTCGATTACAGGAGCAAAAGTAGCTCTAATCAATAGCGCAATAGAAGTTAAGAAAACTGAAGTTGATGCTAAGATTCAGATTACTGACCCATCCATGCTTGCCTCTTTCTTAGCAGAAGAGGAGAATTACATCAGAGGATTAGTTGACAAAATACACGCAAGTGGTGCAAATGTAGTAGTCTGTCAGAAAGGAATTGATGACCTTGCTCAGCATTACATGTCCAAGGTTGGTATTTTCGCAATTCGCCGTGCTAAAAAGAGCGACATGGAAGCGCTTTCAAAAGCAACAGGTGGTCGTGTAGTCACAAATATTGATGACTTAACTCATGAAGATCTAGGGGCGGCTGCAAAGGTCGAAGAGCGAAAGATCGGAGAGTCCGATATGACCTTCTTGACTGGCTGTCCTGAAGCAAAGTCCGTTTCAGTTCTTCTTCGTGGCGGAACCGAGCACGTTGTAGATGAAATCCGTCGCGCTTTTGATGATGCGGTTGGAGTAGTTTCTGTAGCCTGGGAGGACGGAGCAGTTCTTACTGGTGGAGGAAGCGTTCTAGCAGCTCTATCTCGTGACCTTAGAGCCTATGCCGAATCTATTGGTGGCCGTGAACAAATGGCAATTGAAGCATTTGCAAGTGCTTTGGAAATCATTCCAAGAACCCTGGCTGAAAATGCAGGTCTAGACCCGGTTACAACAATAATCGAATTGAGAAAGTCCCATGCTGATGGTAACGCCTTTTCCGGAATAAATGTTGAAGATGGCGGCGTAATGGATATGCGTGCGGCCAATGTATTGGAGCCACAGCGTGTTGTGGAACAGGCTATTCAGTCGGCTACAGAAACGGCAATCATGATTCTTCGTATAGATGATGTAATTTCATCCAAGAGTGTCTCCGGTGGAGACATGATGGGTGGAATGGACGATTTCCAGATGTGAGATTGCCTGAACATATAATGTCCTGTATTTTCCTCTCCCTAAAGGGAGAGGCAAGTAACCTTCAAAGACTACACCCTAGTCGTCAGTATTGCCCAGTCGGGCGAGGGTGTACTAATGTCTCAAGTCGCTGGTAACCCTGACCTCGCCATTTTCTTTGGCTCGCAAACCGGAAATGCTGAGGAACTTGCAGGAAAAACTGCAAAAATGGCTAAGAAGGCAGGCCTTAATCCAAAAATATTCGACATGGATGGCTTTGACCCTGCTACTTTCTCTTCCCACAAAAGAATACTAATCATCACCTCAACTTGGGGTGAAGGTGACATGCCAGACAACGCAGAAGACCTTTGGCTTGCCACCGAGGGATTAAATCCAAGTCTTGCAGGAGTTAGTTTCTCAGTTTGTGCAATCGGAGATACTGCATACGATGAATTCTGTCAAGCCGGTATTGATTGGGATCAGAAATTTGTTTCATTGGGTGCAACCCGAGTTCATGAAATTCAGTTGTGCGACGTTGAGTATGAACCTGAATGGGATAAATGGGCCAAGGCAGTAATCCCGTTGATGGCAGGAGTCGATGGCGGAGCATCCGCCGCACCTTCAGGAGCAGTTGAAGTCGAAGCCGCCGCTTCTGAAGCACCAATCGCAGTTCCTGCTGGAGCATCTGGCGATTTGTCTGGACTTTTATCAGGGGACCGTAGTATTGCAATATTCTTTGGTTCGCAAACAGGTAACGCAGAAGGCTTAGCTGCCAAAACAGCAAAGATGGCTGCAGCATATGGGCTTGAGCCAACTGTAATCGACATGGAGGGATACGACCCTGCTAAGTTTGCAACACACAAGCGTATTTTGATAATAACCTCGACATGGGGCGAAGGTGAAATGCCAGACAATGCGGAGGCTGTTTGGACTGCAATATGCAACTCTACCCCTGCTCTATCTACAGTTCACTATTCTGTTTGTGCGATTGGCGATACTGCCTACGATGAGTTCTGTCAAGCTGGATTAGACTGGGATGGTAAATTTTCATCTCTAGGGGCTACTTCAATTGAAGAGATTAAATTGTGTGATGTTGATTTTGAACCTCCTTGGTTGGATTGGGTCAAAGAGGCTCTTCCAAAAATAGCATGTGTTGATTCCACAGGTGTATTCCAAGAAGACTTGCTTGAGCAGATGCGCTCATACGGAGTTGGAGATGCTGAGGATGAAGGAGACGCTGGAGACTTCACACCACCTTCAATCGTGGTGCCAGAACTCTCAGTTACAATGAGGTTGTTCCGCTATGACCCATTATTGGCTCAATCTGGATATGATACATTAGCCGTAGCATTACCAGGTCACGCAACAATCGAAGATGCCTTAGTTGCGGTAAAAAGAGAATTTGATGGTTCTCTTACTTTCAGAAGTGGAGGTATTGCCGGACAGAACCCACTTACTGGGATAAAGGTAAACGGTAGAATTGTTCCTGCAGATACAACGAGGATTTGTGATTTAGTTGGAGATGGTGACACCTTAACTTTAGAACCACTGCCCGGATATGAAGTTTTGAAAGACCTAATGGTTTCATACGACCGTTTCGACGAATCACGTTCCGACTCTAAACCTTGGATGATTGCCGATCCTCGTCAAGGCGAAAGACTCGCTAGTGGCGCCCCAATGGGTGTTATGTCATCGGCAGAAGCAACTCATTTACACACATTAGCAGATGTAGGTTCTCTACAATTAGTGAATGCAATGTCGGATACCTATGATGTCGACGAGGCATATTCAGGACCAGGTATTGCTCTTCAGCGATGGGTCAGAAGTCAGGACCCTCGTTCAGGAAGTTCTCATGTCAAACAAATGTTTGAATTAATGCAAGGCAAAGGTGGAGTTTGGAATGAGGCAGATATTTCCTCAATCCATCGACATGGTATCGATGGGGCGCAAGCAGCAGATTCGCTTTACTCAGCAAGAGCTCGTCTGTTAGCAGAGTATAAATTCACAGGAAAGCCTGGCCGTTTGGTAAAGACTTACTCTCGTTCGGTTAAGATGTCAGGTAACGTCAATGAAACAACTCTGTATCGTTCTGTTTTAGGTCCACTTGGATTAGGGTCTAACATCATGAATGGAGTCTCGCTTCGAATGATGCTAGGTTTCACCAGAAATGGTGGTCCTCTGATGCGTGGTTTCCAAGGTATGCTCATCCCACCTGCTGGAATTGGTAAAATCCCAAACATGTTCAACAGCAAGGTTGCTAACCATCACGAAGTAGTTGCGATTTTTAATGAGTTAGACAGGAGATTCTGAGGTGGTGCAATGGTCAAGTATTCTTACTACCCCGGCAATGTAGCACGTCAATCTTCTCGTGAGATTGAAGATACAATTCACCCTCTATGCCGCAGTCTAGGAATTGAGTTGGTTGAAATCACTGGCTACAATAGCGATGGTGGAAACATCATCAAACAAGGTAATCGAGAATTACAACTAGCACTTAATGCTAGGAATCTAGCACTGGCTGAGATAAACGGACATGATATACTCACAGTTTGCGCATCATCCCAAGGGATAATGCATGAGTCATTAGACACTTTTCAGAAAGACCCAATCGCATTAGCAAATGCGAACCGTGTTTTAGAGAAGACTACTGGTATGACTCTAAAGGCCGATGAAATAACAACAAGTCATCTTCTTCACATCTTGATTGATGAAATTGGAATTGACAAAATTAAGGCCGCTGTTGTCAATCCTTTGGATCTCGATATTGCCTGCTATTATGGGCCACACATGCAACGCAAGGGCGCTTGTGGTGAAGACGACCCTTGGAATCCAACCTATATGGAACAATTAATCACCGCACTTGGGGGCCAACCAATTGAATACAAGTCGAAAACATCTAGTGTTGGTAATCCCTCATTACTGTCTCTTGGTGATTCTGTAATGAAAATGACAGCTAGAGTTCTAAATGATGCTAAGAAAGCAGGAGCCAAAGTATTGGTAACCGCATGCAGTCAATCACATTCAAATCTTGATTCATATCAAGGTAAAGCAGGTAGAGTTGCTAACAAGCAAACAAACATCCCAGTGGTTAATCTAACGGAGATTATTGCTTTTGCTTTGGGCCATTTCACAGACCGATATGCTCAGTTAAGGACTCGAGCAATAATTATCGGTTCATGAATTGCCATGAAGGAATTTGTATAATTCCTTGGCTTGAATCGATGATACTCCTTCAATATTAGTTAGTTGCTCCTCACTCAGCAAGCAAAGTCCCATTATATCTCCTGCAACTGACATAATTCTTTTAGCGCTCTTGACTCCAATTCCGGGTAAATCGGCTAGTATTTTGGCTCTCTTAGTTAGAACTTCATTTGTCCATTTCTTCGACAAAATCCCCTCTTCCAATTCTCCATTGATAATTGACATAATTTCTGAGGATGCAGCGCTAATAGCAGATTTTTCAGCATCAGTCGGTTTTTTCCTAACATGGTTCATCAATAAATCCAGTACTCTAGCCTCTCTCTTAGCTGCTATTGAAACAAATCTTGCAGTTTGTTCTGCAGAACCAGTCATAATTACAGGCAACCCCAAATCCAATGTTATCCAGGCCATTGCTCCATGGACTGCATTGGGGTGGACTCTCTGTGTTTCATTGGATTCGACTATAATGAGGGGTCTAGGGGCTGCGCTGTGCAATCTTCTCGCTTGGTGAATCAATCTACCATCAATGAGTGAATCAACTAGGTCTCTTGCACTTTTACGTTCTATCAGTATTCTATCTGATATTCGTATGTCTCCTACTGTCAAATTTTCTAAACTGATACTATGTCCGTATAACTTGAGCATTGCGGGTAAGGTTGAGTTTCCTTCTCGGTGATCTATCGTGATGAGGTTGTTTGAATCAGGCTCTTCACTCATCGATATAGTTTCAGTTTTCGCAGCATCTGCACTGGATGCTTCCTCATCTCTAGAATGAGTAATAGTTCCATCGAGAACTGGTTTCCACCACTCATCTTGTTTTTCTTTGGCCGGAGTTGCTGCAAAATCAGCAAGTGATTTTTGGGCCTTAGGCCGGTTTGAAGGCGTAACTGAATTCTGTTTCACCTCGTGCTTTACAGGAGTTGGTTTTGACTCTACTTCTTTTTCCCTGAACAATCTCTTCTCTTCAGAATTGATGAACTCTTCCGCTCTTTCATCATCTATCGTAAATTTAGCAAGTACGTCATCTTTAGGAGGGGCTCTTCTTGGAAGCCGGGATTGGTTTTTCAAAGCATCTAGAGTTCTATACATCATTGCCTCGCGACGCAATGATGCCTGTTGGACATACTCGTCTCGAGTGCCTTTTGCGATTAAGATATGAACGTCTCCATCTTTCTGCCTGGCTGTTCTTCCTCTTCTTTGAATAGCCCTGATTGCACTCGGTACAGGTTCGTAAAGAATAACGCTGTCAGCAGCAGGTACATCGAGACCTTCTTCGCCGACACTTGTGGCTACCAATACGTTAATTTCTCCTTCTCTAAAACGGTCCAATTGAGCGATTTGCTCTTTTTGCTTCATTCCAATTTGGCTACCTTTACTAGCCTGGCCCACGAATCTACCTGGTTTTATTCCTGATTCATTTTCTAGTATTAGCAACAAATTATCAACAGTGTCTCTATATTCTGTGAAAATTATGACTTTACCGTCTCCGCTCAATCCTTTTTTTACTAATTCTACAACCAGTGCTGGTTTAGGATGGTGCTCGTCTTTGCCACGACATTCACTAAAGAAGTTAGAAACTGCAGATAAAGATAGGAAACGTTTGGTTTTACGGTCAGTATCACTTCTAGCCCGCTCAAGATACATAATTGCACATTTCAAACCCTGAGTGTCCAGCAAATCCAACAATCGATGAAGCCTTCTAAGGTCGCCAATTCTTTTGGCAGCATCATATCCTCTAGCATCTCCTCTTCCGATCGCTGCACTCGCTCTTCTTTGCGCCTCCTCAATGGCGGCAGTCGTTATTCTTCCTGAACCGGTCAGGAATCCTCCACGGCGTAGGAATTCGGCTTCTTCAGCCTCTAGAATTCTCATGGGTCGAATAATTTCTAACATTTCTTCAGGTAAGTTGAGTTCATGCTTCTCAATGTCCATTGATGTGATGTAAGGCTGTACTAAGTCATCCTCTCTTTTTGTAACGTGAAGTCTTTCAATTCCCAAACGTTGAATCACTTCGAGTACTTTGCTTGATTTGACACCAGGTGAGGCAGTTGCCGCTAAAACCAATGCTTTAGATGATGATTCAAGATACATGTCGCCTAATTGCGCCATCGAGTCTGAACCTGTGGCGTGATGAGCTTCGTCTACAATGAGTAAATCTATTTCCGAGAGTAAAATTCTGCCGTTACGGGCATCATTTCGAATAACGTGAGGCGTAGCCATTACGATTTTCGCATCTTTCCAAATATCTTCACGTTTCTGCGGACGGTCTTGACCGGTAAGGGTGACAATTCGTTCAGGATCTATTTTTATGAATTGTTTTGCCATCTTTGCTTGTTGTGCTACCAAGCCCGTAGTTGGGGCAACCAATACGATTCTCCCAGGCCCGTCTAAGGCTTCTGCCATCGCCATCCATTGTACTGCTGTTTTTCCAAGACCAGTGGGCATAACGAGCAACGTAGAGCCGGAAATCGCTTGCTTTGCAGCCAGCAATTGATATGCTCTAGCCTCGACCCCGTCGTTGAGGCGAGGATGCGTTAGCACAGGGGTCATGCAAACTATTATGCGGCGGTGGCTCAAGAGGATTTGCATAACACAGTTTTCAGATTTAGTCCTGAACCACAACCTTGAAGACTATCAATTACCATCAACGTCTAGCGGTCCTATACATCGTTCATTACCGAACCACTCATATAGGGATGGTAAGTCGGCAGACTGCTCAGAAGGTGAGCGGCCAGACACAATGGGCAATGCAATGCATCCCATCACTCACGGTCCCAATCGTGGACTGAGAGCCGGTGTCACGGCCTCTCCCCAACCGGAAGAGCCTCTGTACGCCCCTTATCGGGGGGCCAATGCGGAGTAAAAAAACATAGGAGGCCGAACAAATGGCAAAAAGAAGTCACCCACGACGAGGAAGTATGGCGTTTAGCCCGCGTAAGCGGTCAGCTCGCCATTTTGGTCACGTCAAGTCGTGGCCTGAAACCGATGCGACCGAGGTCCGTGTACAGGGATTCGCCGGCTGGAAAGCTGGCATGACCCATATCATGGCTCGTGATCTAAACCCTACTTCGAACAGCGCAGGGCAGGAGATTAGAATTCCTGTAACAGTTGTTGAAGTACCTAAGATGAGAGTACTTGGCGTACGTGGATACAAGATGACACCGTACGGCAAACAATCTGCTGGCGAA
Source organism: Candidatus Poseidoniaceae archaeon (assembly GCA_949373075.1). GTDB lineage: Archaea > Thermoplasmatota > Poseidoniia > Poseidoniales > Poseidoniaceae > MGIIa-K1. The sequence continues at coordinate 18,566 of CASIBX010000035.1, read as the reverse complement.
GCATGGATTGATGCAGAGCAGATTTCCGAAGCATTCCCTCAACTATTCCGTCGTTTACACAACAATGCACTGAAGGTGCATGACTCAGACAAGCACTTAGAGGCGCTAGATGCTGGAGATTTAATCGAAGTAAGAATCATTGCGGCTACACAGCCACATTCAGTTACCGGAACTCCTTCCAAGACCCCTGAGGTCATGGAACTCGGACTAGTTGGTGGCGATTCTGCTGCTAAATTAGAATGGGCAAAAGAGCACATGGGCCAAGAACTATCTATTGGTGACGTATTTGACGAGGGTGTCTTTGTAGATGCCATTGGAGTTACCAAAGGATATGGATGGCAAGGTGTAATCAAGAGATTTGGTGGAAAACTACAATCTCACAAGAACTCCAAGAAACGCCGTCAGCACGGTAACATGGGTGACTTCGGTACAGGATACGTCCGTAAGACTATCCGTCAAGGTGGTCAAACAGGTTATCACCAGCGTACTGAATACAATAAGAGAATTTTGTCTATTGCATCTGCAGAAGATAAAGCAATCACTCCGGCAGGAGGATTCCTCCACTATGGTGAAGTCAACTCAGAATATGTGCTGGTAAAGGGAAGCCTTCCAGGTCCTGCTAAGCGTCTGGTTAGATTCCGTGATGCTACACGTGGTTCAGACAAGGCAGCTCACCCATTCGAAATTACGTACGTAAGTACAGCCAGTAAACAGGGGGTCTGAAGATGAAGGTCGCAGTACACAACATCGTCAACAACATCGAGCAAGATGAACTTGATGCTGGACGCCTACAGGAAGTTTACGAAATAGATGTCGAAATGGGCAAGAAGGTCGCACTTCCTGACTCTTTCACTTCAGAGATACGCTCTGATCTAGTCAAACTTGCAGTTGCAAGTGCTCGTGCAAACCGACGCCAAGCATACGGTTCCAACGCACATCTTGGAAAGCGTAAGCCAATGAGCGGTATGAAGCACTCCGTCGAATGGTGGGGTAAGGGACGTGGTGTCTCTCGTATCATGCGCCGTACCGGTCAACGCCGTGGTGCACAAAGCCCTCACACATTGGGTGGTCGCCGTGCTCACGGACCTAAGGTCGAGAAAGATTGGTCTCGTAAGTTGAATCGTAATGAGAGGAGACTTGCACGCAACTCTGCTCTAAGCGCAACTACTGATATTACAATGGTATCCAACCGTGGACACCGTTTCGCTGAAGAGATATCTTCTCTACCTATTATCTTAGGAGATTATTCTGAGAATGGTAAGAAGATGGACATTGAAGAATTCAACCTATCTGGTGGAACACGCAAGGTGAGTGCAATTTTCGAAGCACTTGGTCTTGGTGATGACCTCCGCCGTGCTCGCAAGGGACGCAAGATTCGTGCTGGTAAAGCTACCATGCGTGGTCGTGTTCACAAGACGCCTAAGAGTGTCTTACTTGTTGTAGCAAACAAGGACGGCCTTGCAAAGGCTGCACGTAACCTTCCTGGCGTTGACGTAGTCGCTGCTAGGGACCTGTCTGCTGAAGACCTCGCCCCTGGTGGCGACCTTGGCAGACTAACTGTCTTCACTAAGGCAGCAGTGGAGGCACTGAACTGAGGAGGTGTGATGAATGGTAAATCCGTATGATATAATTCTGATGCCGTGGATCACTGAGAAGGCTATGGAAGCAAGAACTTCTGTAAACCGCCTAGAGTTTGTTGTCCGCCGTAGTGCTACAAAGGCACAAATCGCAGCTGCTGTTGAGAATCTATTCGATGCAGAAGTTGCAAAGGTCAATGTTAGAAATTCCAAGAATGGAAAGATAGCAAGCGTAAAACTCGCTGAAGGCTATCATGCAGATGAGGCTGCTATGCGTTTGGGCGCATTCTGATGAGGTGATATTATGGGTAAGCGAACACGTTCACAACGAAAAGGTAGTTCACCACGTTACCGCGTGGCGAGCCACAGATTCCCTGGTTCAAACACTATGCCTCGTGTAAGCGATGTAGTAGGAGAGGTTACTGAATTGATTCACAGTCCAGTACACACTGCGCCACTTGCAAGAGTAAAACTACCGGATGGTCAAACCAACCTAGTAGTTGCAACAGAAGGACTTTCAGTAGGTTCTAGTGTTGCTATCGGAGACAATGTCGCTCTAAGACCGGGCAACATTACTTCAATCTCCAAAATCCCTGAAGGAACAGCGATTAACAATCTAGAACTTCGTCCTGGTGACGGAGGAAAGATTGCCCGCACAGCAGGTAACTCCGCTACAATCGAAGCACATCTCGATGATGGTAAGGTTCGTGTTAGACTTCCTTCTGGCGTATCAAAAGACATGCCAAGTACCTGTAGAGCGACAATCGGTGTTCTAGCAGGGCATGGTCGTGGAGAAATGCCACTACGAACTGCTGGTGCAGCGCACTACAAGGCAAAAGCCCGTGGTAAGCTGTTCCCTCACGTAAGTGGTGTCGCAATGAACCCAGTAGATCACCCGCACGGTGGAGGAAACCACCAAGCGGTTCACGGTCCGAATTCAGTCGCTCGTGGTACCCCTCCGGGTGCTAAGGTCGGTAACATAGCTCCAAGCCGCACAGGAAGAGGTCGCGGCAAGAAGGTCTGAGGTGAAATAATATGGCAAAGAAGAAGAAATCATTCATGACGCCCAAGGCTAGCCGAAGAAAGGCTCGTAAGAAGCGTACAACTGTTACAGGTCGTAAGAAGAAGGAATTCACATACCGTGGATATCAAGTTGAGGAACTCAAGGAAATGCCACTTTGGCCATCCGAAGAAGACCCAAGCTCTCCTTCTGTAATTACACTGTTAACCAGTCGTGCACGCAGATCTATCGCTCGTGGTCTATCCACGGAGAATGAGCATTTCATCGATCGTATGCGCCGTTCAACTGGTCGCACAGTTCGCACGCACCGTCGTGACGTCCCAATCCTGCCTGAATTCGTTGGAAAGAGAATAGCTGTCCACAATGGACAGAATTTCGTTGAAATCGATGTCAAGCCTGAGATGATAGGTCACTATCTTGGAGAGTTCGCTCTAACCCGAAAGAATGTAACGCATTCTGGACCGGGTGTTGGTGCGACCCGCTCTTCTACACACGTAGCATTGAAGTGAGGTGAATATAATGGGTTGGAAGAAATCAGAAATGGACCGCAGGTCCAAGCGTAAGGAACTCCCTCAAAAGGGGTACACACAGCTTCTTCAAGGAAGCCGTCTGGCAACCGCTCGTACTGTTAACTCAGATGTTCACGTAAAACATCTCTTTGAGATTAGCCGTGCAATCAAGCACAGAACTGCAGGAGATGCAGTAACATTCCTAAACAATGTATTGAAGATTGACAGTGACAGGCCAGACATTCGAAGAAAGGCAGTTGCTGTACCATATCGTATGGGTTCAGGAAACAAGAAGCGCAAGCGCTCAGGACCTTCAATGGTTGGACACCGAAAAGGTGGAGTTGGTCCAGGACGTTACCCTGTTAAGGCTAGCAGAATTATGATCAAGTTGTTAGAAAGTTGCATGGAGAATGCTCGCCATCAGTATGAGGACATAGATCCTGAAGAGATGGTAATCACTCACTGTGCTGCACACCGTGGCCAGATTAAGCGTGGATGGATTCCACGTGCACGTGGTCGTGCATCTCCATCGAACCACTATCGAGTCAATCTCGAATTATTCCTAGAGGACTTCAGCGGTGCTGAAGATGAGTTGGAGGACGACTTCTGAGGTGATTAATATGGCTGCAAATAAAAGTACACTAAGACGCATTATCGACCGTAACGTCGAGCGCCAACTGGTCAAAGAGTTCTTGATGAACAACACCAAGAAAGCTGGATTTGGTGGATTAGATATTCGCCGAACACCTACTGGTACTGAAGTAACAATCAAGGCAGAGCGCCCAGGTATGGTTATTGGACGCAAGGGTAAGATTATCAACGATTTACAAAAGAGATTGAGTGAAGAATTCAGTCTTGAAAACCCTCGTCTAAAAGTAGACGAAGTAGAAGACCCAGCACTAAACGCTCAAGTTATGGCAGAAAAGATTGCTAGCGCTATGGAACGTGGATGGTATTACCGTCGTGCTGGACATTCCGCTGCACTCAACATCATGGAAGCAGGCGCACGTGGCGTAATTATCGTCCTTGCAGGAAAGCTTACAGGTAGCCGAAACCGAACACAGAAGTTTATCCGTGGTCACGTAAAGTATTGTGGAGAAACTGCAATTCAGCACATGGACAGAGGATATGCGGTCTGTATCAAGAAGTTGGGAACAATTGGTGTAACCGTCGCTATCATGCGTAAGGGAACCAAGTTACCACACGAAATCACAATTTATTCAGAAGCAGACTTGCTTAAGCAAGCTGAAGAATCTGGAAGCAAAGAAACTGCTGCGGAGGGATCTGAGTGACACACGTATCAAGCCGTGAAATCGCATCTATGAGTGCTGACGCTCTCAAAGACCGATTGACAGAATTGCAAGAGGAACTTTTGCAATTACGTGCTGAGCAGTCACTTGGTGGCACACCATCTAACATGGGTGCATTCAAGGCTTGCCGCCGCTCAATTGCGCGCATCAAGACCCAAATGGCGGCAGAGTGATTATCAAAATATTAACAGAGAAGGGAGGTGAAAGAGAATGGCTGAAATTTGCAATGTTTGCGGACTACCTGATGAATTATGTATTTGTCAAGAAATCGCTAAGGAGCAACAGAAGGCTACTATCACCACCGACCGTCGCCGCTATGGAAAGATTGTAACCAAGGTAGAAGGTATCCTCGATACAGCTATCGACATCAATCAACTTGCTAAACTTCTGAAGAACAGATGTGCAGCAGGCGGTACCGTAAAGGGCAGAGTGATTGAACTTCAAGGAGATCACAAGAAAAGAGCTGCAGCGGTTCTCTCAAACAACGGATTCAATGTGGAGGTGCGATAATATGGTAAACGCTCCCCTCACCCAATCTTGGATTGGTCGCGACATGACTGTCACTTCCTCTCCAGATACTGCTCTAGTGGGCCGTAATGGCCTTGTCGTAGACGAGAGCAGAGAAACAATTACAATTCTCGAGAATGATCGTGAGGTCGTTCTTGGAAAGAATTCAATCGAATTCATGATAGGTAGCAGTAATGCTACAATCGTCGGTATGCTGGTGCGGCAGCGTTCTGAGGATAGAATTTACCGCAACAAAAGGAGTGAGTGATTACGATGCGTGACATCGGAGTTGATGTAAAGCCGCCAACAGGCGATTGGGATGATGATGAAAACTGCCCGTTCTATGGGTCTCTGCGCCTTCGCGGCCAGGTGCTTGAAGGACGAGTTGCTAGCTTGGGAATGGGACGTACAATTGTTGTTGAACGTGATAATGTTCGATACATGCAGAAGTATGAGCGATATGAAAAGCGCACAAGTGCTCTTTCAGCCCACCTTCCAAGTTGCATTGGCGGTGTTGAAGTCGGTGACAGAGTGAAACTTATGGAATGCCGTCCGCTTTCCAAGACTGTTTCATTTTGTGTCATTGAAAACAATGGTGGTGAGGCCTGATGCGTGGTATTGCAGGTAAGCAAACACGTGGTCTGCCAACAATGGCTAGACTTCAGGTTGCCGACAACACAGGTGCAAAGATTGCACAACTAATCAACGTCCGCAAACTTGGCGGTACAATGCGTCGCTATCCAGCGGCAGGTGTTGGAGACCTCATCAAGGTCTCTGTCAAGCGTGGTACGCCTGACACCCGTCGACAGATGTTCGATGCTGTAGTTATCCGCCAACGCCGTCCATTCCGTAGAGTGGATGGAACATGGGTTCAATTCGAAGACAACGCTTGTGTCATTACAAATGAGAAAGGCGATGTCCAGGGTTCCGATATTAAGGGACCTGTATCACGCGAGGCAGCAGAACGCTGGCCTCGTATCGCAGCAACAGCGAAACAGATCGTATGAGGTGATTCGAATGGTCAAGAGCAGCAAACCAGGAAAACAACGCAAAGCGCAGTATAATGCGCCAATGCACATCAAGCGTAAGCGTATTCGTGCCCGTCTACAACTCGACAAACCAGACGAGCGTCTAGCTGGTCTACGTTCCGTCACAATCCGTGTCGGAGACACAGTTCGTGTCGTACGTGGAGACTATGCGCACGGCGGCAAGAGAGTTGGCGGTAAGAGAAACGCAGACCCTCTTAATGGCAAAGTACTGAATGTAGAATCCAATACCGGTCGTATCTTCGTAGAAGGTGCAACCGCAACCAAGTCTGATAACAGAGAAGAGGCAGTGCCGGTCCACTCCTCCAACGTCGTCGTCACCAAGTTAGACGAGACGGACAAGTTGCGTATGCAACACTTGACCGCTGATAGGAGTTGAATGAAATGGGAAGCAGTAGTCATTTGAAACGTTTGGCCATCCCTCGTAGCTGGCCTCTTCCTCGTAAGACCACAGTATGGGTGACACGTCCTCGCGCAGGTGCTCATAGTCTTGAGAGATGTATGCCTTTGAATATCATAATTAGAGACGTAATTGGTCTAGCACGTTCAACTCGTGAAGTCAGAACAATTCTACACAATGGCCTTGCAAAGGTCGATGGCCGTATTGTAAAAGATACACGCCGTGGTGTAGGTGTAATGGATGTTCTAACTCTTGGTGAAGATAACTACCGCTGTGTCCTAGACACAAACGGTCGCCTTCGCTACCGCCCAATCTCTGCAGAAGAAGCAGCATGGAAGGTTTGCCGAATTGAAGGTAAATCTACTATCAAAGGTGGTAACACACAAGTTCATCTGCATGATGGAAGAAACATCATAGTCAATGATTCCTCAGAACACAAGACTGGAGATTCATTGAAGATATCACTACCTGAACAGAAGGTCCTAGAACACATCAAATTTGGTGAAGGAACTCGCTGTATGCTGGTTGGTGGGGTTCACGTAGGCAAGCTTGCAGACGTGTCCAACTACATCGTTAAGCGCTCAAGTATGCCTAATGAAGTCGAATTCGACGGATTTGGTACAATTGCTGACAACGTATTCACTGTCGGTGGATGCGCATTACCTGGAGTAGAGGTGAGTCAATGAGTGAAACAGTGAATCCTATGTTTATGCCTCGCATTGCTAAGGTTGTAGTTAACATCGGTGTTGGAGAAGGTGGAGATCGCCTAACCAATGCAGAGAAGGTACTACAAATTGTAACGGGGGTAACTCCAGTTCGAACTCTTGGAAAGCAGCAAAACCGTGACCTGAAGGTTCGTGTTGGCTTCCCGATTGGATGCAAGGCTACCATGCGTGACCCTGAAACCATCGAGAAGTTCCTAAAAGCAGCCTTTTGGGTTCGTGAAAATAATATTCCAACTTGGAACTTTGATAGAACTGGAAACCTTTCCTTTGGAATCCCTGACTATACAGACTTCCCCGATCAAAAATACGATCCAGATATCGGTATCTTTGGTATGGACATAAATGTCGTACTAGAGAGGCCTGGCCACCGTGTCAGTCGCCGCCGACGTCGAAGTGCAAAAGTTGCACAAAGCCACCGAACCAATGCTGATGATGCCAGAGCATGGTTTGTTGAGAATTTTGGCATTTCAATCCTGGAGGAGTGAAAATGGCTCGAGACCACGGTGAACAAATTGGAAGAACAAACGGCTGTCGCAGATGCGGACGCCGCCGAGGAATGATCCGCCGTCACGGTCTACGTCTATGTAGGCAATGTTTCCGTGACGTAGCTCCATCAATAGGATTTAAGAAAATGAATTGAGGTGATATGATGCAGTTTGACCCCCTTAATGACGCACTAGCAAAAATCTACAACGCAGAGCAAGCTGGTAAGTACAACGTGGATTTATCCCCAGCATCCAAGTTACTTGGATCTGTGTTAGATATTATGCAGTCTTCCGGCTATGTCGGAGAGATTGAGAAGAACGACGACGGACGTGGAGGAAGTTTCATTGTACAGCTTCGCGGTGCAATAAACGAATGTGGTGTAGTAAAGCCACGCCACTCAGTCCGCCGCCAGGAGTTCGATAAGTGGGAAGGTCGTTATCTTCCTGCACAAGATTTCGGATTACTGATTTTGACTACTAACAGTGGTATTATGCACCACAAAGACGCAAAGGAGAGCCGAATTGGTGGAAAACTCCTTGCCTATGTTTTCTGAGGTGATTAGATGGTAAAATTAGACCGTATTGAACACAGTGTAATGATTCCGGAAGGAGTTACCGCATCGATTGATAGTGACATTGTCACAATCACAGGACCTAAGGGCAGCCTATCTAGAGAATTCGCAAGTCCAAGACACGATATTTTCCACGAAGGCGGCTCTTTACTAGTTCGTATTGATCTTCCTCGCCGTAAAGAGAGAGCTCTTGCGGGAACATGGAATGCACACCTAAACAACATGGTGAAAGGAGTAACTGATGGTTTCACATATACCTTGAAAGCACTTTATTCTCACTTCCCTATGACATTGGCTGTGAAAGGTAACGAATTTGTGGTAAACAATTACTTCGGAGAACGTGTACCAAGATCAGCAGTAATTATCAACGGCGTCAACGTAAAGGTCCAGAATAAGACCGAAGTTGTCGTCAGCGGCATCGATAAGGAAGCAGTCGGTCAGACTGCTGCCAACATCGAACGCTCCACAACCGTAAAGAAGCGCGACCGACGTGTATTCCAAGACGGAATTTACCTGATTGGGAAGGCATGAAGGAGGAATTGAGATGAGTGATTACGATAAAATGAAAGTTGCTGAACTCAAGGAGCTACTGAAAGAAGCAGGTTTACCTGTTTCTGGAAAGAAGGCAGACTTGATTGCTCGCCTGCAGGAAGGAGCAGAAACACCTGCACCTGCTGAAGAAGAATCTGTTGAAGAATCAACAGAAGAAGAATTAGAAGAAGAGTACGATGATGAAGATTGGGATGACGAAGAGGTTGACGAAGTACACGTTGCTCGCCAGAAACCAGTTCTCTCTGATGATCTTAAAGCCGCTCTAGCACTACGTGCTGCGCAGAAGAAGGCAACACCTTCCTTCCGCAGAACAGAGTGGTTCCGTTACAAGCGTCTATCCCGTTCAGGCTGGAGAAAGCCTCACGGTATGGACAACAAACAACGCCGCAATTACAAGTACCGTGGTTCACTGGTTAGAGTTGGACACGGAAAAGTTAGCGCCGCTAGTGGCCTACACCCTTCAGGATTCGAAGAAGTAATGGTCCACAATGCTGCTGACTTAGACCCAATCGATGCTGAAACTCAAGCTGCACGTGTTGGCGCTACCGTTGGTGGTCGCAAGCGTGAGAATATCTATTCTCGAGCAGATGAATTGGGAATCAGAGTCCTAAACCGCAGGAGGGGTCGTTGATGCAGATTACTAATCAGAAGAAGATGGCTGCACAGATTCTAAAGTGCGGTGTACACCGTGTTTGGATTAATCCGTCTTACCTAGACCAGGTTGCACAATCTGTTCAGAAAGAAGATATCCGTGAGGCTATCGACAATGGATGGATCAAGGCTAAAGCAATCAAGGGAACTTCCCGTGTACGTGCTTTGAAGATTCAAGAACAGAAGCAAAAAGGACGTCGTAAAGGTCAAGGAAAGAGGTCTGGTACTGCTAATGCTCGTAATCCACGCAAGCAAAGGTGGATGGCAACTATTCGTGCGCAACGCCGAATTCTAAAGGGAATGCGTGAAGACGGAACTCTAGAGAAATCTCAATACCGCCACTATTACCTAAAGGCAAAAGGTGGCTCTTACCGTTCAATCGCTCATATGAAAACTCAGATGGGCGTTGAAGGAATCACAATTGGAGGTGAACAATGATGGCAAAGGGACCAAAACAGCGTAACCAATACCGTCGCCGACGAACTGGTGAAACAGATTATCGTCGTCGCCTGAAACTTCTCAAAAGCCGAAGTTCTCGTGCAGTGGTTAGAATTTCCAACACTCGTATCGTTTGCCAAGTTGTTTCTTGGGAGAAAGATGGAGATAAGGTCGAATTATCAGTTACTGGCGATGATCTAGTATCTCGCTACGGCTGGCCAGAGGCTAACTCTCGCAAGAATATTCCAGCATCCTATCTTGTAGGCTATGCTCTTGGAAAGTCCGCACTAGCTGCTGGACATGACGAGGCTGTGCTAGATATCGGATTAGCTGCTAGTTCTAACGGCAATCGTGTGTTTGCTGCTCTAAAAGGTATGGTCGATGCAGGACTTGAGATTCCTCACGGAGAATCAGTTCTTCCAAGCGAAGACCGTCTTAATGGCGCACACATCGATGATTCCTATGCTTCATTAGTTGAAGCAACAAAGACAAAGATTGAGGAGGCGTTCTGAAATGAGTGATGAAATATCCCAGATGGCACCAGGTCTAATCAAGGCCTTCGCACCACAAGAAGAAGAAACTAACGAAGGCGGCCGTCGCCGTCGCCGTACCGCTGCAGATGAAGCAATCGCAGCACTTCGTTCTTGGACTCCAAAAACTCGACTGGGTCGAGAAGTTATGGCTAACAGAGTCGTTACTTACGAGCAGGCTCTTGCTTCTGGACTTCCAATTCGTGAAGTTGAGATAGTAGATGCTCTGATTCCAAATCTTGAAGATGAAGTAATCAAAGTTAACATGGTTCAAAGAATGACTGACTCCGGTCGTCGTGTTCGATTCAACGTAATGGCTTGTGTCGGAAACAAGGATGGATATGTCGGACTTGCAATGGCAAAGGGTAAGGAAGTTTCAAACACAATTCGTAAAGCATTGACCGCTGCTAAACTCAACATCATTCAAGTTCAGCGTGGAAATGGTTCATGGGAATCAAGCGTAGGACCTGGTACATCTGTTCCTTTCAAGGTTCAGGGACAAGCAGGTTCAACTCGCGTAACACTCATGTCAGCACCTTCAGGTAAGGGCTTAGTTATCGGAGAAACAGGAAAGCGTGTTCTAGAACTCGCTGGAATTTCCGATGTATTGTCTCGTACAAAGGGTCAGACACGTACTACAATCAACTATGCAGCAGCAACTTTCAACGCTCTTGCTGAAATTAACCGTACTCGTGTAAATGATTCTCAGCGTGCTGAGTTGTATATTCACAAAGGGAGGCTACTAGAATGACTTGGATTGTTGTACGTGCTCGCTCTAACGTCAAAGTTGAGCACTCGATTAGAGAAACTATGGACTATCTGAATCTAACTCGTGTTAACCACGCAGTTGTCATTCCTGAAAACGCACAGTACAAAGGAATGCTTCAGAAGGCTAAGGATTACATTACCTGGGGTAATGCAGATGCTGAACTTGTTGAGAAGATGATCACAGAGCGTGGTCGTCTAGTTGGTGACAAGCCAATTACTGATGCTGATGTTAAAGAAGCAACTGAATTTGGTTCCATCAAGGAATTCGCTGCAGCAATCGTTGCTGGCGATGCTACTGTAAAGGACATGCCTGACATGAAGCGTGTTTTCCGATTACATCCACCTGTAGGTCCTAAGGGCTGGGGCGGACTAAAGCGCACCTACGTTATTGGTGGAGCATTAGGTTACCGTGGAGACGACATTTCCGACTTAGTCGAAAGAATGATTTGAGGTGATTTGAAATGAGTAAAGCAAACAAACATCGTGGACGCTGTCGAACACACGGAAGAGGCCACAAGGCTGGCCGTGGAGCTGGTAAGCGTGGAGGCCGTGGTCTCGCTGGAATTAACAAGCACAGAGTCATGACTCGAATCAAGTACATGCCTAACCATTGGGGAATGCATGGATTCAACCGTGACCCTAGTCTAAGGACTGTTTACACTACTTGCAATGTTAGCGACCTTGAAGGAATTGCTAATGGGGCAGATTCAGTTAACCTAACTGAAATGGGAATCGATAAGTTACTCGGTTCTGGAAGAATCAATACTGCAATTACAGTAACCGTTGAAAATTGGTCCGCTAAAGCAGCAGAGAAACTCTCTGCAGCAGGTGGGGCAGTTGAAGGCGGAGACGACGATGGGGAGTGGGAGTGAGCACCTCACACGAGGTTTACTCCGTTATCTTCATGAATAGTTAAGCAACGCAAAAAATAGGAGGAATGTGACATGGGCAAGCAATCAATCCCTTGGGCAGTGGCTCTAACCGGTCTGCTGTACTTTGGTATGCTAGGTTATTGGCAATACGACGCATTCGAAATAGCACTTGGATTTAGTGAATGCAGACCGGAAAATCTGGGCTGTCAAGATGCTGTTGAAGGGGCTATCTTTGGATTTACAATGGGTGTAGCATATGTTGCATACGTCATGCTTTGTTTCACCAAAGATCTACCTGAGTCTCTGAAAGAAGTACCTATCATTGGCCGATATGGAAAGATGTTAGGATGGTTAGCATTCCTTGGTGTAGCAGTTTGGTACTGCCGTCCAAATGCTTGGTATGATGGAACTCACCAAGAAATGGTTGGCTACCTACTAGTCGGAGTTATTCTACTTGGATTTGGAGCTGCAGCAGCATTGACCAGTTTCATGTACAGTGGCGAAAAGAGCAGCCGTCTGTATGCTCTACGCCGTTTCGTAGACACTTACCCTACAATCACCAAGCCTGACCGCCACGTTAGATTCAACGAGAAGTTGTGGACTACAACTCTTGTTCTTATCATCTACTTCGCAATGACAAACGTCATGCTATGGGGTCTTTCAGGACAAGCACTTGACTTGTTCAGTGGATTCCGTTCAATCATGGCTGGTGCATCTGGTACCATCATGCATTTGGGTATTGGACCAATTGTTACCGGTTCCATTATCATGCAATTATTCGCTGGTGCTAAGATTATTCGCTTAGACCTTCAAGACTCTGAAGACAAAGCAATGTACCAGGGAGTACAGAAATTGCTTGTTCTTCTAATGATTCCAATTGAATCTATTCCTCAGACATACGGTTTCCTTGACCCTACTCAGGCTCTTATCTCAGATTATGGAATGGGCTGGGCTAACTTTGTAATCGTAGCTCAATTGTTCGCTGGTTCTTACCTTGTATTCCTACTGGACGAACTTGTAAGCAAGTGGGGTATTGGATCTGGTATCTCTCTATTCATTGCAGCAGGTGTTGCACAATCGACTTTCGTTGGAACTCTGTCTCCAATGCCAGCAACATCTTCGATGGGTTACAGTATCCAAAATCCACCATCGGGAACCTTGCCTATGATTTTCTATATGTTCAGGGAGGCTACGAATGGTGAAATGATATCACAGAATGGTTTCGAAACGATTCTGTTGACTCACGTGAATCCTGTTGTAGCATTGTTCTCCTCGGTGGTAGTATTCCTTGTGGTTGCTTACGCTGAATCTAGTAAACTGGAACTGCCATTGACTCACGGAAAGGTACGTGGTCACCGTGGTAAGTATCCAATTAGACTAGTATACGCATCTAACATTCCAGTTATTTTGATGGCTGCTTTACTTGCTAACATCAACATGTTTACTCTCTTATTCTGGAACCATCCAACGTTACAGAAAACACCTATTCTTGGAAAGAATGGTTGGGGAAGTATGTCGGAATATATTGGGACATATGATGTAGGTTCATCCACTGCAAGTGGTGGTTTTGCTTGGTATTCATCGATGGTTAACGGTGTTAATGATTGGCTGATTCCGATATTGGACCAGAGCCCAGGTGGTGGTGACATCTATGGGCATAATTTGTGGCAGATTGGCGGTCACGTAGCGTTCTACGTCACGTTGATGACTGTAGGTTCGATGGTGTTCGCGAAGTTCTGGATCGATACTACGAATATGGGCTCTAAGGACGTTGCAAAACAAATCGAGAGGACAGGAATGCAGATTCCTGGATTCCGTAAGAACCCGCTTGTTCTAGAGCGTATTCTAGAGCGTTATATTCCACCTGTAACATACTTCTCTGGAGCTTTCGTAGGATTGCTTGCTGCTGGAGCAGATTTACTGGGAACGGTAGGTAATGCGTCAGGAACGGGATTGCTGCTTGCTGTAGGTATCATATTACGTACTTATGAGCAAATTCAGAAGGAACAAGCGATGGAAATGCATCCGATGCTCCGGCAGTTCTTCGGCGCAGATTGAAATTAACTCAGAGTACTTTCTCTTGGATTTGTAGTTCATTAATTCGAACTTCGACCCATTCGATTCGTTTTGCAATAACAGCATCACGTACTCTTCTTTGGTTAGAATTTAGTTTAGCTGCACCAGATTTTACTTCAATAAATTTGATGGATACATCACCCTTACCATCCAACCCTTTGAAACCTACAAAATCAATTGGATTTCCCAGGAAGTTTAACTCACTCACGCTATCTACTACAGTCATCGACCACGGAGCAATTGTCTCGCTAATCTGGCCTTTGATAGTTGCTCTCTGCTTCTTGTTTGAATCCTTTCTCGCTTCTAGAATATCATTATCTTTTTGAGATTTGAATCGATTGAATTCTGAATTCATATCAATTAATTTACGAATTAGATAAACTACAGTAATTATCAAAATTAGATTCAAAGCTAATATTTCAGTAAGAAATTCCTCAAACATAGTCTTTGGCAGTTATCGAATACAATTATTCTTTTTCTATTTGACAGTAGAAATCGTGATATGTTACCAACCTTACCGAGTTGCGTGACTCAGTTGAGATTGTTGATTTTTGCAGTCTCGGCTGCTGCAATTTCTCCATTGATTGCTACTAAGTTAGGGTACTCTATGTCTGTAATGACATTGATAATCATCTGTGCCTCTCTGTGGATTCAAGAGGCTTATGTTATTCAATACAAGTTCAAGAATGAAAATATACAATTTACTAGAAGATTTTACGACAACTTCGGAGATTCTGCTAGAGTGATTGGATTTTTGCCATGGATTCTTAGCCTCTCAATAGTTTGTTATTTGGGATTGTTAGTTAAAGGAGATATTGGATTTGAAGGTTGGATAATTTTAGTTCTTGGGTTTTTCACCATGATTAGAATTTTTGACCCTTTACTAGGGTGCTTGCTGGATCAGAATTCTATCGCATTGGTGAGTATTTTGGGATACTTTGTAATTTTTACTTTCGCTATATCTTCTTCATTAGATCCTTCTTTGCTTCATTATTTATCAGGAATGCCAAAAATCATTGTTCAAGGTTTCTTATTCGGATTAGTAGTCTGGATTATCCTAAATATCCGCTTTGCATACTATCAAAGATTTTGCTTCCTCAGCGAACAAAGCTTAGAACGACAATTAAATCTAATTTTACTAAAACTTCTGATTTTGGCATTGATTCAGTCTGCCGCTATTGCAGAAAAGCTCAATTTGGGCATAATTCTTGGAAGGTGATTTTTTGAACGGTAGGAGAATTGCATTTTTGCTTGTAATTCAACTATTGCTTACAAGTTGGACTTTGATTGGAGTAACTAGTGCCTCTAATAATCCGCCAAGCACTTCAATCTCGATTACAACTTCGCATCACGGAGGACTATCAGACGGTAGCTCAGTGTATGTTTCTGCAAATCCAGAATTTACTTTATCTCATACATTGGTAAATAACAGTACTCACATTAATTCTGAATATGAAATTGTGGAAGGCAGTCAATCATTGGGCGTCACCAATTACACTACTGCTGCAACTGTGTGGGCAAATCATAGCACAAATCTTACCGTAAATTACCGAACGAACTCTACTACTGGTTTGGAATCCTGGAAATCATTGAATTTGATTGTCGATGCAGATTTGCCTACTGTTACAATCAGTTCAAATAACTCTTCATTACTAAGATATAATCAAAATCAGTCAGTCTATGTAACTTCAAACCTAACTCCCCTAACATTTTCCTGTGTAGATTTAATTTCGGGAGTTGCTAACTTGAGTGCTTCAATAGGCTCTCATCAATTCAATAGCAATAGCAGCACATTGTCTATCAGCAATCTACCTAACTCAATTAATGGGAATAACACATTTGACATAACTGTGGTCTGCAAAGACAATGTAGATAATGAATTAAACCAGACTTACACCGTGATTCTAGATGATTCAATTCCTACTTTATCGTATACTGAACTTGGAGTACGGGCACAAAGGTCGACTTCAGATTGTATTTCTGCTGATTGGGGGACTTAATGTCCAATCATCTGACCTACATTCAAACTCGCATGTAGACAGATGGGGTTCTAATTCTTGGAATCAAGTATCAAACTCCATAGGTGTTCCGAGCAATTTTTCGAGTAATATTATTCTGAGAGCTTCTGATGCTGTTGGATTATTCAGTTCAAACCAATCATGGAACGTTACGGTAGATTCAGTCTTACCAATTATTCAGCATAATATCAATTCTAGTACTCTGTCTGTCAATTCTAGTGATAATTGTGATATTGCAAGTATGCAATATCGGTGGGAAACATTCGACGGCCAAAATTTCGGATGGATTAGTTCACAAAACGCAACAATCCCTGTGCCTTCTTCATTGAATGGAAGTATAATTAGAGCTCAAGTCAAAGCGACAGATGTTATTGGTAATACAAATTATTCAACAACATCATGGGTTAACACCAACGGATCTTTGCCATATTCTGTAATTTCAGTATTATCGAATCGCTATGGGAACACCATCTCTGAAAATGCATCCTTTTCCTTAACTCCGGTTGGATATCAAGCAAATGCTTCATGGGAATTATTTGTGAACAACCAATCTGAGAGTTCAGGAAGTACTTCCTCACAAATTACTATCAACGAAGAATTCTCTGACCAAGATTCAATTCGAATTGAGATTAATACTACTGATAATCTTTCAAACTATTCTGTTTACAATTGGACATTCGTTGTTGATTCATCAAATAGTCATCAAATTTTGATTTCTGTTACGGGAGATTATTTGGCGGCTACAAATTCTACATTGGGGCCAACTGGCAGATTAGTTCCTGGTCTACCTTCTGATGATTCATCAGGAGTAGGGGGCAGTCATGCAAGATGTAGTTGGAATGGCATCGACTGGTTCCAAGTTCAAACAAATTCTTCGTACGTTCCTTCCGCCAGTACCGGCACAATACAATCCTTTGAATTCGCTTGTAGAAGTGTCGACTTACTAGGAAATGAGGGGCCTATCACATGGAAGAATGGTAGCGTTGATCTCCAAGCTCCAACAATTTCATTGCAGCCAAGTTCGAGTAGTACCATCGGTCCTAATTCCACGATTATAGTGAATGTTTCAGATTATAGTGGTATTTATTCTTCAAATCTATCAATGATTTGGACTAATGGCAGCTCTAATCTTTACTCCAATGTTTCACTTGGAAATTCAAATTATTCTGCACCTCTTTCTCAGTTATTTTCCGGGTTAGGTGATGGTACGGTCACAGCAAATCTGTTGGTTGAGGATAATCTTGGAAACACACAATCGATTTTAGGCACAGTTTGGACCTTGAATACCTCAAATCCCTTCATCACTGTATCATTATCCGGTGAATATCATGGTCAATTTGTAACAAACGATTCTACAGTATTTACTCTCTCCCTTCCATCAGGGGGTTGGTTAGGTCTTACTACAAATTACACTTTTACAGATTCTAGTGGAAGTGTGGTTGACACGGGAGATATAACCTCATCAACAACTCTCAATCCTACTGGATTGTCGGAAGGCAATCTTACCCTAGATGTGCTTACTACGGACTCTCTAGGTAAGTCTCAATCTCAAAATTGGACATATTATGTCGATTCATCAAATGGTCAATCCCCAATAATCACGATTGATGGATTGAATCTCACCTCATCCAATGTTACTTGGATTGGAGTTGGAAGTGTTTTCATGCTGACTAGTATCTCCGATGATTCTAATGGGGTCGGCGCAAATACGGCATCATGTAGTTGGGACGAGGTTTCTTGGTTCAATGTGGGTGCTAGCGATCGCGTGACACCAAATACGGCCTCTGGAGTACATGAAAAATCATACATTGACTTGTAAAAATGTAGATTTCTTGGGTAATGACGGGCCATCGGTACAATTCAACTCTAGTTCTGATAGGATACTCCCCTCACAGTCTATTTCGCCTAGTTCCGGTACTCATATCTCACCTGGGTCACAAATCTCAGTGAATGTAGATGACCAATTAGGTATTCAATCATCTCTGCTAAATCTCTCATGGTCAAACGGTTCCAGTTCATGGTCAAGTTCGGTCCAAATTCTTTCTTCAAACTGGAGTTCTAGTATCAATTCAATAAAGTCAGGATTGACTGATGGAACAATCACAGCCAACCTGTATACTATCGACAATTTAGGCAATGAAAATCAACTTGTGGGCCATTTCTGGTATCTAAACACTACACAGCCACTTTCTAGTGTAAACCTAATCGGACAAAATCATGGTACTTATGTGCAGGGTGAAGATTTCGCGATTGGATTGACGCCTCCTTCAACCGGCAATTCCAATGGATGGGCGACATATACATTCGAGCATAGTAATGGTTCCCAGTTAGATTCTGGAAATGTTTCTTCTTATACCGAAATAACTTACGGGCAAAATCAAACTCTGGCAAGTGGCATTGTTTGGCTCAATGTCACTTCTTATGATATCTTTATGAGAAATCAATCCCAAACCTGGACATTCACTGTTGACAACTCAGTTGGCACTCTGCCTAGCTATTCCGTTCAAGG
>CASIBX010000034.1 GCA_949373075.1 Candidatus Poseidoniaceae archaeon | reverse complement strand
TAACAATGATGTAACTAACAATTGAAATCAGTCATATATGAGTGCTGCATCGTAAAGCCGGTTAGTGTATGGAAATTGAATGCGACCCAGTTTATGCCAAGGTTGACGAACTCCTTGAAATTTTGACTAAATCAAAATCCTTACACATTCTTTTGATACTCCATGAATCAAGCGGTTCACTGAGTTTCACTAAACTAAAATCTAGCGTGGATTCTTCGGGTACAACCGTTTCAAGGCGGTTGAATGAACTTGAAGAATATGGGTTAGTGAAGCGTGAGGTAAGTGATTCAAAATCGATTTCCTATAAATTAACAGAAAAATCAGAATCATTCGCACCGATTATTCAATCGATGTATGACTGGTGTCTAACGAATCAACGATAATCAATTTTGATTGCCTCCACCTAAGATAGGAATAGGCAGGAATTGAAGTCGAAATCACTGCTGCAAACCAGCAGATAAGAGTGCCAATAAGGATTCCATATTCTGGTAAAGCCCACGGCGCTATCAGTGAATACACAGCCACTGAAGAGCCACCTAGCATCATTGGGCCCGCTGCACCTGTTGGAACATCAGAGCCTTGAGCCATCCATAATGCAACCATTGTAGTCAAGAAAATCGCTGGGAAGACGGAGGCTAAGCCAGCAATGATTGGCTGGCCCATACTGGATAATTGAACTGCTATTCCTATGGCTGTTGCAGCAGCTAATCCGCGCATCACCAGTACCTTCGCGGTTACGGAATTCTTTCCCTTTGGTGCTTTTTGTGGAACCCAGGTCATCCAGATTCCAAGTCCAAGTAATGCTACTAAGCCAGCAATTCCAACCATGATCTCAGAAAAGTGATTGAGCGCCTCAGTCAGTGACACAGTCATCAATAATGCGAGAACTGACCAAAACGCTAGTGAAACAAACGTCATTTGAGCAAGAGTTACTCCCTCTTTCATTCTAGGATATACAACCCAAGATGCTACGAAAAGGGCGTTGAGTAGCATCCAAAAAGGAATCAATGACATGCTGGTTGCTAAATCATCAGAGCCGCCTTCAATATACATTCCAATGGTTGCAGGAACGATTGTTGTTGGTAGAGTTCCAAGGATTCCACCAACGATTCCACCCCATCTTTCAATGGCTACTGTGACTAGAATTGCTACAATTCCAGCGAATAGGGCTGCAAGAAGTACGGAGTACACTAATTCCTTCGAAATGCATTCCCTGTATTGTTGTTGTCAAGGTTGTAGGATTTGATTCAGTCGAGTTTGCAGACGTTCTATGCCGCCTCCTGACCATTGCTTCTTCACAATACCATCGACATAGATTGCATTGAATGGCAAAATATCAATATTGGCAATCCAATCGTTTGCCATTTTGAAACGGCCTAATCCTGGGCTATCAAGCAGTAATTTCCCTAGTCGGGTTCCAGAGGGGATTTCATAGGATTCTAATTCTGAAAACCATTTATCACATAATTGACAATCTGTTTTGCTTAGAATCAATAAAGAAACTGGAGATGAAAGGAACTCTTCCCAATTTAATTGATTCAATATTTCCATCAATATTGCTCCTTATGTTATAATTTGTTGGAAAAAGTACTACTACAAATTGATATGCGAAAACTGCTTCGCTATATTGGGGCGAAGAAATGCAAGATATGGGTGGCGAAGGCAAATGTCCGGTTATGCACGGGGCAACAACAACGAACAATACAGGTACAACCAATCAAGATTGGTGGCCGAATCAATTGAATTTGAATATACTTCATCAACATGATAAGAAATCAAGTCCAATGCAAGATAACTTCGTCTACAAAGACGCTTTCAATTCTCTAGACTATGATGCAATGAAGAAAGACCTTCACGCTCTTATGACCGATAGTCAAGACTGGTGGCCTGCTGATTACGGCCACTATGGACCTTTCTTTATCCGTATGACATGGCACGCTGCTGGAACCTACAGAATTGGTGATGGTCGCGGTGGAGCTAGCACAGGTGCTCAAAGATTTGCACCTCTAAACAGCTGGCCTGACAATGGAAATCTCGACAAAGCACGTCGCCTACTTTGGCCTATTAAGCAGAAGTACGGAAACAAAATCAGTTGGGCTGACCTATTGGTACTAACCGGTATTGTTGCTATTGAATCCATGGGCGGCCCCGTCTTTGGTTTCGGTGCAGGAAGACCAGACATCTGGCATCCTGAAGAAGACATCTACTGGGGTAGTGAAGATGAGTGGCTCGGTGACAACAGATACGGAGATACTCGTCAAAGCCTAGACAATCCTCTCGCTGCTGTTCAGATGGGACTGATTTATGTTAACCCTGAAGGGCCAAATAGTAACCCTGACCCTCTCCTAAGTGCACAAGACATCAGAGAAACATTTGCTAGAATGGCAATGGATGATGCTGAAACTGTTGCTCTAACTGCTGGTGGACACACCTTCGGTAAGGCACACGGTGCTGGTGATGCTGATCTTGTTGGCTCAGAACCTGAAGGATCTTCAATCGAAGAACAAGGGTTAGGATGGATTAGTACACACGGCTCAGGAAGTGGACGTGACACAATTACTAGTGGCATAGAAGGAGCATGGACTGCTAACCCAATTCAATGGGACAATGGCTACTTTGACCTTCTATTCAAGTACGAAGATACTTGGACGCTAGAGAAGAGTCCTGCAGGCGCAAACCAGTGGACTCCTTCTAACCAGGATAGAGATGACATGGCACCAGATGTTGAAGATTCTTCAATGAAGGTTCCTACAATGATGACAACTGCTGATATGGCAATGATTCGTGACCCGGAATACCGAAAGATATCCAAGCACTTCCACGAGAACCCTGAGGTTTTCGCAGATGCATTCGCTCGTGCTTGGTTCAAGTTACTTCACCGTGACATGGGGCCTAAGGTCCGTTACCTTGGTCCAGATGTGCCTAGTGAAGAATTGATTTGGCAAGACCCAGTTACTGCTGGCAACTCTTCCTATGATGTTGCAGCAATGAAGCAAGCGATCAAGTCGTGTGGTCTTTCGATTACCGAGATGGTCGAGACCGCTTGGGCAAGCGCTTCCACATTCCGTGGCTCAGATATGCGCGGTGGAGCAAATGGAGCACGTATCCGCCTATCCCCTCAGAAGGATTGGGCTGCTAACAAGCCTGAGCAACTGGCAAAGGTTCTCTCCGTTCTAAGCGAGACATCGCTAGTGCTCATGGCGCAAGCGTTGCTGACACAATTGTTCTAGCTGGAAACGTAGGAATTGAGATGGCTTCAGGCGTTGAAGTTCCATTCAACCCTGGACGTGGAGATGCTACTGATGAGCAAACTGATGCTGAGTTCATTCGCAGTTCTTGAGCCAGTATCCGATGGATTCCGTAACTTCTTACTGAAGAACTACACGGTTAGCCCTGAAGAAATGATGCTTGACAAGGCCCAACTCTTGGGACTTTCTGCACCTGAAATGACAGTTCTAGTCGGTGGACTGCGCTCTATGGGAGTCAGTTCTGATGACCGTGGATTATTCACTGATGGCTCGAGCCTTTCAACTGGATTCTTCACAACTCTACTCGACATGAATGTACAGTGGAAGGCTACAGGAAGCAACTCCTACGAAGCACACGACCGTGCTAGTGGAGAACTTGTCCGCAGAGCAAGCCGCTACGATTTGGTGTTCGGAAGCAACTCGCAACTTCGTGCTATTGCTGAAGTTTATGCTCAAGATGATAACAAGGACAAATTCGTTCAGGATTTCATCTCTGCATGGAACAAGGTCATGAATGCAGATCGTTTTGATTTGGCTTGATTTGTCAAATAAAATACGAAACGGATATACACCGGTGTTCGTTCGTAAGAACATGATTCAGTATTCATGTGCCTCTTGTGGCATGGGCGTAGTCGGTATGAAGTGTGCAAAGTGTAACAGTGACTTGGTTCACGACACAATAACAACAGCAGACGGAAGAGTTGTCGCTGTAGCTCGCTGCCCAGAAGGCTGTGGGAAAATCAAGTCACCAATGTGCTGTGGCACTGATATGACTTGCCCAATTTGATTGTATTGGCTATGCAAAGGGTACCCTCTGCTTTGTTAAGGGAAAGCGTCACTCACTTATTCGGTTTGAACTGTACAATCAGCATTACCCATATTGATAATATGACACCTGTAATCAGTTGGTCTAAAGTTGATACAAACCACAAACCTGCGTAAAAAATTGCAATAAAGCTAGCAAGAGCGATTACAAGAACAGGTGCGATTTTGGGCTTTGGATGAAGGAAACTGTATGCAAGATAACCTCCACCAAAGTAAGCAAATAGGTAAGCAAATACGACATATATAATTCCCAAAAATAAACCAAAGATTGCAAACTCTGGCATCAGTTTTGGACGTAATATGATTAGTTCAATCGTCAAGAATATCGCAGCAAAATTGTGCATTACCTGCTCGTGGAAAAGGAACATGTGGTCTACATTGCGGCCTAGTTTTGCTTCATCTGGTAAGATGATATGACGAACTATAGTAGCGGTGAGAAAGGCAATTGCAATTGCTGTACAAAACGCAATCACCTGGATCTGAGAAAGGAAACTCGGGCTTGAGATATCCAAATAATCGAGTCCTTGGATTAGGCTTGCACTAGCAAAATAAACCACATTTGCCAACAATGTCCAACTACTGAAAGTTATGAACTTTGAAATTCCCTCTGGGTGATAAATTTCTTCTTTACAATTTCTAATCATCATGACCCGCATATTCCCTGGGCCACATTTGAACGTGTAGATTATTGCGCATACGCCAACGAATAAGCAAATTATTCGCCATGAGAATACGAGTGATGAAGATGAATGAAAACTATTGATTGATTGATCTACAAGATTCAACAAATCGATATTGATTGCATAAAATAACACTCCCATTCCTACAAAGAAGATTGTCGAAATTGTATAACGAGTGAAATCAGCATCGGTGTTTTCATTATTCATGCTCTATCCCCAGTTATTGTATATCCACTCAGGAATACCCTTTGCAACGGACTATTCGAATGGGTCTAGATGAATCAGTTGCTCGACATCGATTCTCTTGTAACCACGCTCTTCAGCATCTTTACCAGCACGAACAAGCATCCTACGAATCCACCCAAGCATCATCAAATCTTTCATTTTGTCTAATGAGTCGATAAATCCTGCAGGATTACTCCCTAATTGAGCATGCTCTCGGATGTTTTGTCCAGTCTCGTCTACAACTTCGTAATACCATAGGAGAAGTTCCTCAACTGCACCATCTGTAATTGGCATTCCAGCAAACGACCTGGCCATCTTTCTCAAAGCCATAGGAGTTAGAGCAGAACCACTAACTTGGCCTTCGAGAACGTCTTCTTCGACTTCTTCAGGTGGTGCCATTTCACTGTTTACTTCATCGGTAACTGGAACAGGGGCTGCGGCTTGAATATGACGAGGCTTAATTGTACTAACTCGGTCTTTGGATGCAGCCATTTCAGCGCTGTTTAGTGTTCGCTTTAGATAAGTCTCAAGATGTTCAATTCCCGCTTGAACCGCCTCTGAACCTACGCTCTCTAAATCTGATAATCTCTCAATCATCAATTCTCTAGTTCGGTTGTAATTTAGGCGAGTGCGATTTGTGTCGTCCAAAGTCTTCTTGTCAGGGGTTGCTGAAAGAGTTGCAGACTCCATCGCTGGAACCATTCGTTCAATCTCTGCAACTAGCATCTCAACAAGTTGTTCTTTTACAGCACCTGACAGGCGCATTTCAGTAAACCCAGAGGATACGAATCCAATATGACTTGAAGAATATGGTTTGGCCATCTCACTCCACCAGTCCGTCCTCACGGCCGATGGCTTGTGAGACTTCCCATGCATGGAAACATTCGTGACCGCCTAGAAAACCACCAGCTTCTCGGGCTGGACCAATAAATTCTGATGCACAGAAATGACAGAATACCTGGACGATTATTTCGTTGAAATAAGTGCCATTGGGAGTCACTCTCTTGATTATCCTCTTACCAACATCGGACTCGTCCCAGTCACTCTTTTTCTCAGTAAAGTCATCGTCAAGAACTATTTTTTCACTCATAATATCACCATTGTGTAATCCACGGTACAGCGCCATCCATTGTGATAGGGCGCATACCGTCTTCATCTCTAACCCACGTATCTTCACTACCGATACTTCCATTCGAATGTACTACCTTAGGCTCAATTGCCATAGTGCCACCGATTGGCAGAGGGCGGTCAAACCCTTCAGCGACCACTGGGGATTCATCGAGTTGAAGTCCTACTGAATGACCTAAGAAACGTGATTGGTCGGGTGCCATTCCCATGAGATTGTCACCATGACCCAATTCTTCGGCCAATGCAAGTCCTTGTCGCCATGCTTGTGAACAATCTAATCCTTGGTCGAGGACATCGACAACCTCTTCTTTCACGGCTATCATGTCTTCTAAGCGCTCTTCCCATTGAGGCGAAAGTGAACCTGCAACATACATTCTTGTTGCATCGACAACATATCCCCTGTGGAGGTGAACTAAGTCGACTAATACCGGCTCATTCGCCTTAATTTTAGTAAATCCACTACCCATTGAGGACATAGGGTGAGGGCCGGTTCCTCCGATGGCGGAATCAAAGAATGATGGTACTCCGCCTGCTCTTCCAGCAACGATCACTCCGCGGTCGCACTGTAGTGGGAAACGACGCATCTGAACATTGCCGCCAAATCCTGCTGCTCTGCTAATAGCCTCTGCAGCTGCAACGAGTTCTATTTCTGAAACTCCTTCACCGCCAACAGCCTCCACTGCCTCAAACATTGCCAATTGAATATCTGCGCCGTCAGCCATCATCTGTAATTCCCATTCACTCTTTATTTCGCGCTGTGAATGAACGATTTGAGTGCAATCTTTGGTAGTGTTTACCTTAGAGGCAAACCGAGTCGCAAATCCATGAGGCAATTCACCAAATTGCATTGAAGGCGTGCACCCAATATCTTCTGCGAAAGTAGCCATTCGCGGGAATGATTCGACCGTATGAGGTGAATCATCTCCTCCTGATTCATGTTTTGCTCGAGATAATGAACGGCGAACAAATAGGCGTCCTTCGCCTTCAGCCGTTAGTAGAAATGATGCATTTTGACGACCGCCTGTGTAGTAGTATAGGTCGACTGGAGTTTGAATCAATGCAGCCTCATGCCCGGCTTCTTTCAGTCGAGAGGCCAAATCTGCCTGCCTAGATTCAAGTTCACTCACTGGAACTCGCCAATCTTCATCTTCAGGACCAACTAATGTGCTCAGTTCGTCCTCCATGATGTGTTCCTATCGTCGATAGTTCAAAACGACTCCCCCCCCGCAAAGTGATAAAAACTAGAGGACTACGCGTTAGATATGCATACTGCTGCAAAGGTAATACTAATTCTTGGAACCGTATTTGCAATATTGGGGATTGGTGGTTTTGCAATAGGGGCTGGACAAGTCGATGATATCGTAGAGTCTTTGGATAGCTATGTAATAGAAGACCAGACCAGTGGCACTATCGAAATTGATGACTCCGATGACCTGGGAGAAATAGGCCTTACATTCTGGGTAAAAGGTGTCTATGAGGACCTAAATGAAAATGGTGAGTGGGACGTTTGTGAAAATACAAATGTCGAAGTTACTGAGAAACCCAGAATAAATCGTGATTGGGATAATGCAACAGTTGCTAACGGCGGATTTTACTACGAAGTTGATTACGAAGGAAACAACCAAACAAGTAATTGTAATGCTATGATGAATAATACAGATAACACAAGAGCAGGTGACGGGCTTGTTAAGATTGGTCGAGCTTGTTACGCCTGTTATTCTGGAAATTTTTCTTTTGAATCCAACCAAAGTGTCTGGGTAACCTATGATGACAAAATTCTGGAAGAGCTTGGAGAGGACATTGGAATCGCAGCACTTGGAGTCATAGGTGGATTCGGTGGTATTTGCTGTGGAGTTTTATTCTTGATTATTGGTGGAATAATGGCCTTGACTATGAAGGACAATAAGCAACAGGTGATGTATGCTCCGCCAGCGACTAATATGATGATGAATAATCAGGGAACGGTACAAACTTCGACATATACCAACCCAGACCATATGTCTGCTCCGATGACCACACACATGTCTGCACCATCATTTGATGAACCGAATAAGGGCGGATTGTGATTACTCGGTTTGAGCAATTATTGGCACATAGGCTTCGGTCAGTGCCAGACGTTCTTCAGCGATAGCGCAGTATTCAGTAGATAGATCACAACCGATGTATCTACGACCACTCATCTTAGCAGCTACTGCAGTAGTTCCTGAACCAAGGAATGGGTCTAGGACAACATCTCCTAAGAAAGTGAACATTTCGATACAGCGTTTAGGTAATCCGACAGGGAATGGTGCAGGATGATTTACTCTCTTAGCCGACTCGGTCGGGAATGACCAAATTGATTTGGTTTGTTGAATGAACTCATCTTTGGCAATTGTGTCGATTCGCCCATTGGCCCTCTCACTCTTTGAACGTGGTAATTTGTAATCGCCTTTTGAGAATATCAACAAGTACTCATGGATATCTCTTAGACACGGATTAGAGGCTGATTGGAAAGATCCCCAAGCGCATGATGATCCAGCACTTGCCGATTTGTCCCAGATTACTTCTCCTCTGTGCATGAATCCGATTTCATGCATTATGAGGTTGACATGACTGGTTAGCGGAATGTACGGTTTACGTCCTAAGTTTGCGACATTTACCACCATTCGGCCACCAGGTGCCAAAACTCGATAGCATTCAGCAAATACTTGATGAAGCATTTCTAGATACTCGGTAAGTGACAAATCCTCATCATAGGTTTTCGATGCATTGTAGGGTGGTGAAGTAACTACAAGGTGAACACAATTATCTGGAATAGCCATAGACTTTGAATCTCCATTGATGACAATATTTGCTAATTCTTCTGGTAATTCAGCAGTATCCCCTACATCCCTTTGCGATACTAAATCGTCATACATTCTAGAACCGTAGTATACTGAAGAGTCGTGCCCTTCTCTCTTTGAGACTCCGAAGGATGATGTGGTTGTCTTGGCACGTTTGCGAGCACCTTCGAGAGGATTGTCGCGCGCCATGCTTACCATCGTTCAATATGGGTATATGAGATTTCGCGCCTTTGCTCAGTAAGGGACGCGCGTTTGGACCGGTCGTATGAAAAACCGTAGGCTAGTCGGATTGACTGATGGCAAGGGTCCTCACCCTCGACGAGGTCAACCTCGACGGGCGCACTGTACTAGTTCGCGTAGACATCAATTCCCCTCTAGACCCGGAAACAAATCTATTCTTGGATGATACAAGAATCAGAAGAATCCTTCCGACTTTGAATCGATTATCTAAATCCAAAGTCGTATTGTTAGCTCACCAATCACGCCCAGGAAAAAAGGATTTTACCTCAACCTTAGGCCATGCAAGAGAACTTGGTCGGTTACTAGGACGTAATGTAAAGTGGGTAGATGACATCTATGGGAAGAAGGCTTTAACCGCTATTGAATTAATGGAAGATGGCGATTTATTGATGCTGAACAATGTCCGTATGGATGAAGAAGAAAACAATGTCGAAGGAGATTTTGCAACTTTATCTGAAACCAGAATCGTCCAGAATCTATCACTCATCGCAGATGCTTTTGTCAATGATGCATTTGCTTGTGCCCATAGAAGTTCACCATCCATTGTTGGATTTACCAATGTAATACCATGCATTGCTGGAGAGTTGATGAATCATGAACTTGCTAAACTTGGCCAAGCATTAGATGACCCTCAGAGGCCATGTATTGCAGTGCTTGGAGGAATCAAAGTAGACGATTCGGTAATCGTTGCAGACAACATGCTTAGGGGACAAATATGTGACCACATTTGGGTTACTGGTGGAGTTGCTAATCTATTCCTATACCTTTCAGGTATTGATCTTGGAGAACTCAATGTTAACTTCTTGAAGAAGGAACTTGGAGATAGTTGGGATGACACAATTGTTACCGCTAGTAAATTGTTAGTCGACTTCCCTGAATGCATCATCATGCCGAGTGATGTTGCGCTTCACATTGCAGGAAATAGAGTAGACCACCCTCTTGCAAACTTGCCTATTGAAGCACCAATATTTGACTTAGGGATCACCAGTATCCGTTCATTATCTAAAGCGATTAAAAGTGCTGGAACTATCATTTTGAACGGCCCAGCAGGTGTGTTCGAAATGTCTGACTTCGCTTTGGGAACTGTGGAAATGCTGAACGCCTGTGCGGAAAGTGAAGGCTATGCTGTGATGGGTGGAGGACACACTGCTACACTGGTCAATCAGCGAGGATTAGCTGACAAAATGGGACATGTTTCTACCGGTGGAGGAGCATCTCTAGAACTTCTAGCAGGCAGGACTTTGCCTGGCCTTGCTTCATTGGAAGAATCAGCAGAGCAGTTCCGTTTTTCCATTTCTAAACCTCTAGACCACCAATAACTGAATCGACTTACCCGTTAGGAAAAATTTCCGTGGGGTTTTTTAGAGCCTTGTCAATGAATGGTTGGCAGGGAAGTAGGAATTATGATTGAACATCAGAAAATACCTGTAACAAAAATTATCTCTATTGCTTGCAGAGACTTCATGGCGTTTAGCGGTGTTCATACCTTTGAATTTGATAGTGGGCTAAACAGCATAATTGGGGGGAATGCTTCAGGTAAATCTTCGCTCATCACCCTGATAACTCAAACGCTATCTCCTGAAACCAGCAAGAGGTGGAACAAACAGTGGTATCCGAATAATAATTCAGACCAATCGTTGTTGGAAATAAAATTCATCGCCGATGGTAAGGCCCACTACCTGCGACGAGTTATGAATGGAGATAATACCACTGACCTTCATCTATACATCGGTGAAGATGGTGATGAAGAAAGGGAGTTCTTTCGAGACAGCCAAGTTGTAGGTTATTTGACCAAATTGAAACCGGTTTTCTTACTCGATGGTTTCGCAACTTCACGTCGAGACTTCTTTACTTGGACTAGCCGAAATAGGGCTAAATGCTGATTCAATGTTTGTCTACAGAGAAGATTTGCTTGACAAACTAAACGTCTTACTTCCGATAACCAATCAGAAGGTCGTAAAGGTCGAGATGTCTGGAAATGAAATGAAGGCTGTCTATGATGATGGTCAGCGAGTACGCCTATCCGCACTCGCTTCAGGCAATATGAGAGTCGTATTCGTATTAGCCAAGATTTTGACAATGCTAGCTACAATCGAGGAAGATGACCTCTCAAGAGTTGTATTAATCGATGAGATTGGAATGGGCCTAGACCGTTCAAGCATGAAGGGTTTGAATGATGCGATAAAGCATATTGCAGCCGAGAATGATTGTCAATTCATGATAACCTCAAGGTTCGTTAACGGTAGAGTCAATCCGATTAGAGTCAATAGAACTCGAATCCCAGGTTATTACAAAACCCAAGCAAACACTATCTATCAAAATCCAATCATCACATCTCACTTTCAAAAATTTGCAAAGAAGGTGAGTTGGAATTGGAAACCATAAGGGAAATTATTGAATTCTCTCATGATGGTTATGGCCAGATGTGGTATCCATTCTCGGCCTCATTAGAGGAAAATAATACAACGATTAGTGCTGAATATTACTTTGAGATCAACGACCTTTTAACACTCCTGCGGGCGATGTTTGCAACAAATAATCATAATCCAGAACTAATGTCAAAAGGTAATGTAAAGATGTCTAGAAAGCATTTGCTTGGAGACGTTAAGAAAACGGTATGCGCTATTAGATTCAAAACTGAGAAGAGCGAATATATTCTTCAGAGATGCTTTATTGGGCAATTCTCAACCGAAGCAAGATTGCAAAAGGTAGGCTCGACAATAACATACCATGGACAAAATGCAATCCAGACACTAGGTAAATTCAACAAACCAATAATCATCGATGATGGAGGTTTGTATCTTAACGGCTCTCTTATTTTCAAGCCTCTAGATAGTTATTCTAGGTCTTGCATGGTATCTTTATCCAATAACTGGGCTAGGATGATTGGTTTGGTAGATTCGAGAATTGAATTAGACATTGAGGGTCGCTGGTCGACGAGTGGTGATGTTGATTCATTCGCCAGTAGAAGGCATTCATCCAGAACCAGGATGCCTTCTCCACTTCGGCTACTAACCAATTTAGCACAAGCTGTGATGAAGAAGAGGACGTACGGTATGAGCGCACCTGTGTTGACGCCATTCAATGTAGAGACTCTAAATGAGTTTGAAGCGATTGCGATGATGGACTTGGTTAGCACTGTCTGCAAAGAAGAAAACATTCAATTTATTGTAGGAATCAATTCAACTACGAAAACTAACTCGATGATTAATGCGATAGAAACCCCAAGATTGTCCATCTATGAAACCTAGGGGTGTTGGAAAGGACATTTCTAAAAATATAGGATTTGCTTGCGCTCCTTTTCATGTAATTTCAATACGTTTCAGAATTCATGTAGTTATATTTTAATGAAATTAACTTCCCAAACCGTGTCCAAAACCGGCCGCCTTAAGAAGGTCCCACGTGATATTACTAAGGTGGGCAGAACTGTAAACAGCAGGAAGCGCATTTTGGTAGAACAATTGATGATTATTTCTGATTTTTATTTTGAAGGTTTGGTAAATAATCAGTATTAATTTTAGTAGACAATATAGAGGTGGGTTAGGATGACAACAATTTACAAAGCAACACCAGGAGAGCCAGAGATTAACATCACATACCTAGATGATAATTTGAGATTCGTTGGCAACGATGTCAAAGTCATCAACATAGGAGAGGTAGAATATGGGAGTATTCTAACTTTGGAAGATATAGATTCTCTCGAAGAGATTCATGTCGAAAAGCCGGGTTCAATCATTTACTTCAATCGGTTCCCTGAACAAACGATTCGCATCAAAGGGTCCTTTGAAGAAATACGTGTGAAGGATAAAAACGATTATTACAATTTACACCGATTCGCATCTAACCCTACTTTGCCCTTAGGCGGTTTCCTATGGGGTGCGATAGTAACTCGTGACCACAATATCGAATGTGGTGAAATGGATGCATTGATGATCAAACCTCAGGAAGTTTCTGAACTGAAAATTGACGGTGAATGGTCGCACATTTCCGTTATCGGAGACAAACATCTCGATTCTATCACAGTTACAGGTAGTCGAATTATTCGCAACTTCGTGGTTCACAGAGGACCGGTATTAACTAGTCTAAATATTCGAAGAAGAGCCCTAACCTGCTCATTACTAAAGAGCCCAAATGTGGACACAATAATCGGTTTTGGTGATAGGTTGAACCTACAGCCTAAACCAAGAAAGAAGAATTCTCTATCGATTGGAGGCTTCTGGCAAAAGGTTCCTGAATGGTATGACTTACAGGTTGCCCAACTTCAAGTTCCACACTTCAAAGCTCACCTCACAGCCAACGATATCATCAGTTGCAAAGACATGGGCGGGATAACCATCATCCCCCACGGTTACCAGGGGAAAGGAGGACTTTGCCACTTCTCATCTGCGTTTGAGGTAAGTGATGAAGAACTTTCCTTCGGAATTGAAATCTCCCAACTTATCCATTTGATTGAGCAAAACTCTGAGGAGGGGTTCGAAGCATTTTCCAGTTGGTGCGAATACAATCTATCGTTATTCGACCAGTACAAAGCGATGAGAATTATTGCATCGTTGATTTCTAGAGGGTTTAACCCTAAACACATTATCAAGATACGAAACGCTCTATCTGAAATGAATACGAGTATGCCGAAGTTGATAATCGGTTCTGTAAACGATGGAAACCAAGGTGGCAAATGGAACCCAATGTATTCTGGAGAATCGGATGAATGGGAAATACCAAACAACTCTGTGATGCCTTTTGGAAGAGTAGACTTAGAAATCTGGTTGAATACCAATCTTGGAGTTGAATTCTTAGGAATGGAAGATAACAATGTTAATTTCCAGCCAAGGCACCTTCGCCGCCGCCATTTAGGTGAAAATAAAGTTGTCAGAAATTTGTTGATTTCAACACTCAGTGCAGCCAATACTGTTGGGCGAGATAGCTATGCTGAACGTAAACTGGTAAGTTTGGCTGAAAGCCTATATACAAATCCAAAAATCAACACCGACCCGTTCTGCTGCGAGTTTACAGTTTATCATTTGGGCAACTCAAGAGTTGCAACAAAGCCGATTATTGGCAAATTGATAGATGGTATTGCAAGCATGAAAACCGCATCATGGAAAAAGGCCGCACTATTGATTGGCGTCGTTGAGCGAACCAATTCTTCGCGTGCTAGAATGGTGCTCAAGAGAATAGCATCAGACAAGGAATTTAACAGCGATGAATCTATGATGATCAACGCAATTTCCATTGCCGGTCAAAGAGCATTCGAAACAGGTAAAACTGCACCTCTGCGGTGGCCATACCTGAGAAATTGGCAAAAGAGAGGAACACAATAGGTGAAAAAATATGAACGTAACAAGTATAACAAAAGCAAAGAAACTACTACAACATCAGTTGGATATCCTTTGGGATAATCCTGCAAATGCAAACATGGTCCCACCATTGATGATTTGGGGCCCACCTGGAATAGGCAAATCTACATTCATCAGCGACATCTGTAAGGAGAACGATATAGGATTTATCGATGTAAGGCTGGCTCAAAGAGAGCCTGTCGATATTCGCGGACTACCTGTACCTCGTGATGACAAACAGGGTATCGATTGGATTGTATCTTCCGACTGGCCTAGAGCTGGTGTTGATGGTACTCCGGAGAAAGGAATCATTCTTTTCGATGAAATTACCGCTGCAGACAGCACACTCCAAGTCGCTGCATACGAGTTCATCCTCGATCGCAGACTAGGCCAATTGTATGAAGTCCCAAAAGGCTGGTACATCGTCGCTGCTGGAAACAGAACAGGAGATGCTGCTGTTGCTCGTACAATGTCAAGTGCTCTGGCAAACAGATTCTGCCACCTTGAAGTAGGTGCCAATGCCGCTAGTTGGCTAGATTGGGCTCTCATCAAAAACCTCGACCCCAGAGTTACAGGTTTCATTCGTTACCTGCCTCAGAAACTTTTCTCGATGGAAGGAAACAAGGAGAGAGGGTGGCCAAGTCCTAGGAGTTGGGAAAGAGTCGCTATGGAGCTTGAATTGGGCGACAAGAGAGGCTTAGATGCTGACTTGATGCAGATTATAGTCGAGGGTTTAGTTGGAGAAAGTACTGCTATTGAATTCATGGCCTTCCTAAATTGGAGTGGTAAAATTCCAGATATTAGCAAGATGCTGGCTGGAGAAATCAAGGTGACAATCCCTAAGAGGCCTGACCAAAGATATGCTATGCTATCGGCGATTGTTCACAATATGCGTCAGCATGAGGAGCCAGATACGCTTCTAAACGGGTTCTTTGAGGTCATGTTGAAGTTCCCTAACGACTGGGTTCAACTGTTGTACCACGACATTACATTGGTGATGGATGCTCAGGGCAATGATGATTTCATCGAAGCACTGCTCGACCATACCCTCATGAAGAATTGGAAAACCGCATAGTTGTTTGAGGTGTTTAAATGTCTGAAATTAATGAGAAACAAGTTAACTTTGCAAAGCCATCCGAGGAGGATGAAGGTGCTAAATTGGTTGCTCTCGAGGATTGGACAAACGACCGAATGAAGTTACTTGGATGGAGACCGTTCATAGGAACTCTAGCGATGAATCTCGAATTAATTCCTGTGGTCGACCACCGATGTGTAACCGCATCAACAGATGGCAAGAGAATCTTCTTCAATCCTTACTTCCTTAACGATTTGACCAAGGAAGAGAGAATGACAATCCTTGCTCACGAGATTTGGCATTGTGGTCTATCCCATTTCAGCCGTGAACATGGTAGAATTGAAGACCATGAAATGTGGAATCATGCTATCGACCATGAAGTCAATTCGTTGCTTGAAGACGATGGATTCAAAATTCCAATAGGAGCTATCCTATATCGTCCATACAAAGGCGAATCTGCTGAGACTGTTTTCGAACTGATCAAGTCTGGAAAAATCGAGATGAGAGGAGAGTGTTTGGATGACCATGGTAACGGCGCGCCTGGTGAAGATACTGAGCCGGGAAATGATGGTACTGATGGCTGGTCGACGATTGAAAAAGACGGAGAGGACAACATCACTGCTAAGGTCGATTCTGATTTCAGACCAAGGAGAACTGATGATGTTTGGAAGGACTGGAAAAACAAGATGATGGCTGCCGCTCAGCAATGCAAAGAGCGCGGAACTGACATGGAAAATTACAGCGACCACATCGATGACTTGTTCTCGTCCAAGATGCATTGGAAAGAAATCCTGAGACAATTCCTCACTCCAATGTTTAACAGTACCAGGAAATGGCTCCCTCCAAACCGAAGACACGTCTACAAGAAGATGTACCTGCCTTCAATGCAAAAGGAAAAGCAGCTAAACATTGTAATTGCAATCGATACAAGTGGCTCTACATCTGGTGATATTGTCAAGACATTCGTAAGTGAAGTGTATGCAATCCTGAATTCATTTGGAGGATATCAATTAAGACTGATTCAATGTGACTTGCAAATCCATGAAGATGTAATCTTTGACATGGATAAACCGTTCATCCCTGATGATTTCATATTGAAGGGCGGAGGGGGTACAGACTTCCATCCTGTGTTTGATTTACTAAACGAATCTGATGAGCGTCCTGAAGTTGTACTATACCTCACTGACGGTTACGGTGGTGCACCAAGAAATGAGCCCGAATACCCAGTTATTTGGGGCGTTATTGAAGGCGGGGTCGTACCTGCAGAATGGGGACAATCGATTGACATTAACCTCGGAAACTAGAACAATTTTCGTCAGGTTAATAACGGACTAATGGCAAATAATATGGTAAGATAGAGCAATTCTCTTGAACGGGTATTTCAGGAATTTTGGATCTATTTACAGACGATTGAGAAGGTGATTTAATGGCAAAAATTAGTGAAAACAAGATATGGCGAATAGCCGCAAGAATAGATGATGAAATCATAATCAAACAAGCTAGTAGCATAGAGAAAGTTACTCGTTCTGTAAGGAATGCTGTCTTCCAAAGGCTGTGCGATAGCGCTGAAATAGAGTATGAATTAGGTTGGTGGAAGGGACACAGACATGCTCCAAGACGAGATTTCGTTGACAACTTCATCGGAAAACCGCTGTATGTTTTTGTCGATGAGGAGTTTGAAGTCGACCTTCACGAAGTCCCTTACGAAGTATACTCGATAGAACAGGTACGTCTTACTTTCAGAAAAATGAGCCTAATGACACCTGAGAATATTGATTCATGGGGCTATCTTCACTGGGGCTCAGGAGATAGAGAAAAGGTTCAGTTACTTGGTGAAAAGTTGCCAATACCACCACACTTAGCCTTGAGCAAGGGGTTCGAAGAGGAAGAAGTTCTTGCTTTGAGTGATGCTCAAGAGTGCTTTGACTCTTGCCCGGGATGCAATGGGGAAATCCCATTTGGAACTCTCATTTTAGTTACTGAACATTTCAGATTGATGCCTGCTAATTGCTGTGGAAAAATGATTTGGCTGAAGGAAGAAGATTCTGTAGATAATGATGAGTGGGTGTGATACTATGCATGGAAGAAGGAACAGAAAAATTGAGGAGGAATTGCAATCAACTCTCGACAATGGAGGTAACGTTTGGGTAATTGGAGACGTCCATGGCCATGCAGATACTCTTGCCGCCCTGATTGAATCCCTTAATCTAGATTCGATTGACCGTGTTGTCCTACTGGGTGATCTGGTTGACAGGGGACCTAAGTCATGTGAAGTTATTCGCATAGCCAGAGAGGACTCGCAAATATTCTGTGTACTTGGAAACCATGAAGAAATGATGCTCAAACAATTTGATGTAGATAATATCGGAACGATGACTGCACAACAAGCGGGTTGGTATTACATCGGAGGAAGAGCTACTGCTCAATCATATATCGACGACTTCACTGGAACAAGTGGCGACTTTTCTCGCTTTGACCTAAAGCAAAGAGCGGCCAAGGATTTGGCATGGCTTGATGCTCAGCCACATCACATTGTTCTAGACGACTTCAGGTTGGTTCATGCTGGATACTCTCCTTGGGATGGAGACCTTGACCTGCAATCGACGGATACTCTGATGTGGGTTCGAGGAGAATTTCACAATGCAATAACTCCTGTTGATGAAAATCGAACTGTGATATTTGGGCATTCAACAATGCCTGGTTTCGGCCTAAAGCAATCTGAAATATGGGAATCTGAAGTTGAGTTGCTCAACAGCAGACCTGCAGCTATAGGCATCGATTCCTGTTGCTATGGTGGCGATGAGCCGCAACTTACTGCGTTCAATTTACTGACTGGAGACGTCGTAAAACAGCAAGTGATTCACTCAGTAAAGGCGAGCCAGCGTGCTTCAACTGTTTGAGCATCTTCTTCTGTCAAAGGCCTAGGGGCTTGGAAAGATCGTCCGTCGAATCCTTCTTTCAATTTATTGCCAGATTTGAAAGTGAGAGTCATTAGTAAATCTCTACAATCTACATCATGTAATTTTAGCCAAGGTTTCTCTCCAATCCAGTACTGATTGAATGGAGCAGCGGTTAAGGGCCGGCCAATGATTTCCTCAGCTTCTTCGCGTGAATTGGCGAAATGTTCCAAAGTCAGTTTACCGAAAATTGAACTGTGACCTTCTGAATCGATATTAATGAAATATGCAACATCGCCTTTCTTCCAATGTGTTGAGAAGTTTTCTAATTTAGAGCCCCAGCATGACATTGACCAGCCAGAAGTCCTCTCACAAAGTGAAATGTTTTCAGGAGTCCAGTACACAAGATAAACTGTCATAACATCGTCTAGGCATTCAACTATTCAACATTTCTTGCGAATTATGTCTTCACAAGATTCACAGCAAATGGCATTCTCGCCCCTACATGGGCGAAGCCTCAGTACGTTACACCAATGCGGTGTTAGTTGATGAAAATCAACAGACGCACTCGGGCGACTTCCTGTTACATGCTGACGGGGCTTGGAGCGTCTCAAATGGTGATGAGGACGTTGTTCACAACCTAGATGGCAGCAAGAAATTGATCACACGCTCATTCCAAAATTGGCATACTCACTTGCCTATGCAACTCAATGCCAGGGATTTCTCAGACGGCCTTCCGCTTCAAGAATGGCTAGAGAAGTCAATCTTCCCTACAGAGATGAATCTCACAAAAAAGTATGCGCGTATCGGTGCCTTGGCTTCAGCAGCAGAGATGATCAAGACCGGCTCTACTTTTGCCTGTGACATGTACCACTTCCCTGAATCAATTGTTTCTGCTTTGAACGAAGCTGGGTTGCGAGGAATCATTTGTGGCCCGCAAACTCAATGGCCGCCGCAAGGTGATGATGATGGTTCAGTTCGCAGAGAATTAGATGCACAATTAGCATCGAATAAAGCAGGAGATAAAGTCCAGTACGGAGTTGCAACTCATGCAATTTACACCTGTGATGAAGATACATTACTGGCCGGTAAAGAGTTGGCAGAAAAGCACGATGCTCATCTCTCAATACATGTTTCCGAGACTCGCAAAGAGGTTGCAGATTGCTTTGACAAGTCGGGAATGTACCCGATTGAATATCTCGATAGTCTAGATTATTTCATCCCTGAACGAACAATTTGTGCTCACGGTTCTTGGGTCAAGAAATCTGAGATGAGAACTATGGCTGCAAGAAAAGCAATCCTTGCTCACTGCCCTTCCTCAAACATGAAATTAGCTTGTGGAGGAACTGCCTCACTGCCTGCATACAAGGAAGCAGGCGTAGAAGTGCGCTTAGGCACCGATGGCCCCGCTTCAAGCGGCTCAGGCCTAGACATGGCTCACGAAGCACGTATGGCGTGCCTGGTGCAACGCCATGACCACTGGGATGCATCAGCACTAGTCGCTAAGGAAGCATTTGCAATGGCCACCACAGGCAGCCAGGATTGGGCAGTTTGGAATCTTGATGACATTCGCATGAACCCAGTTGGCAAAGATAACGAGAGGCATATCTCGAATCTGATTTACAATGGTGGGCAGTGTCTTGACCTGTGGGTTGAAGGAAATCCACTAATGCAGTCAGGAAAAATAACAACCCTCGATGAGACCAAGTTGCTAGAAACCT
>CASIBX010000033.1 GCA_949373075.1 Candidatus Poseidoniaceae archaeon | reverse complement strand
CTCCTTTAGGGAACATCCATGCATATCCGCCTGGAGCCATTGAACCAAAGTGAAGCTCTACTGCTTCACCAAAGTCTCCATCCATCAAAACAAATTTTACTGGTATTTTTATCGACTTTTCATTCCAATATTCTTTCCGAATTGGCCCATTATGACCACCTGCATCAACAATTACTTTTGCAGTATATGAATCTCCATTATGGAGAAGAACTTTGTTTCCATCAACCCTATCTACTCTAGAATCAATTAGGAACTTCGCACCTGACTTCTTTGCCAACTCAACTAAAAACTCATCATGTGCTACTCGATTTAGGACATATCCATCAAAATCAAACTTCAAGGGTTTACCCGAAGGTGGTACCAAATGCATTTTTGTTGAATGACGAGATATTGCATCCTTAGGAGTTTGGAATAGGTCATCCATGTCGGGTACATCAGGACATAGACGTCGCATTTCATCATTGGAGGGAACTAATTCTCCACACTGCAATGGCGTCCCTATAGGATCTCTTCTATCGATGACCAAAACATCCGCTCCACCTTCAGCAGCATACCTTGCAACGGTGCTTCCAGCAGGTCCGCCACCGATAACGATTACATCATGGTCAAACGATTCTGTCAAGCCCTCACCTCAAGAGTGTCTGTCCTGTACCATTCTAACTACATGTTTAAGCAATTGCTTAGCGTCACAATCTTCGAAATTATCTAAATGGCCAATCGCTCTTTCCAGGTGATTGTTGATTAGAATCTCAGAATACCGTAAACTATCTGCATGTTCTAGTAATGAGATCAACTCATCAAATAATGAGTCGTCAAAATTGCGAATTAATTCGGCTAATCTGATTCGCTGCTCGCCATGTAGTAGTGTCAAAGCATGAATAAGAGGAAGTGTCATTTTACCTTCATAAACATCCGCACCTCGAGGTTTACCCATTCGTTCATCGCCACGGATATCTAGTAAATCATCAACTAATTGGAATGCAACACCTAATTCCATTCCAAACTTGAATAATTCATCGCATTTATCCTGACTTGCATTTGCAACTAGAGCCGCACCTTTACAACCAGCCGCAAATGGACCTGCAGTCTTGCCTTTTACAATTTCAAGGTAATGTTCTGGTGAAGTGGACAAATCCAATACATGGTCTAATTGACTAAACTCTGCACTGGCGAGGCGTGATGAATAACTTGCCATAACTTCAACGATTTCTTCACGATACTTACCACCAAGTCCGAATCCCTGAACGAAGAGCCAATCCCCGCCAATTATGGCCTTAGGTTGCCCGACTAAAGCATGTAGAGTAGCTTGACCTCTACGTGTCAATGATTCATCGTTTATGTCGTCGTGAATCAGTGTCGCTGTATGAATAAATTCTGAAGCCAAAGCTAGAGGCATTACTTCATCTAGATTCTCGCCACCCGATAATTGGTATGACAGAAGAGAAAGTATTGGCCGAAGTCTCTTCCCTCCCGCTAGTAAAATCTTACCAGACAATTCTGCAACTTCGCCGTAAATAACGCACTGCTCTTGAATCATGGCTTCTAAATTAGCATTGATTAAGTCGCGCAAATCTTCAAGATAATCAAGTGCATTATTGTCCTCCATGGAACATCCCACAAGGGTCGCCTTCTTAACGAGTGGCGGGCGCCCTTTGAACGCCGGCATCTGCTGGCCGAGGTGGATGAGATGAGCGAAAAAGGACGATTTGAAATCCTTTTGTGCCCAGAAATGGGAGATGGCGTCCACACACATATCAAGAAACTAATCGATAGTCATCCAGATAGTATGACTTTAGTTGAAAAACCGGTCCCTCATATTGAGTCTGCGATTGAGTTATTGCGTGAAGGTCACGGTGATTTGGTTGCCGCTTCTGGAAGATGGTGGTTTGAGAACCGAGATAAAGACTTAACAGCATCAGTCGTATTACCTAGAAGGGAGCCTACTAGAGTCCTTGTAGGCGAAGACAAACCCGAATACGTTCCAAAGGGTGCAGTAATTATTGCAGATTGTGAAATTGTTCGCCGTCAAATGATCAGACTTCGTAAAGACATCAATGTAATGTTGCCAGAGGAG
Organism: Candidatus Poseidoniaceae archaeon; assembly: GCA_949373075.1. Classification (GTDB taxonomy): domain Archaea; phylum Thermoplasmatota; class Poseidoniia; order Poseidoniales; family Poseidoniaceae; genus MGIIa-K1. The sequence goes on along the minus strand of CASIBX010000033.1, from coordinate 55,743 downwards.
TTTGGTGATGCGCCTGACGATACTTTTGAGAGAACCTTATGGCTTGAGGAATTAAGAAAGAATAACTCAATTGATGGTTATATCATTCCTAGAGCATTGCATGCAACCTTGCCATTCAGAACAAGAAGGCATACCTTAGGAATGCAAAGAGATAATCCTGAACGATTCAGGTTTATTCCGGTACCATTAGATGGTTTCACCGTACTAATATCTAGAATAGATTTCCCAATAACTGGCATTACAGAAATTGTTGACGCTGGAGCAGCACTATCTTTGCGCCTTGAAATGATGATGTTAGACAATATCGATTCAAGCATGCATGATAAAGTCGCTTTGATGATTGAACAACGAAAGGTAGGTACAATTCTTAGAGAAGCCGCCAGAACTGGTGACGAATTACCTGGACTCGGAATAGTTAGTGACAAAGATGAGGTAAAAGGCGGTAAAATCAGAATAGATTTAGCACTTGAAACGCTTAACAGAGACGGTTCTGTAACTGCAGGAGTAGAAAAAATATTCGTCCCTGCTGAAAGCCACTCAGCATCATTGAAGGTACTCAACAATTGGAACCAATTATTGAAAATTATGCGGGAGAGTCCTGAGGAAGAGATGCGTGGAAGGATGAAGGAATTGATGGATGAGTACATCGATGATTTAGTCTCTAAAGGAAGATTGTCAGAAGATAGAATCTATTCTCCTATGATGAAAGAAGAAAATGAAGACTAATTCAGTATATCTTCACCAGTCAAATCTCTTATCTTTGCTCTACAACTTTCAATATTAGCAGGTTCTCTGTTATCTCCTGCCAAAATTAAATCATATCCATTATTGTTTAATTCTCTAGATAGCTCTATCAATTCAAGAGGAGCGTTTGAATCTACAACTTCAGATATAGATTCATCTATTTCTCTAGCAGATGATTCCCATGACCCAGATAATTTGAGTAAATCTTTAGTTAATCTTTCAATAATGTCGACAGCAGAAGGTGGCCTAGCAAGAGCGCTCTGAATCGTTCTAACAGCATCGATATGGAGTGAACGAAGTTCGCCTAAACGAATTGCACCGCCTATTATTTGTGTAGACATCCATTCACGATCCCCGTTTTTTATCATTTTTTTACGGGCCTTTTCTAGTTCTTTTTTAACTTCTAAAGACCCTGCAATGATTGCATCTTGAATGCTAGCAACCTCGTTGAGAGTAGTTTGCACAGATTCAACTCTATCATGCATCTCTTCCTCAAGGCGAACTTCCTCTCTTCTCAAGTCATACCTGATGGATTCGATAATTCCTGAAGCAAGGGAAGACGCTTCTTTGAGTGAACCTTTGGCTATCCTCTCATACCGTCCCATGCTTCGCCCTCAAAACTCCCTTAAGTCGCATCTGTTTGAAGGTGTTGATTATGGAAAAAGCGGAAATGCACTTAGCCCTTAGGGGCTTTGGAGTGAAAAATACCCTCTGAGAAAGTGTCTCTAAGCACTTTTATTGGGGTGCAACCTCAAATATGGAGAGGAGTGGAGAGAGATTGGAGGAATGCAATTGAACGATAAGCAATCCCTTCTTTCTGAACTCCATCAGGCAAGATTAGATCGCCTCAAAGAGATATGTGCAGAGCATGGACTTTCACGTAACGGCTCGGTAGAAGTTCTTCGTGGTAGGCTCATTGCCGACCTAGTTTTAGATGACTGGGATTTCTCACCAGAAGGAATAGATTCTATCCTTAACAACGATATAGGTCAGGTACTCGCCGTATTCGGAGTCAAAAAATCAGGTTCTATTCGTGAAAGAAGACAAAGGCTATTCCTTCATCTAAATCATGACGCCAAACAACTTACTCCTGAAAAATTAGATATTTTGTCAAGGGACCAGTTACACGACCTATGTTCAAAACTAGATTTACCTCGTTCTGGAGCCAAACAGGCACTTCTGATGCGTGTGGCGGGAGTTCTTACATCACAATCAGGTTCATGGGGAGTAATCAAAAAGAGTCTCAGAAGACCAAGAGGAGAGCCTAAACTCATCAACATTCCATCACCGTCCGAGGATTATGACAACATAACAAGCCAAGTTAGTGCTCCAGTAACACAACAAGTACCAGTAATTTCAGAAGAAATTGAAATTATGGAAGATATTGAAGATGTTAGTGAAGTTGAGATTATTGACATCGCACCTCGTGCGATTGTAGAACCTCTACCCATTGCACCGGTTGTTGAGCTGACCGAGTCGGTGATAGAGATTGAAGGCCGTACTGCCGAAATCGATGCATTGTGCAGAGATTACCTACTAGTTGGTTCAATCAGTGATTCCGAGGATGTGAATGCATTTATTTCCAGCCTAAGTGCACATGGCCTTCCAGTAAACGACTCAAATGCTGCAGACTATGTTAAAGCGAGACTAATTTCTCTTGATGCGATGGCTAGAGCAGAGAAGGAAGCGATTCACTCCATGCCTAACTCTTGGAGAGAAAGAGAGGCTTTACGTGGCTTTGAAGAAGCACGTAATATTCTCAGAGAAGTTTTGCCAGAGATGATCAAATCTACTGAAGGAAACATGGTCAAAGCAAGAATGGCCTTTGAAGAAAAGGCAAGGGAATTAAATCTTGATTTACGACTCCCTTCAGTTTCAGGAAGATTACATGCACTATTCGACTTACAAATTTCTTTAGATGAAGAAATCGCAGCAAGCGACCCTAAAACCGCTCGAAGAACTCGAGTGATTCGACTGTTGCAGCATGGTTCAATTCATCTTCAGGCTGGTGAAAGAAGAACCCTCGACAGACTTGAAAGAAATATCGATGGCCTTGAACAACTAGTTGAAGCAATATTAGAAAAGTCTGAAGGCTCTTATGGAGATACTCAGCAGACCTTAGTAATACGATTCCTCGAAAAGAAAGGATATGATGTTAACAATTCAGAGTTGCGACCCAGAGTTGTCGCTGCTGCTGGCGTAATTGGGGCAGAGTTAGGTTACATTTCACCTTCTGAAATACCACGAATTGCACCAGGTATCAAAGTTTCAGATACTGAAGTCGATTCAATTATAGCAGATCTCAAAAGATTAGCTCAGCAATTCAAAGCAGTAAGCGACGAGCCAGTAGCCGATGAAGAACTCGAACTAGCAGAATCGGTTGCTGATGCAGCAGATAGAGTATCTTCGGTTAGAAGTAGAATCGACGGAGTCGATGATTTGCTTGCCCGCCTAAATATCTCAAACAATTAACGAGTTGCGTAGAAACTTTGTACAACTTTAGTTACAGTATCGATATCTCTGATATCTCTTCGAAGTAAATCTGCTAATATCTGCTCTCTCTGATTGAGGTGTTGCTCAAATTGAGCAGGAGTTATTCCAGCGGCTTTACAGATTGTTTCCCGCATCTTAGAAGGAATTCCTGTTTCCTCAATGGTATCTGTTGCTGCATTGTACTTCCAAATTGCATTAAGACGAGGTTTGTCACCTTCCATACCTGCAACTTCAGCGACCTCAGTTATCTTCCTAGCTGTTTTACCGTTGACATGCAATCGTGCTTGGATGATGATCAAATCCAGACCTGTAAGCATAATTGGAGGTACATTCATTGGTGGATTAATCATCCTAGTGATTGTCTCCATGGCAGTATTAGCGTGGAGTGAACCGAATGAACCATCGTGACCAGTATTCATTGCAGTTAGCAAAGTAGATGCTTCACTAGAACGAACTTCTCCTACAATAATACGGTCAGGTCGCATTCTAAGGCTTGATTTCAGACAGTCGTTCATGTCGACAGCAGGTGTTCCATCGGGCCTCTCTCTTCTAGTCTCCATCCTTAGCCAGTGGTCGTGATAAACTTGCAATTCAGCAGTATCTTCCACTGTAAGTAGACGCTTGTGCCATGGAATATACATCCCAAGACAATTCAGAGTTGTTGTTTTACCAGAGCCAGTACCGCCTGCTATAACGAAATTAGCAGGCCGGCTATCTAGTCCTTCAATCCAAACCCACATCATTGCAGCAAGGCGCAGATTTACTGTTCCAAATTTAATCAAATCTATCATTGTAAGTGGGTCATCACGGAATTTTCGAATTGTTAGAGTTGGCCCATCGGGTGAAACGGGTGGTATTGTTCCATTCACACGGCTTCCATCTGGAAGGCGACCATCAAAGATAGGAACTAATCCAGGTCCATCTCCTAAAGGAACCGACGTAAATGCTGCAATGTTACGAGCAATCTCTAATCCTTGTTGGTCATCGACAAATACATTGGTTTGACACATCCCGTGGTCTCTGTGGGCTACTTTAACACACTGCGAGCCACCGTTGTACATCACTTCTTCCAAATTGTCGTCTCCAAGAAGTACTGCGAGATTGCCATATGGATTTGGCTCTACTCCACCATCGACGTGATACATTGGAGAAGGGTGATTATTCTCCATGTAGATTGTTACATTTCCATATTGATCCAGTATTTTTTGCATTTAATTATCCTCCAATAACAAGAACTCCGACGTGATAAATCGTCATTGAAACAGCCATCCAAAGCGGTGCCCACCAAAGTGATGAACGCATACGCCCTAGCATTCTTCCACTTACTCCTATGGCAACCAATGATGCTGCTCCAAAGAACAATGTGAAAGATGTATTGAATTCGTCAAGTTGGAAACCTTGGCTTCTTGGTGCAAACAAACCAACAATGAATGCGATTAAGAAAGGCAAACCGATTGAAACAAACATTACGATTAGGATAGACCTTCCCATCAAATCTGACTCTCTTCGGTTCATCAAATCGTTCAATCTTTCGTAATCTTGAGACATGTCGGAAAGTATGGTTTGCAGAGGTGCATCTTGCTCTATAGCGGTAGAGATGAGGTGCATTACCCTTTGAACCTGTGTGGAGCGGGATTTAGTAGCAAAATTGGCTAAAGCCGAGTCGAATGATGAAGCGTGACTTTCGGCCAATGTTTCTTTTAGCAACCTGCCGAGAAGACCTGTGCTTCGGTCTGCTTCCGACATCATAGCTTGTTGGAGACCTAGCCCCGCACCTAGAGAGTCTGAAAGAGCTTCAAGCATTGCAGGTAAATCGTTTTCAATCGACCTGCGTCTTTGCCTCTCAATGATTGGTGGAACTCCACCTATTGCGAACGCAATTCCAATTGTTATCATGAATAACAAGAAAGGATCGTTTCTAAACATCTCAAGAATACCAAAAATCAAGAAATCACAACCCTGGGTCCTTCGTGTGAGCCTTTATTCCAGCCAATGCCATTCCGAGTAATGTGATGAATAGACCAACGTTTACGATACTCATAGCTGTATCTTGTTCTAAATTTCCAACCATGTCGGCTAATCCGCCGGAGATTAGTTGTGGAATAATTCCAATTATCGACAGTATGATTGGGCCAATCATTCCAATCGACAACAAGGTTTCAGGCACTCCACCCAAATCTTCAATGTAATCTTTAACTTTCTCAGTACGTACTTCTTCCATTCTCTCACCTTGCTTTCGCAGTGTTTCAATGATGTCAGTGTTTTGTGTAATATTGTTGAGCATTGTATTTACTACTCTTTTGTAGCCATCGTTCTCTGCCTTTTTCATAAGACTCCGTAATTCTTTTTCCATAGGTTTACCGGAGTTGATATTTTTCATTAAAGTTTCAAAATCTTTGGATATAATTCCGTAACCGCCTTGAGCGATTGAGTGAATTGCAGCCTCGAGACCAACACCAGAACTCATCAGAACATCTAATGTTCTAATGACATAGAGAATCTCTCTAGACTCATCCAATGACCTCATTCATTCCACCTCAACGTATATCTTCAATGAATTCGAATGTGTAGATGTTATCTGAACCGTCATATTCCATCTTACCGAAAACAGTTTTGACGTCTCTTTCTTCGAATGGGTCATGGATGTAAGGTTGGCCGCTTCTGAACATTTTGAGAATCTTTTTGTAATCCTCAAAAGTCATTTCTCCACGTACCGTATAAACTGCTGATTCAGCGCCTTCGTCTACCAAATCATCGCCCTCTCCTCCATGGAGCACAGTACGGGTAATTCGACGTGTTATTACTACGCTAATATCTGCATCCGGAAGTCTAAGCCAATCTGCGCTAGAAGTTCCGCTTGCTGGGCGAATAAAGAAATCTGTTCCTCCCATAGTCTCACCTGTAAACCGATGAGGTCGCGAATGGGCCTTGAACCTGTTGGAGTAAAAAGCCTCAAACGGTTATCTTGAACCATCCAAACCTTGGTTCGTGAACAGTCCCTTCTTCAGACAAATCATCAAGACTTGCTTCAGCCGCATCACGGTCATGACCTCTAGCAGCTGCATTAGATAGCAATGTGTCAAAGTCAACGCCTTCGCCCTGATCCAATCGTGAGATTAAGTCAAGAATAACCTGTTTAAGATCAAGCGCTTCTCCGCTCGAATCAGTGACATCAACCTCGCCACTACCAACATCTAGGTTTACTTGAGCCGCAGGTGTTGGCGTTACTGCAGATGGAATTCTATTTTCAGCTATGTCCAATGTCTGCATGATATTCAATCTGTATGTCTCTAAATCAATATCTCCATAGTGCTCATTAGCTAACAGAATATTTTCACACATGTGTTCTGGAATACCACTAGACCTCAAAGCATCTAATGACTTCTCTAAAGAAACTGATTTCTCCTGGTCTGATATACGATTTAGCATTCCATCTGCCGCTTTTACCAGCCATTCACAGTAAGTTGAACGGGAAATTATCGCGGCTTCTTCTGGTCTAAGACTAGTATAGACCGCTCCTTCTTCGGATTGGAAATATCTTGCTTTAGCAGTCATGATTAGCATTATAGTTTCACCATCATCAACTCTTGACGACAATTGTACTGTCAATTCTCGCATGGATTCGGGTGCATAATCACCTACTGAGAAATAGTGAAGTCCAGAAGGGTCTCTAATTTGGCCCTGCCAAAGTGTTGCTCCATTGGAGGTTTCACGAGGCTCCAGCCTCTCAAGTAGCCCTGCGACTACTAATCGGTTGACCTTCGCACCCAATTTGGTGATTACGAAAAGAGGGTCAAACTCTCCTGAACCTTGTTGATGTAAAGTTGATTCACCAAACTCAGAAGCCAGCATATGCCATGCTGGTTGCCTTCTTGCTCTCCTTGCTGGTTGCAATCAAACCACCCCCCATTTTGCTCTTAATTCAGCCGCAATTAATTCTGACTCAACTACGATTAACTCCGCATCATCAGAAAGAAGCATTGCTCCTTGTTCATCGACTATAGTTCTCCCAGAAGCCTTCAATTGGCGACCAAGGAAGCGTTCTCTTAGGCTCTGAACAAAGGCCATTGTACCATTTTCGGTAATTTCGGCAGTTATGCGTTGCTCATTCATTCCAATCAATGCTTCCGAGGCAGATTTGTTGATGATGAGGGAAATTGTAGATTGTCCGTCATCAAGGACCATACGAATCCTCACATCAGACTCTCCTTCTTGTGCTCCGTGAGTTGCACATTCTCCGTCTCTAAGCACCCTGCGGCATTCAGTACAACGACTGATTATTCCAGAATCTTCACGTATTGAAATTACATGTCCAGAGGTAGAGATTCCAACTCTGCTAGCACCTGTGGCTAATTCAGAAAGAGGGACTTCAACCACATTGTTAGCCAAGTCTATTTCATCGCCCCATGGAGCTGCCGCAAGAATTTCTATTTGCGATACATCATCTATTGTGATATCAGGGATGCCTTGCCATGCACGTACACGCACACCTCGTAAGCGAATTACAACAGGTGTTGCTTCGAAATCAAATGGCGGTTCAGACCAAATTGAACATCTACATCTACCAGTCGGGTCTGCGATATCGCCGGACCAAACACTCTTTTCTTCACCATCTTTACCAGTGAAGTCACGTTTAATCATCTTCTGAACTTCGACTATGATTTCAACATCTCTTGAACCATCGCGCAGATCTTCAATACGGCTAACAGAATTCGCTACCAAGTCATCTGCTGATGAAAAATTAGAATCATGATAGATTTCAATTCGAGAAGATGCACCTATGTTTATTTCAGGATTATCTCTGAACACTTTAATCTGAGCGTTTTCAATCTTCAACAAAGACCCAACTTCGTGGTCAAAGGACTCCCATGACAAGAACCCAATCGCTCCAGTGTCATCTGCGATTCTTCCTCTAACGATATCAATAGTACCAGACCCATCTTTTCGATGTATTACGTCTTTGCGGCTTGCAAGAAGTCGGCCTACAATAGTAACATTTCCATCAGACTTGATCGTGTTGATTTCAACAGGTTCACCAGGTGTTGTAACCGTCCTCTCGCCTTCTCTAAGAACTACAACTCGGCTAGATTGATTGATATTGATGCTCATCCTACCTTGGTACTCATTCACCGATACTCCTTCTAGCCTAACTACGGCTCCAGGTGCAATGTTTGGATGGTTGCCCCAATCCTTGAATTCCCATCGAGTTCTATTTCCGCCTTCAGAAAACGGCTGGTCCTCAATTAGACCGTATGGAACTATCTTTTCTTCGCCACGGACCATTGTGGTTCGTGGGTTATGGGTTACGATTTCTACTTCGATCTCGACATTGCGGTCATCGCCAGAAAGGTCGGATAACTTCTCTGCTTTTTTCAGTGGAATAGATTGCTTCTGAGATGAAGCCGATTGATTTGGTGAGGGAGTTGCCACTCCATTGTCAGACTGGAAACGTCGTAACACTGAGCGCATTGCATCTACAGGTGGGATTAAGAAATCCGTCTCATATCTTGCAAAGGCTTCTGCTACCTTCTCTGCGTCTGCTTCGGGTACTTGTTTGAGTACCTCGGCTACATGTGCATCATAATTTGATGACATTAACGACACCTCGACGGTCTAATCTCATTTTCAGGCCCGTCGCAGGACGGGTGTTCGGGCTTTCGTGCTGGCTGGTTGGTTTTTATTGACACTCCCTTTCACCTCCGTGGAGTTTACTGTTTGTTGGAGACGGTTCTTGAAGATGTCTGCCAGTTCAACCTAAAACTGAAAGTATAGGCAGTTAAGCAGGGTTTATTCTAAGTCCATCCATTAACAGGATATCCGGCACATGCATTGAGCCGGTGCTGTATGAACCCTTGCGTATATTCGAATCGCCTAATACAACTCTTCCTGCTAGTGCTTTCGCCATATTGCCTGACAATCCCGCTTGCGAAAGTGAGCCAATAATTTGCCCACCTTCTACACGTAAGATAGTAGAGGTTGTTACGGAGAAGTCACCACTTGTAGGATTAGCAGTGTGTGCACCCATTACACTGTGAACCAGATAACCATCTTCCATTTCTTCGATTAATCTATCTCGAGACATCGTTTGATTGGAAGATGACAAAACCAAGTCGCTGCATCCACAAATTGGAGGCGAAGTGTGGCCACCTCTGGACGCAGAACCTGTAGATTGGGCTGAAGCAACCTTGCCTTCAGCCATCAATTTAGCAGCATCTCTAGTCGACCAAAGTTCGCCATTCAGTCTACCTGAATCTACCAAAGTCTGAGTTCTACTGGGCACTCCTTCATCATCTCTAGAACCTGAAGACATTCCACCTTCCATCAAGCCGTCATCGACTAAAGTTAGGTGATCTGCAATTACCATTTCATTCATTTTCCCCGACCAGAAAGATTCTCCTCTAGCTAATCTTTCACCTTTTATTGCGGTAGGAACAACTACTGAAAATAGTGGAGAAAAACCGCCAGATGTCATTAATACTGGGCAATCTTCTGTAGCGCCGCCAGGTATCTTTTCCCTAGTGGCTTGGGACCAGTGTACTGCTTTGTCTACACTTGCGGTTAAATCTTTAAGAATTGAGCGTGAAGATTCTCCTTCATACGAGGAGGTGAGATGTTCATCTTCGTCAATCGAAACATGAATACCGATTCCATGAGATGTGTGTACACCACCATTCTCAATTCCACTACTTGTTACCAAGGCTCCTGCGCCAGCACCTACTCCGACGCCTCCGCCTACTGCAACAGCCCTTGAATCTAATTCAGCGACCCGAGTAAGAACTTGGTCACCTTGCTCCAAAAGGTCTTCAGGACCCATGTCCAAGATGGCTTTATCTTTCATGCCGCCAACCTTTGATGCTAACTCATTACCTGGTAACTCGAAACCTTCGATTGAGGGAGAGCGCTTGGCAATGCTGAGTGCTTGCTGAATAGCTCTGGAAGCGGATGAAGGGTCGACAAGATGAGCGTACCCATAACGACCATCTTCGACGATTCTAATTCCAAATCCTCCATCGCCGCCACCAGAGGCCATAGAAATTCGTCCTGCTTCTATTTCCAGTGAATGACCATAGCCCTGGGTTGCATAAACTTCCCATTGCTGAACGTTCTCTTTATCGCATGCTGCACCGATATTTAGTGCAGATTCTAGTAGCCTCTCAACCGCATCATCAGGAATCATGATCATCCCACCAATGCTTCTCTAATACGCATCAACGGGCCGCCATCTCCTACAGGTACCGTTTGACCCTTTCCACAGAAACCAGGCGCTGCTAGATGAGAATCTTTAGTTAGCCCATCTACATCTTTTAGAATCTGTAAAGTCATTCCAGATACGCTAACATCTTTTACCGGACGAGATAGTGAACCATTTTCAATAATCCAAGCTTCCTGTGCTGCGAATTGGAAAGAGCCTCGGCCAGTATCAACCTGTCCACCTCGGCTACCACAAGCATATATTCCAAACTCAATATCTTCGATTAATTCATCTAAGTCATGGTGTGAACCACCCTGAATAATTGTGTTGGACATCCTTACAAGAGGATGATGAAGACCATCTTGTGCTCTTGCCCCACCATTTGGCTCTAGGTCATACCTGTGAGCGGTTTCTCTGTGATTGAGATATTCGGTAAGTACACCGTTTACGATTAGATTCTTTGGTCGCGGGTCTACACCTTCATCGTCAATCGGGTAGCAACCATATCCGCCTCTTAATGTAGGGTCATCGACAACAGTGCATATCTCTGAGCCGATTGTCGTACCTAGTCTACCTTCGAGACAAGAGTCCCCTGCTGCTACCAAATCGGCTTCACAGGGATGGCCTAATGCTTCGTGGATGTAAACTCCAGTCAAATCTCGGTCAGCGACCAAAGGAAACCTACCCGATGGTGCTCTTTCGGCACCGAGTAATCTCAAGGCCGAAATCTTAGCATTCCTGCCCATTTCTCCAAGGTCGCAGCTCTCTATTACCTCCAAGCCACCTTCCCCGCCATGCCTCATTCTATAGGACACTACATCGTCACCATCTCTGGCGGTAACCATACCATTAATCAAACTCCTTTGGAATGACCAAATACGGTTCATTCCTTCAGTAGTCATCAATTCGGTGTGAATATGTTCATCAGACCAGCCAGTAGAAGTAGAAACTATCCTTTCATCATCCTTAGCTTCATTATCGATTGCTAACATCATCTCGATTCTTTGGTCAAGGTCAGTGTCCCTTACATCCTTATTACTCTTCCAATGAATTTCGTCTTGGATGATAGGAACTTCTGCAAGGCCGACGACTGTTTGTGATGGTGAACGACGCGCAGCAACTGCTTTGGCTAGTCTAAAAGTCGATTCGACTTGGCCTATTATCGAAGAAACATCGCTTGTTGAATGGACACCCCATGCGCCATCAGCAAGTATTCTCATCGTTACGCCGACCTCTTGACCAGGTATTGCCCTCTCGAGTTTGCCGTCCTTGAGCGATGCTGTGTTAGTAGTCTCGCTTACGAGCCTAATTTCGGCATACTCCGCACCAAGTTCGGAAGCCATATTCAGGGCTTTAGTAATTTTATCTTCATCCAATAGTCTGCCACTGGAAAAAGGAGAATCAGATTGACGAGTTGTAACCACCATATTCCAATGGTGTAGTAGGAACTCTTTGAGACTTACTAATTCTAGCGCATATCTGCTAAGTGTATATGGGCTATTGCAGCATTTTCACCCACGCCTGATTCAATTCCAATTCTCCTAGCATCAAATGTCGCTAAATCGGGGCGATCTTCAAGGATTTTGAAGTTCATTCTGTTAGCATGCTCTGCAAATAATTCACTAGCGGCTTCGCACGATAGGTCCACAATCCATGCAGTTGTATCTCCTTCACAAAGGCCCGCTCGTTTGAAACTAGATGCAACATGATGTGTACCTGATAGCAAACGAATAAATTCGCCATCCAATGAATTCGATTTCATCACACCTCTTTCGCTATTCCTCATCAGTACTTGATGAGCAACCCATCCGTGGATATCGCTCGCCAGACATGAACCACTAACAAGGGCCCAGTATTCCGAATCTCGAATACCTAACCAGGACATTACAAGGGCCCTAGGGTCATTACAAGGAACATCCAATTCGACCCTCATACAGGGGAAAGACGGTGCGGTCACACCATTCCTAAACCATTCTTGGTTTCAATCCTGACGCTCACCCGGTAATGGTTCATCATCACTTCTAGGTTGGTTTTGTTTGCTTGGAACTGAAAGGCTGCGAACTGAATCCATAATCCTCTCAACTAGAACTGGCCCCCATCCTCGCATTGATTTCAATGTGTCTAATTGCTTGGAGGACATGGCCAATAAGTCCGCAGGAGTACGAATCCCCATTTTCGAAAGAGTTCTTGCACGATTTCGGCCAACATTTCTGACCTGAACTAATTGAAGCAAATCCTCTTTGCAACCGGTTCTAACTCTTGCTCTTGTCAAATCTATCATACCAGCGAGTTCAGCAACATGCCCTAGATGCTCTTCTGCAAAAACGTCATCTCGAAGTAAAACTTCTCGAGAGGCCAATAAGAGCCAAGCCATCAAATCTGTTCGAGAATGTACATCACCTGGCGTCACTCCAATCTCTTTTTCAATATCGCGTAAGTCTATTTCTTGGTACCACATTTCGGTACACCAAGCGCTTTTCACTAACCCCATAGCCCTTTCATCAATCGGGCTTTCAATCAATAGTTCATCCTCAACCAATGCGGCTTTCTGCCTCAGAGTACTGCCAAATTCTAATTCGCTAGATTTGGGCCATAGCGACAGGAAATCTGGAGTGGCTGCAACCAAGTGGCATAAGCTGAATTCTGTAACGGGCAATGATTGACGTACATTTCTTCTTACTGCTCTTCGCAACCCATCTATCAAAATGTCTGCAGATAAGGGGTCGATATACAACTGGGCGACTCTTTCACCCATTGCTGTAGCCTCATAACGGGTATCTAGAGCTTCCACTTCGAAAGAATCAGGCGTAGAAATCGTGATGCGGGAAGCGCGTTGAAACCCAAATGTCGCCTCAGTAGGCTCTCTAGATTTATTAGCAGAGAAACTAACTCCTGAGGCTGATTGTGCAGCATCTACCCAAGATGGTATCTCATCATCCCATGATTCATTTACAGTTCCAACATTTGTCCTTCGGATGAATCTCTTTTCAACCAACCATTTCAACATTGAGTCAATATTCTCTTGAAGATAGGAATGAGTTTGTGAATGTCCGAGGTATGTGCTTGAGAAGAAATCTCCTATATCGCTGCGTAAATTCAATCCCCCTGTCGCTATCGAGGAAAGAAGGTGAAACCTCAATGCAGGCTCTGCGGCTAATTTCGAAGTTATATCTTCAACAGGGCCATGGATATAACGGTCAGCAACATCATCGGCTACCTCTCTGGGGTCACCACCTTTGCAAGCTAACCAGGCTTCCCCTTTCGGGTCGTACCGAGGCCTTCCTGCTCTTCCAAGCATCTGCCTTACTTCCATTACGGGAAGGAAGCGACTCATTCCATCCTCGTACCTTTTTAGATCACGAACTAAAACTCTACGAGCAGGTAGATTCACACCCGCTGCAAGCGTAGGAGTTGCACATAGGCAGTGCAAGATTCGTTGTTTGAATGCATCCTCAATAAGGCTGCGTTGATTATGCCTTAGGCCTGCGTGATGGAATGCAACGCCCCCAAGAACGCATTCTGCGAGAATGTCGCCCATGGCTGAATTGGAGGCACTAGATAATTTTGAAGACAATTCCTTCAATGTAATAAGAGACTCAGGGTCCGATTTTGAAAGAAACTTATGCATTCTTTGACCCAACTTCTTGGCTTCAGATTGTGCAGAGCGCCGTGCTGCAACGAAAACAAGAAGTTGCCCTCCTTGCTCATGGACATCGCTTAATGCAGCCCAAGAGATGTGACTCTTGGGCCCTGTAAGAGTTCGAGGAGGATTTAGAGATCCTAGATTGGTTGATTCGCTCTGCTGAATTGCTCGTGGCTCTAAATCTAATTCGGCTAATGTGGCATATTCAAGACTGACTGGTCGCCAATTAGAAACAATCAATACGCTGTCTAGCCAATCTGCTAAGTCTTGCGAATTACCTACTGTAGCTGATAAGGTGATTATTTGTGCACCCGGTAGAAGATGACGTATCCGTGCTAGGTTAATTTCCATAGTCGGCCCTCTATGGCTGTCATTTACCAGATGAAATTCATCTGCAACGACTATTGATACTCGACGCAGTACTTCAGGTTTAGAACGCATTAGTGAATCTAATTTTTCGCTGGTACAAACCAATATGTCACAATCATCAATCTGTCGAGCCTCACTAGGTGCATCTCCAATACCCAGGCCAACTTTCAATCCTAAATGCTCTCCCAACTGCTTCAATTCGTTTTGCTTCTCACTAGCTAGAGCTTTCAGTGGAACGATATAAATGCCTCTAGAGCCAACATCGTTGACTTTGATTTGATGAACAATTCCCATGAAAGCAACCAGACTTTTACCGCTTGCCGTTGGGATGCAAACCATGGTATTCTTTCCTGCAAGAACTGGAATCATAGCCTCTGCCTGCGGAGGATGTAAATTGGTAATTCCCCACTCGCTATCTAAAAAGTCAACGAAATCAGTAGGGAGTCCAAGGCGAGAAATAACACGTTCTGGCTCACCCATGATTCACAAGTGTGGGTCAATAGTCCAAAAGGTAAGCGATTGAATAGCCGACATCCTCAAGGCCTATCTGTCATGTGGCCATGACATGAGCCCCGATGATAGCATGGTCGATGAGAGACTTTCAGTCTTTGATGACGAGCCTGATTTGAATGATTGGTTTGAGGTTATTTGCGGATCCTTGATGGCAGTGATTGGCATATTTCAGCTAATTTCTCCAGGTAATTTAGTCGACCCTGATGTGATGCGCTGGTTCGCAGCTGCTGTTGCTGTAGCGGGTATTATGTGGGCGTCCCATGGCTTGAAGGACATGGCTATCAAAGAGGTACGCAAATCGATAGTCCTCCTAGACATGACATCTCGCCAAGGCTCGGTAGATTATGGATTGATTAGAGATGTAATCCTTAATCCAAACCAATACGCTGATTTCCTAGTCAAAGAATATGAAAATGCGTATTCCGACGGAGTGATATCCGATAAAGAACTTTCAGAATTGAAAACTATCCAAGATGCTCTTGGAATCAGTGATGAAGCGGCGGCTAAGATAGCGGTCGGAGCAGCGATTAAATCTGCAATTGCTGATGGAGTCGTAAGCGATGATGAAAGAGCAATGATTGAAGACGCTGCAAAGAGTCTTTCCAAAGCTAAGCGCACTAAAATAACCAAAGCATTGGACAATGGTAAAATTACTGAAGAAGTCGAGAAGCTCCTAAAATCACTCGACGATTAACTGCCCCACATATTGTCGGCAACCAGCCGACTAAGCATATCTTTGGCTCTTCGACGACGTCGGTTTTCCATAGCGATTCCTAAAACGGTTAGGAAAACCCCTCCAATTACCCAAAGGTATTGAGATTCAAGTAATGATGAAGCAGGAACTACTGCGGTTGAAGAATACAGTAAGTTGTGGTCTATTTCGCCACTCAATTGTATTCTGTAATCCAAATCATCCTTTGCTCCGTCCAGCATAGTAATTGAGATTAGACTCGGATAGAGGTTTTCCTGCAACAATCTCCAACGGCCTTCAGGTATGTCGATTGGACGAGTACCCCATGTCGGGTCTTGAATTAATCCAAGACTTCGAGTGTCGGTCATCTCGGTTTTGAAATGTATGACATTAGATTCGGGAACCTCATCTACTATTAGCAATGCTTCTAGCATCAAAATGTCAAGCATTAGGGTTCTTGCAGCGAGTAGGATGAAACTTCGTGAATGAGAGTCTAACATATCATCTGTAGACTGGAAATCACTTTTCTGAGCTACTTTAGCGAATATCAGTTGTTCAAAATCCAAATCATAAATTTGAGGAATATGTAACTGCCACCTTCCATCTTCAAGAGGCCAAGCGGAATCTGCTTCGAGACGGACGGAAAGTACCTCTCCGTCTAACATTCCGAAGGTCGCCCCCACGTGCATAGCCCTGGATGAAGCGGGTGTGCCTGGGTGTGATGCATGCCATAATTGGTCTAATCTGGTATCTATTAATCCATCAAGACTGTCCTCATCGGAAGATTGCACTTCGCCACCAATTGCCCATAATGGAGATATCACTCCACCCAAAATCAAGATTAAAACACCGGGAATAAATATCCCGAACCGAATCGTTTTCGAAGTTGTTTCTTCTCTAACCTCGATAAATATACCAACTAATATGGCCAAAGAAAGTATGAGAACCATTACTCCAGATGCCCCATTGAGTTCTTCTGCACCCGTTTCTTCACCCTTCATCCCAAGTCCTTCCCACTCCCAAGATGAATAATCAAATTCTTCTGGAGAAGTTGGTCCAAGTCCCTCAAATGCAGTCAAGCCAGCCCATTGATAGGGTTGGAAAGCGTTTAGACGCCCTCCTATGCACAAATTGTAATCTCCAGTTGGTAGTGCTCTCCATTGCCAAGTCATTCTTACCTCTTCGTTAACTATCTGAGTTTCTAATTCGGGAGAAGGTGCAAGCCTTCTATCTGGAAGGATAAGGTCGGGCTGCCCATGAGATTGTTCAATTTCAGAAGGTACGACTTCCCAAACAAATGTAATTCGTAAAATCTCATGGCTCGGCACCTCAAATGCCCAACAATCTCTGTCGTCTTCTACCAATGCCCCATAATGATTGGTCTCCAAGTCTGTATTTCTAGGGGATGAATCAGAAGAAGGCTCGTCTATGTTACGTGATTCTACGTCTTCCGACCATATGATTTCGAGGAACATGTAAGAAGCCCCTCTAAGGTTTAGTTGCCAAGTACCTGGTCGATCTACATCAAATTGCAACAATACTCGTATTGGCTCATCTGGCCAAAGGAGCCTTTCGCCACCATGGTTTATTGGTTCGTTTTCAATTAGATGTGGACCGGATATGCCGTCTGTAGGATTATTGTCTCCTTCTAACTCGATTACAGTGGTAGATTGGGCAATGATTACTGTCACTTGGACATCTGGCCTAGAAAGGCCAATTACGTCATCTTGGTATCGCAAATCCACTTGCATTTCATCTATCACATCTGGAATTAAAGCAATTTCAGTTTGAGTTGGATACATTGGCAATTCGATGAAAACGGTCTCTGGAGCGAATGGTGTTGCTGAATTTACTGCACCACTTATGCTTTCTTCACCAGTATGGAATTCAGTCAATGAACAATCATTGACATCATTGCAAGAGAACCACAACTCACCTCCCCCTTCTTCTGAATCAATCGCAGCAGAAGCGATAGGTGTGGTCAATAAACAGAGAAGAGCAATCGCTACTAGTCTCCGCATAGAACAATGTCGCTAACTAAACCTAATCACTGTGACGCTTTGTTGGGCACATCGACCAATACGGTCCTACAAATTCGACAAAGATACTTCCCCTTGCCCGCTTTTTGTCGCGGGTATTCCTTTTTGCAGGAATTACAAACCCATAGCCAGCTGGCTTTTTCCAATCGCAGCATCTCTGTAAAGGATGAACCCATTTGCCCAGACTTTTTGCTAGGCCACAATTCTTCCAACGAACGAAAGGTGGAATCATGAGCGGTGTAGCCCAAAGCATGGACAAACTCGTGATGCATTACCCATGCCCCATATGGTAGCCAGTCATCTGACAATAATCTTGGATGAATATCGATTACATCTACCTGTTCAGGCTTACTTGGCTTTCTAACTCCACGCTTCCATCTTGTAACACCATGACGTTGAGTTGCATTCTTTTTCAGAACACCTAATTTGATATCTGCTAACTTAGTAAGTTCCTCTTCACTCCAAACATTCATCGATAACATTACCTCAACTACAAAGTCACGAAGTAGGACTAATTCCAATAATTGAGACTTCGATGCTTTTGCCATTCAAGACCACCGATGGTAGGCGGGGTGCCCTTCTTTAACCGCTACAAAAAGTCCTTTCCCAGTTGCACAAACTTTGCTATCGGCTGTAAGTGTCATTTTGATATTGGCACGGTCATCCAATAACTCCTCGACTTCTGCAAAAATGTGTAATTCTACATCAGTAGGTGTAGGCCTGCGTAATGAGATACTGTAATTTGCAGTAACTGTGCAAGGTGGCTCATCTAATCCTAAAGCATCCATCAAAGCGATTGCTGCTGCCCAATTACCGTGACAATCCATCAGGCTCCCTATTATTCCGCCATTTATCATACCAGGAAAGGCTTGATGTTCATCAAGTGGAGTGAACCTTAATTCTAAACCGCCTTCGCATCGATGTGAATCGATTTGCAAGCCTTTTTCATTAGCAGGTCCGCATCCAAAGCAAATCGATGAAGGGGCATATTGCCTCTGAACTCCAACTCCCATGTTAACCCAAGGCACAAGGGGGTTGATTTGTTTATCCGGACTTCCATCACCTTGATGGCCTTTCAGTTGATGGACCAACATGGCGGAGAAGAAGCGACGGGTCAGAGTCGCGCACGAGCTGCCAAAAACCAGACGATTAGCGATTAAAAAAGCGTTAGCTGAACATGAATCTGAAGCGAGACCAGAATGGGATAGAACCTCCGAATGGGAGGATATTCGTTTTTTGCGTAAACGGGTGAAGAAGGGTGAAATGCGAACAATAAAAATGCCCTTATTGAATGTAGAAATGGGTGATTCTTGGCCGATACCAGTGACTGTATTCCATGGCGTTAGGCCAGGTCCTGTTGTCACAATAATTGGTGGAACTCACGGTAATGAATTAACAGGGCCAAGTGCTTGCACTAACCTTCTTTCCGCTATATTCACAGGCCCAGATGGAGCATTAGACCCAACTTCAATGGCAGGTACTGTTAGAATTGTACCCGTACTAAACCTTCCAGGTTACCGGTCTAAATCGCGATATTTCCCCGATGGCAGAGATCTAAACCGAGCCTTTCCAGGCCATTCTAAAGGTAGCACTACATCTAGGGTAGCATATACTGTAAAGCGCAATCTAATCAAAGACTCAGATGTTATCATAGACCTGCATAGTGCAGCAACTGGTCGGTCCAACATGCCTCAGATTAGAGGTGATTTATCTCACCCCGAGTCTAACCTTATCGCTAAAGCATTCGGAATAGAAGTTGTACTGGATAGTAGGCCACCAAAAGGTAGCCTAAGACGAACTGCAAACGAAAGGGATATTGCAGCTATAACCTATGAAGGAGGTGGGGCGAATTGGCTTGACCAAGCGTCTGTAAAGGTGGCCGTACATGGATGCCTGAATGTTTTACGAGCATTGAAAGTAATACCGAAAAACCCCACCAGACCCCGCTTTAGACTGAATGCAGGGGGTTCCACTTGGTTGAGAGCAGGTGAAGGTGGGCTGCTTGACATGTTTGTAAGACCGGGCAGTGTTGTCGAAAAAGGAGAGGTTGTTGCCACCATTTCAGACCCGGGTTCACCTGGCCTTTCAGTAGATATTGTAGCACCCGTTGACGGACTTATGATTTGTACAGCAACAAACCCATTCGTCACAGCAGGAACGCCGGTTGGACACTTCCTTCCAGTTTCCAAACACATTGAGTTACTACGTTCACAAATTGACGATAGAGGAGTTCTAATCGTTAACGGAAGTCAAGGCGACGCTATATGGAGAGATGATGGCGATGAAATGGTAGAAATTGAACTCGAGGGAGAATGGTCCGGTGGTTCAATAGACGCTGAGTGGAATAAAGTCGATGGTGAAGAGACTGAGCAAGAAGAAGCCTAATCGTGATCATTCTGAAAATGCCTTAATAGCAGCTTCTACTTCTTCTTCTTCCATATTCCTTGGTTGGCTTTTTGCAACTTCGAACAGATGCGCCACCAATTCTTCATTTGCCTCCATACCCCTACTTTCTAGCCAGTGTATGATATTCGAGCGTCCAGACATATGTCCTATTCTAATTACTTGCTTTAGACCGAAATCTCCTGCAGGAACACCACTGTAAACGCGGTCTGCCAACCACATATCGCCTTTTTTGATGGCTTTTATTACCGCACTAGCATGAACTCCAGTTCCTGTTTCAAACGCATCTCTACCGAAAACTGGATAATTTCGTGGTAATGGAACTTGGATGTACTCATTGGCCTTGCTGACATATTCGTTAAGTAATGAAAGGTCATTGTTGATGATACCCATCAATGATAAATTAACTAAGGTTTGGTCTAATGGAGCGTTTCCAGCCCGCTCTCCAACTCCCAAAGCAGTTCCATGCAGTACGTCCGCACCAGCTTCTACTGCTGCAATATTGTTAGCAACTCCAAGACCTCTGTCTTGATGCCCGTGCCAATTAACTTCGATATCTCGGCGTTGATAACCACCATCTTTGATGACTTCTTCGTCGATAAAAGAAAGGAGTTTTTTGACACCATTGGGTGTAACATGGCCACAAGTATCACAAATACACAATCTCCTTACTCCTAAGTCCATTGCTCTTTGATAGATTAATTTGATATCGTCTGGTTTGGATCTTGTAGTATCTTCAGTTACAAACATTACCGGAATGTCGTTTTCAACTGCAAATGAAACCGCTTTTTCCATTGTTGCAACTAATTTATCCATAGTCCATCCTTCAGTAAATTGACGGATTGGACTAGTTCCCAGAAAGGCACTAGCCTGTATTTCCATTTCATGCTTAGATTGTAGTTCGACTAGGGGCTCGATATCATGCATCAGAGTCCTAACAGCAGCACCTGGACGTATTTTGAAATCGTTTTCTTTAATGTGGCTCAACATTGCATCTATGTGTTCAAGATGAAATGGTCCAGCGCCAGGGAGGCCTAAGTCGACTTTTTGGATTTCTAATTTCTCCATGTAAGTCAATAACTCAATTTTTTGTTCGATAGTAGGGTTCAATGCACTAGGGCTCTGTAGGCCATCACGCAGAGTTTCATCATCGAACCAAACACCATGGGGATGCTTGGAGGAATCCCTAGAATATTCGTAATCAACAGTGTTCCAATCATAAATTAGATTTTGTTCATTCATAGTAATCACCTATCCTAAAGACTCGCGCCCCAGTTGCGAGATGGGCTGTCAGTGTTTGAACCCGTCGGATGTGCTCACTCACTCTTCTTCGCTATTAGAAGGGAGTTTTTCACCATCTTCATCATCTGATGTTTTCTCAGTCAGAATCTCTTCTGCAAGTATTGCAGGCATTCTGGCGCTGAAAATCAATTCATCTGTAAATGAGTCTTTGTTCTTGGAACGTAATTCCATGACACGAGTACCCTTCGAAGACCTTCCAGAGGTTTCCTTGGTCTGTACGGCAGAAATTCTGATTACAACTCCTTTACCAGACAGCAGGAATAGTTGATCTTCGAGGTCTGGCACTTGATGCACTCTAGAGATGACATCGCCATCATTTAGATTCATTGTAATTACACCTTTACCGCCACGCTTAGTGACTCGGTAACCATCCATCTCAGTCTTAGGATTACCATCCTCATCATACTGCTGCTCTTCATTACGGATTGTAGGAATCTTCTCTCCTTTACCTAGACGTGTTCGCTTACCCATTCCTTGCTTTGACAGAGTTAGTACGCTAGTATCGATGTCGTTTGTCAAAATCATTCCTGCTAAAGTGGCATCTTCTAGTCTAATACCACGAACTCCACTGGAAACTCTCCCTTGAGTTCTTACAGATGATAAATCAAAGCGACACGCCCTTCCATGGTTGGAAACCATCACCACATTATGTTCATCAGTACCGCTTCTAACAGTCACTAATTCGTCGTCAGCAGCTAGATTTATCGCTTTCTTACCATTACGATTAATTTTCACATAGTCTGAAAGATTGCTCTTCTTGATTACTCCCTTCCGGGTTGCAAATGCTAAGAAATGGCCAGCAGGTTCTTCGATTAGGTCCTTGTTCAGAGGAATTATCGAAACTACATGCTCATCATCTTTCAATCCCAAAATATTACGAATGTGACTTCCTCTGCTAGTTCGGGAACCTTGAGGAGTCTCCCATGCCTTTAGTCCATAGACACGGCCTTCAATATATGGGATTTCATTGTCATCTTTGTCTTTCTTTATCGCAGGACGGTTTGTGAAAATCAACAATCGGTCTTTACTGAAACAAGTAATCAAAGTCGTAGGGAAGTCTTCGTTCTTTGTTTGAACTCCCTTCATACCTTTTCCACCGCGATTCTGCATTCTAAACGATTCAGCGGGTAGGTGTCGTATGTAATTGTCATTGGTTAGAGTGATAACAATCGCTCTCTCTTCGATAAGGTCTTCACGATCCATTGAAAGCGGCATAGGGTCGATGACTGAGCGGCGCTCATCACCATGTTTCTCAACCAATTCATCCAACTCTGTCAGAAGAATGTCTAATCTTCTTGGCCTTGAAGAAATTATGTCGTTCAAGTCTGTTATTTTAAGTTGCAATTCAGCATACTCATTTTGTACCTTGTCGACATCTAACCGGCTTAACTGATACAATCTACGTTCAGCGATTGCCTTAGATTGAGGTTCAGTAAAACTGAATACCGCAATACCAGGGAATATTTCGTTACCTTGGAGAATTGATTCAAACTGTTCCCTACTAGAACTTCCTTTACCTACTGCGATTACATCATCGATGCGGTCCTGTGCTTTGACCAACCCTTCAAGAATGTGAGCACGTGATTCAGCTTTATTCAACTCGAATATTGCTCTTCTTTCAATTACAGATTCTCTGTGTGAGACGTAGGTATGAAGCATCACAGGTAGCGTTAGAAGAACTGGTCTACCGTCAAGGATACCCATCATGTTAGCGGAATATGATTCCTGTAGCCTACTGGATTTGTATAATTGGTTTAGGACAGCATGAGGGTCAGCATTATTCTTCACTTCAATAACTACTCTGATTCCTTCTTTCGATGATTCATCGCGAATATCTCTTATTCCAACAACACCACCTTTGGTGACAAGATCAGCGATATGTACAAGCATATCTGCTTTCTTTACTTGGTAAGGAATCTCATGAATAATAATTCTCTTACCTTTCTCGTCATCTAGAACATCACACTTTGAACGGACGTGGAATCGACCTTTACCTGATGTATACATGTCATAGATTCCATCGATCCCATGGATAGATGCTCCAGTTGGGAAATCAGGGCCCTTGACGTGCTCCATGTACTGCTCTATAGATAGTTCGGGCATGCCCTTATTGGCATCCCCTTCCTCTAGAATAGTCTCGACATGTAATTTCACAGCGCCAGAGACTTCTGTCAAATTATGAGGAGGAATTCGTGTTGCCATACCTACAGCAATACCATCACTTCCATTTAACAAAAGATTTGGTAAACGAGATGGAAGAACCGTAGGCTCTTGTTCTGAATCGTCAAAGTTCGGCTGGAAATCGACCGTATTCTTGTCGATATCGTCAAGCATGTGTTTAGCGATTTTATCCAAACGGCTTTCGGTATACCTCATAGCTGCAGGTGGGTCTCCATCGATAGACCCAAAGTTACCCTGGCCATCAACTAAGGGATAACGCAATGAGAACTCTTGTGCCATTCGAACCATTGTATCGTAGATAGATTGGTCACCGTGCGGGTGATATTTACCCATGACTTCTCCTACCGAACGGGCGGATTTACTGAATTTCTTTTCAGAGGTGTGTCCGCCTTCATACATTCCGTAAAGCACTCTTCTGTGTACTGGTTTCAGGCCATCTCTAGCATCAGGTAGCGCTCTGCCAATAATTACTGACATTGCATAATTGATGTATGAGTTTTTCATCTCCTCATTCAGTGGACGGTTTAGTAAATTACCATGGGATACGCCACTTTCTTCTTCGTTTTCTATTTCATCAGATGTCAAGGTTGGTCACCTCCTTTGCATGCTTTTCGATAAAGGCTCTTCTGTCAGGAACATCCTCCCCCATCAAAATCTCAAACATTCTATCGGAATCTTCAGCGTCCTTTACCGTAACCCTCAGCATTGTTCGATGCTCAGGATCCATAGTCGTAGTCCACAACTGCTCCGGGTTCATCTCACCCAGACCTTTGTATCTCTGAATTCCAATCTTTGCACTAGGATTGTCGCCTCTTAGTTCATCGATTATTTGGTCTCGCTCTTCGTCTGAGAAAGCATATTTGCTAACTCTTCCTTTTGACAACTGGAATAATGGCGGTTGTGCGATGTATACATGGCCTTCCATGATTGCAGGACGCATGAACCTCCAAAGGAACGTTAGCATCAATGTTCTAATGTGCGCTCCATCTATATCTGCATCCGTCATTATGATAATTTTAGAATAACGGAGCTTTGATGTGTCAAATGCTCCTTCATCTTCAGGATTGTTTCCGACACCTGCTCCAAGTGCGCGTATCATAGTCTGTATCTCTTGATTTTGGAATACTTTAACCAAGTTGTGTTTTTGACGTTCGACATTTAGAATTTTACCACGCAGAGGCAATATTGCTTGAATCCTACGGTCTCTGCCAGTCTTAGCAGAACCGCCCGCTGAATCTCCTTCAACGAGGTAAACTTCGCATTCGCTAGGGTCCCTCGATTGGCAATCTGCAAGTTTACCTGGAAGGCCACCGCCCTCCAATACACCTTTGCGACGAGTTAACTCTCGAGCCTTCTGTGCGGCCTTTCTGGCCTTAGAGGCCAATAGAGCTTTTTCGATAATGGTTTTAGCAACCGAAGGGTTTTCTTCAAAGAAATCCCCTAGTTTTTCATAAACTACGGTTTGTACGATACCTGTAACTTCACTACTAACCAATTTATCTTTGGTCTGTGATGAAAAAGATGGATCTGGGTGCTTAACGCTTACAATTGCTGCGAGACCTTCACGTACGTCGTCGCCAGAGAGCGCTTCACCTTTCAGTAGATTCTTTTTCTTGGCGTATGAATTAAGGCAACTGGTCAAAGCAGTACGTAGTCCGGACATGTGAGTTCCACCGTCCTTATTGCGGATGATATTAGTGTAGCAACGGATAGATTCGCTAAATGCATTCGACCATTGCAATGCAAGGTCGACCGTTACTGTGCCTTTTTCTATTTCTTTTTCTCCTGAAATCTGAATTACTTCTGAATGAAGGGCGTCCCTGCCTGCATTGATTTGGGAAACATATTCGCTTAGTCCGCCTTCATAGTGGTGAGCGCTAACGTGTTGGTCTTCGCTCCTATCGTCGGTAATTACAATTTTCAAACCAGCATTAAGGAAGGCTGTCTCTTTGAGACGTGTATCTATTTGTTCGAATTCGAACTCAGTAATATTTGTAAATATGCCTAAATCTGGCTTGAACACAATCGATGTGCCTGTGTCATCGCAGGTTCCTGTTTCGGCAAGAGGCTTCACAGGAACTCCAGCCTCATAGCGCTGGCTGTAAATTATCCCATTGCGATGGATTGTGACCTCCATCCACTCAGATACTGCATTTACGGCAGATACTCCGACGCCGTGTAAACCGCCAGATACTTTGTACGAGCTATTGTCGAATTTCCCTCCAGCGTGCAATTTGGTCATGATAACCTCTGCTGCCGATATCCCAAATTCTTCGTGGATATCCACAGGTATGCCTCTTCCGAAGTCCCTTACGCTTAGTGAGCCATTCTGGTTCAAAGTGACTTCTACTAAGTCGGTATGGCCCGCCAAGTGCTCATCCACAGAGTTGTCTACAACTTCCCAAATGCAATGGTGAAGCGCGGAACCATCATGCGGGTCCCCCAAATACATACCCGGCCTTTTCCGGACTGCCTCTAGGCCTTCTAGCACCTGTATGCTCTGTGCACTGTAGTCATCTGTCATCGACTCACCTCAAATCTCCATTATTGAGTTAGATTAAACCTTTAGTTTATTACAAAAGTACGCCAAGATAAGAGTCGGAATTTGGAGTGGGATTTCATTGTGAAAAATCTACGAAAAAAACGCTTCAGTCTGGCGGTTTGCAAGGTTACCTCTGTACTCAATACAAAGGGTACCAAAGGGGGTATATGAACATGCTTAAAAACAGCCTACTTTTGAGGCTATTCTGAGAAATAAAAAAACCAAGAATTATGTCAAAAATCGTGTAAATGGGACAAAAACCCTACGATATAATAATCGCAACCGTTAATGAAGAAGGGAAGGTCGCCGACAGCATGGCTGACCCGAAAGTATGCGTAGCTCTTGATGGCACAACTGTCGAAGAGATGACCGATGAAGCGGCTCGTGCCAATTTGGCTGGCGCCGATATGGTTGAAGTCAGATTTGACAGATTATACCTAATCAAGCCTGATCCTACTATCTCTGATGAGGAAGAAGGAGAAAAGGTCCCAACGCCACCAGAGAATGAGTGGGATACATCAGACACTTCAACTGTTGACGTTGAAGCATCTATTGCCTCTCTTAAAGAAGGCCTTCCATTACCTGTAATATTCACAGTGAGGCCTGTATCCGAAGGAGGATTCTTCCCAGGAATAGAATCTGAGCGTATTGAAATTCTATCAAAGGCGATTCAATCTAATGTATCGTGGATCGACCTTGAGTTATCCATCGAAGAGGCTGACAGAAAGAAACTAAAGGATGCTGCAATGAAGAATGATTGCAAAGTAATCGCATCTAAGCACGACATTAACGGCGTTCCAGATGCTGAAGCAATCGTCACTTTAGTCAGAGAAAATCAGGAAGCAGGAGATATCGTCAAATTCTGTGGCTCTGCTCGCAACCATGCAGATGCGTTACAGATTATCGAAGCAGCCACTGAACTCACAGGAGAGGGCCTAAATCACAGCCTAATGGCTGTAAACGGCGGAGGAGACTGGCCAAGATTGCACGCACCAATGCTGGACCAAAGTTTGGTATTTGCAACCATGAAAAATGAATTCCGTATTTCCGATAAGGGTCTAATCAATATTCGCGACCTCAGAGATGCTTGGACATTACTTGAATACTGATTATTCAGAGTTCTGCTCTAATGAAGGCACTAAGCCTTGACCAACTTGTTTATTTTCGGAAGTCAGACTTAGCCCAGCATCCATATACCGCCTGTTCATAATTATTGGAACAACTAAAGTGGCCATCATTAATCCGCAACAAACTATCGAAACTGTCCAATTTGGCAGAATTGTTGTTCTTTCTTCAGACACAACTGAAACATAAGCAGCAATGGTAGTCTCCGGTATAGCATCATTTCGATGTGAATTGTTAGTATTGTCAATTACAATATTGAAGTATTGCTTGGATTCACCCCCGAAGAGACTAGTACTAGTCTCTGGACCATCAAGAGATAATGAAAATGAGACTTCTTTGATATCCTCGTATTGATGGGAGTCCCGATATGTGTTCCAACCAGCCACCTCGAAACTACGCCATTCAGGAGAAATATCACTCAGTACGTCATCAGCATCTCTATGACCCCATCCCCAAGCACCATGACTAACATCATACGCTGCAGTATAACGATCATATTGAGAATTGGTCATGAGATATACATCTGCACTCGGGTCGTAGGAACTGTTCGTAGTTTCGATAGTTACACAAATAGTAGTCCTTCTTTCGTGGTCAAGATTTACCCGGAGAGTGCCAACGGCATCCTCTCCAATGAGCATAGTTGTTTGAAAATCTTCTCTGAGTAATGATAAATCGTTTTGAGGCTCCCAAGTCATCCAAGTTTCTTCAGGCCCATCATATTCAACCGGCTCATAGTTCTCTTTATCCTCGTCAGAGTTTTGCCCTCTTCTATTTTCTCGATCGTAAAACTCATTATCATAATTGAATACATTTGGAATTTTAGCTAACCTCTCTACGGTTTTATTAAAATTAGGAGTTACGAAATCTCCGCCGTCACAATTTGAGGCTGCAGTGACACGATTTGCAGGTGAAATTTCTGTAGGAGCCAGCATAGGTAGAATCATGACAATTAGAACTACAAAAACTAGTCTTGAACCCAAGTTTACACCCCCCTATGGGGGGTGATGTGCAGTAGGGGGTTAATCGGCTTTACCTTCAGCGTCTTCGCCTCAAAGGACGTATGTATCCAGAGGAACCACTCCGGCGTTCATCTTTAGAAAGAATTCCTGGAGCTGGAGGCGGAGTGTGTTGGTCCATCCCCAGTACGCCGCCATAAGACTGTACTTCTTCGACTTCGTAAGTTGCTGCAGCTTGTTCCGCTTCCTCTTCGACTTCAGTAGGACTCCTCATCACTGCCCATCCAAGAACTAATACTGCTACGATTAAAGCGAGTATCACCATAGATTCGCCACTTACTTCAACAAACCAATCTTGCCAATCTTGAACTGAGAAATCAGAAAGGCTCGGGTCTGCCGATTTTTCGGCCAAGATTGTAACCTCAGTATCCTTTTGGACACAAACTCCCATTCCATCACAAACTGAAACTCTTAGGTTGCTTACTCCGACAGTATCCCAACTCGCTGCAATTCTTATCCCATCTGCTCCAGATGGCATCATCCAATCATCAGCAGGGTCACCGTTACCATCGGCATCAAATTCTAGATCAGATTCCCAAAGTACTACAATTGCGGATGAAATTCTTTCATCACGGTCGGTATACAGGCCATCATTGACATCTAGATCTCTCCAAACGACATACTCAGAGATTGCTTCAGCATCACTAATGTTGACGTCCAGAACTATTGATTCGCCGACATACACAGTCTCGATAATATTGAATTCTCCGATTACTGGCGGTTCGTTTACAACAATGGTGAATGTTGCTCTTGTTACATCACCTGTAAGGTAAGAATCTCTTACTGTCAAAGACACTTTGTAAGTTCCTGGCCTTTCAAATGAATGCCAAGGCATTGCCTCGTGCGAGATAGGAGTTGCGTCTCCGAAATCCCATGAATACTCAACTATACCATTCCAATTTGAATTATTAGACTCAAGAGGTACAAATCGTCCTTCATAATTACGGTCGCCATCCCTTGTTCCCGCTGAATCAAAGAACAGCATCTGATTAGGAGTTGTAACCACATTACCTTCATCATCGAATGTATGCGACCAATCTGTTGGTAGAGCGCCTTCTGCCATAGGAGTGGATGAAGTTATCAAAGAACCGTCATACCAAGCATCAAGAATACGGACTGAAATTATCGGTTTTGGATTCTGAATTCTTATTGAAAGAACCCGGGATTCGCTAGATAGGCCGTTTTCATCCATCACTACGAGCATCACTATGTGCTCACCAGGGGTTGAGAAATTATGAGTGAAGAGAGATTCCTGCGAAGAGGTACCATCTGAGAAATTCCAAGTAAAGGTTAGATCGCTAGAATCTCCAACCGAACCGTCTGGGTCGAAACTAGTTCTACCATCAAATGTGTAAGGAGCATCAACTTGCCCATCTTCAATTCTAAAGTCTATGATTGGACTCCCAGTTGAACCCGCATCACGCACAGTAAACTGGGCAACCGGGAGTTGGTTGAGGACTTGAACCATAACTTGGGAACTAGCCATAGCACCATCATTATCAGTAACAGTCAGATTAACAGATTTCATACCAGGAGTAGACCAAGCAGCCATTGGATTTTGTTGGTTTGAGGACATTGCGACAAACAGATCGGTTCTATCTACCAATCCTCCGTCTAGATTTACGCCTTCATCAAAATCCCAAGCCCATGCTACAAGTTCTCCGTCTACATCATCAAATACATTCGGCAGCATAGTGGCAGTAAAGGTCTCGGTGATTATTACGTCACTAAATATCTGCCCAGGAGCACGGTTATTGACAATAATTTCGATAATCAATGATGCTGAATTAATACCATCACTTACTGTTAAGGTCAAATTGTAAACTGTAACCGCAGTTAGACCATCTGCCCACAAATGATAGGCTTGTGACAGGCCTTTACCGGATTCGATGTCACCATCTCCCCAATCCCAAGTAAATTGTAAGTGGCTAACCGGTACATTGTCAGTAGTCATGTCTGCACTAAATTGAATAATCTGGCCCGTAAGTATCGTCAAATTATCTACAATAACTTGTCCATTGACTGAGATAGTAGGTATAGGAGAGGTCAAATCAGATACATTGATTGATTTGGTATCGGATAGTGACCAAGTGTTGCCTTGATCTAATATTCGTAATGAAACATTGTACGAACCAGCACCAAGATAGGCACGTACTGGACTCTTGAGAGATGATGTATTACCATCTCCAAAGTCCCATGCGTAAGCAACTGGGTCGTCGAGATAAGGCAGTGTATTGTTAGCTAAAGATAGGCCCCATGCATCGAAGCCATTTCCAACAAATAGTACGCTATCCCATGTTTGAACCTCTACCTGTTCTAAACTAGAATTTGCGACTGGGCGCATGTTGTCCAAGAATTGCGCTCCGGTTTGAGTGGTATCGACCACATCACCGAGCATATCTTTCATCGTTAGATGGAAGGTGTGGACTTCTGTGGTTTTGGCAGTGTACCAAAACTTGGTAGAGACATCAACACCGCCACCAGCTTGTACTCGAGTTTCCATTGTGTCTAACACTATTCCTGAAGCATTCTCTTACCTGTATCTCCACATCTAAATCCTCAAAGAATGCATTTGAAAGTACATTAAATTCAATTTCAGCAGTATCGACCATAGAGTCGCCATCTCTGTCTGCCAATACTGTCGAATTGAAGCTTAGAGTTGCAGGGGAGGTTATTCTTGCGGCCTCTACATCAATAACGCCTTGTGGGTAGGAACTTCCACAGGATGTATAATCACAATCCCCCTGATTTGATGCATAGCCAAGTAATAGCCCATATTTCATCTGTAATATTTCCAAAACCAGGGACTAAAGCAGTCCCTACTGCGCCATTGAAGTTAATATCGGTACGAGTGTAAATTCCATCCGCTGAAGCACGACTCATTATCACTCCATCCATTCCAGGAACATCGCCAGTAAATCTCATGGTCAATGGGGCTGGTGCTGCCGAACCAGGTGTGAACTTGAAAACCTGCACGCCCCATCCTTCTACTGCATTTCCAGTCGAAGACCATGGTCCAATCCAATCACTATTGGAATCTGCGGGTTGAATCCTACAGAAATCACTTGAACCGCATGCAGGAGACATGTAAAGATTTGACATACCATAGATTCCTTGATCGCTATCCAGTGTGGATGCTATTGTGAAATTAGTGTAAATATCGATGAAATCACGACCAATTACGCCAGGGGTTGCACCTACTGGATTCCTAGCAAGATCTTCAATTCCAGCTGCACCAGTTGAAGAATCCTGAGCTAACTTACGAATCGCAGGACCTCCTCCAAGGTGGTCTGCAAGATAGAGAAGGAAAATGAATCCGCCTCCATAGTCTGCAATTCTTTGATTCCACCATCTAACTGAGTGGTGACTTGCTGTAGTCCATGCATTAACGTGGCCATAAAGTGTCGACGAACCACCAAAACAAAGGAATGCCGCCATATCTGCAGCGCCTTCATCAATCCATAAGTTCTCATATGGGTCTAGAGCATTGTGAAGTAAATGTTGTAATTCGTGTGCTAGAATCACCTTGGACCAAGTTAGAGGTGCATCGTCGATATCGATGAAAATCGCTTCACGGGAAGCAGACATACCCGGTGAAAAATACCCGCCGATATTGTAATGCTCCATCGATTGCGTAAATCACAATTTCAATCTGACAATTATTGTCTACATCTGGAGCGGCAATACCTCTTCCATCAAAGTAATCTTTACCAAAGTAAGTCATTAGAGTAGGATAAACTGTCGAATC
Source organism: Candidatus Poseidoniaceae archaeon (assembly GCA_949373075.1). Taxonomy (GTDB): domain Archaea; phylum Thermoplasmatota; class Poseidoniia; order Poseidoniales; family Poseidoniaceae; genus MGIIa-K1. The sequence goes on along the minus strand of CASIBX010000033.1, from coordinate 23,742 downwards.
CCAAGTACTTGCCCAGTTATTCAAGACTGTTGAAGAAAGAGTACGTCCACTCTCAACCATGAAAGCAGCTGTAGAAGTTGTTTTCTCAATAGTTACATCGATAGAACCTCCCGATGTAGGAACTGTAGCGACTATCTCCCTCATTGTAAGGAGTGCAAGCTCTGCCACTGGTCTTGGACTGAGGAGAGGTGGCGATATCCACACCAGGCATTCCTTCATCACCCATGCTGTTTCATTAACCTGGTAGCACTGTATAGCATATCATCGCTATCTGCAATCATGTATGGGTGTGAATCTTTGAAGCAAAGTCGCCGATATCTGCCAAAGACTGGTGTGAATTCAACTCTCATCTAGCGTCCCTTGGGCGAGTCTGCAGACACCATTGGGGATGGAAGATAAGAAGGAAAACAAGCAGAATTGTGTATGCGCGAGTAGAGCATCGTTCGGACATTTATCTTACCTCCAATGAAACGCATTACTGCATTACAAATATCCGAGTTCAAATGAGGTATTTAATACTCGGCGAATGTGGCATCATCAATGCGAATGGTAGTTGCCGTAATTTTGGCCCTTCTTCTCATGTCTCCAGCATTGACATCAACAGGTGGTCAAGAGGTGAAGATACCCCTATTGGTTGCCAACTTTCTTTTGATGGGGAGATGGCAAATGAATCTGTACAATTCCAAACCTCTCTAGGACCCAGGTTGCCTGGTTCCGCTGCAAGTTCAGCACTTCGCGAATCGATAAAGAGTAACCTAACTGGGTGGGAAATAACTGAAAAGACTCACCACGTAAACGGCATGGTGCTAACCAATATATTCGCAACCTGGAATCCAGGTTTGGGTTCTACTGTAATATTAGCTGCACACTATGATACCCGTGGCCAGGCTGAAAATGATTGGAATGAAAGTAGGAGAGACGAGCCGATTCTAGGGGCTAATGATGGTGCAAGCGGAGTTGCGGTATTACTTGAATTAGCAAAGCACATCCCTGCGATGAACCTATCACATGAAATTACATTATTTTTCACCGATGGAGAAGACCAAGGAGAATCACTTCGAACTTATGCACTTGGGAGCTGAAGCCTGGGCAGATAATCTAAGCGCTGAAGAAATTGACTCTATTGAATCATTTGTTTTAGTCGACATGGTAGGAGACTCAAACCTCACATTAAGGAAGACATCCCCTGGAGACACTGAACTATGGAACAGGACTATTGATACGATATTATTCTTTGAAGAAACATGTGGATTTGGTGATTCATCATATTTCAATTTCGATGGTATGACGACATATATGACGATCACGTCCATGCAGATGAGATTAGGAATACCCAGCATTGACATCATTGATACAAGATATGGCGAGGGTGCTGAATATTTTGGAGGGCATTGGCATACCCACAATGATACTGCTGACAAAATCAGTGCCGATTCACTTCAGAAAGTAGGCTTCATCCTAGAATCGGCCTACTAACAGGTTCTGGTTGATGCTTAGATTCCAGAAGTACTGAATCGCAAGGCCAGAACCAGTGGATAGATGAGGCACTGACTGAACAAGAAGATATCGCAGAACAAGAGAATGATGACATGGCCATCGGAGTCCTGTTAATGTGTTGTATACTCCTAGTTTGGGGTAACTTAGCATGGATATTTTCGCGGATAAGAGAGGGGAGGGGTGAAATCCGCGCACGACCTCCGCTATCACGTACCGGGGGGATCTAAATTAGCGACGAGAAAGAAAACCGGCTTGCAGCATTGCGTCAAAGAGTGCAATCAAAGTTGATCAAGTCGCGAATTGCCACCCGAAGAAGAGAAAAGAAGGCTGACGATGAAATCGTTGTTCAAGCACCCACTAAAAGAGAACTACAGTTTCTCGAACTAGATGACGGATACATATCAGATGGCGACCGTAGAAGAAAAATCGCTTCAGCCTTCGTGATGATCGGCGCATTGATGGGAATTCTTATCTGGAACATTAATCCTACAAGGTAACCCATCGGGATTACTTAATTCCTCCATTTTCAAATCAAATGATGCCCTAACATCCATGGAGGGTTCTAGACCAAGAGGGTTATGCTGTTGAAGGGGTAACTATAGAATTAGTCGACCCTGATTCAGGATCGGTAATCAAAGTAATTTCACAGATGAAAATGGACGATATACAATAGAAGAGGTTACTGTAAAAGAATACCAATTGCATGTATCAAAAGAAGGCTATGAAAAGGTAATTTTGATTTTCAAACCCGAACCCATTGGTATTTCACCTATCACCATGGTTGTGAAGGTCGATGGTGAAAGGACTAAGGATGAACGTTCTCAAACCGAAGGTTGGTCGATGGAAAATGCAGTAGCATTAGCCACAGTTGAAGGTTTATTCACCATCGGCTGTGCCTTGGTAGGCGTCCATGCTTCATTCGAAATTAAGCGTAAGAAGCGCTATCGAAGAACACAAGCATTTTGCTGGGTAGGTTTATTCAGCAGGGGATTAATCATATTCGGCCCTGCTTTAATTCTACTCAGCATGATACTTCTAATGTTAAACAAAGATGAATTTCGAAGATCCAACAATGAGTTGGAGGCATTTTGACAATGTACCTCATTACCGTCGAAGGTGGCGATGGCTCGGGAAAGGGTGAAGCCGTCAGGATTTTAGGAGCTTTGGCTAAACGTTTAGCATTTCCAAATGTACATATACCCATGAACCTAGAAGGCATAGTGAATTAGGTAAAATTGCACTTAGGGCCGTAAGTAAGGGAGGACATACTCCGTTGCAAGAAGCTGGGTTATTCGCTGCAGATAGAGTGGACCATTCACATACATGGATTCGGCCAAGATTACTGAAAGGCGACTTAGTAATTTCAGACCGCAATATACATTCGAGTTTAGTTTACCAAGGAGTCGTAGGAGAATTGGGCTTAGAACAAGTATCCAAAATGAATGCGGCTGCAATGATTCCTGATTTAGTAATCTGGATTGATTGTGATCCGGCAAAAGCGATGAAGAGAATCAATTCTGGAACTTTACGAATGGCAGGTGAAAAGCATGAATACTTTGAAACGACTGAAATCCAGACAAAAATACGTGCTGGATTCAGAGGAATCTTATCTGGAGAAATAGAGACTCCTCTTCCTTTCAGCCGCTCCGTAGTAATCGGACCTGTTCTAAATGAAGGCGGACTGGATGAGCTAGAAAAGCAACTGTCCCAAGTTCTTGGTTCATTCTTTAATCGAAGACCTGACCCCTTGAATGTCAATCGTGATGAGGTTGACAGACACCTATTGAAGAGTCTGACAACTGGTGTTCAAACTCAACAAAGACTACCAGGAGCGCCATCTAAGCATATCTCATTACTAGAAGATTGGTTGGACGGTAAATCGCCCGCACAATGGATGAAATTGGCTGAAGACGAATGGGACGAAGATAAAGGCTCGAAATTCAGATGTTCCTGGTCGACCAATTGCACATTCATCTTGGGCCATACTTAGGAACTTTATCCCTCACAGACACCACAGATGTACCCAGCCTGCATCGCCAACTGGGCCCGGTTCGTTCAGTTACTAAGAGGCACACTCAACGACTGGTCAAATGGATGGAGCAAGAGAGCTGGATACATCGCCAACAGAGCCATGTTCCTTTTGCTGAAGCACAGATGTTCAAATTACGAAAGAGCAGGCTTGGCTATGGTAGACTTTGCCTGGCCATGTGGCCACTTAGAACTGCATCTAGCTAGTTGGCGTAGATCTAATCCTGAAAGCGAATTGGGCAAACGCTTTGTCAGGACATCATCCTATCTACTGAAGACAAAAAGACCCCATTGCAGATACGTAATGCAGTCAAACATGTGATTGAAAGACTAACTCTAATCTCAAGTGGGCATGCTGAATGCCCTGTTCCAAAAAGCGAAGAAGAATTAGTAATTTGGTGGTCGGTTGAACCGCCACAATGAATTACTCTTCTTCACTACTCAGAGTAAAACGACTACCAGAAGGCAGTTGAACCATTGATGGATCTTTTGAGAAATATTGTGGACGAGCTGAAAAAGACGATGCCAAAAAAGACCCGATGAATATTCCAAATGGAGTACCAGTAATCAGTCGCATGAAAGCAGTTGACTCATAATCGGTTAACATCTGAGTGAAGCCATCCAATGCCATCGGTATAACCGAAATTGCGGCTACTATCAGCATCATTCTAGTGCGAGTATTATTCTTGTAAGTGGCATCGAGTTTGTCATCGGGAAACATAGATAGGAATGAATCTCTTAATGTCCATCGATTTAATCCTCGTCTAGAAAACAAAAATCCACCGATGGCTAAGCCGAGAAATATACCGATGTCACGTACACAAACTGGCATCTGGTTGCCGTTTATATCCCAAGAACGCTCCCATTTCATATGGCAATTTAAATCTCCAAAACCATAAACAAATGCAGCATAAGGATCTAGTTCACTCCATGCGAAGTTTCCATGAACACTTTGGTTATGCCCAGCACTTTGGCCTTCACTCGATTGAACATTCCCCCATGAATCATCAGAATAATAATCAATCATATTTGCTCTACCTGACAGGTCAGGCACACTATCCGATGGAAGATATGCAGGGACTAAGAAAAATGAAATTAGGAAAAAGGTGGATACACCACCAACCCAGTTCCCGATTTTCTTTTCTCGGGACCGATTCTCCAACCCATTCCTTTCCATGTACTATTCTAACAGTTGCGAGCGTATATCTTTTCCCTCAGTTTGTAGTGGACCGGCCATGGAGGAGAAGGTTGGATTCAGGCGGGCCCTCTCCGCATCGATTGTTCTAGGACTATATTCTGGATTCATGCTTGCAGTGGCGATTGCTATGAGTGTTAGTCAAGATGGCTTCCAACTAGCCCTCTTCCTATGGGGAGTGACTATTGTGGTAAGTGCTTTATTTTTGACTCCCGTGCTTGCAAGTGGTAGGAAAAGAGGGTTGCCAGATACCGATCAAGATGTTAATCAATTGCGTTTGGCATTAGAGGAGTTCAATGAAGGAATAGGGGGATGGCGTACACTTTCCCATGTAAGAGGAGAGGGTATGGGAGTCTCAGTATCTCTCTCTAATGCCTCAAACCCATTAACGATTATAGAAAAATCATTGCAGGTGGCGGAAAAATGCAAGATTGTGTTCCGTTTTCCAAAGCATGATTCATCATTGCGTGACAGAACCCTTCCGATATTGGAAGAAAAGGTAGGTATTTCGAGAATTCAGCGAAGGACAAAATCACTTACTGTAATGCCAGAGCGTAAACTTGACCGTTCGACAGTTATAACCAGAGTGATGATGCTATGCCCTCCTTTAATGGCTGCTGGTTCGATGGGATTCTATTCCGTTAGTCCAGAGCAACCATCACTGCTTTTCGTAGGGGCTGCTGCTGGAGCAATTTTAGGCATGCTAGTTGTTACAAACAAAGGCAGATAAGTAACGAAGATGTAAAACCATCTCGCTATTTAAGATAAATATGCGGGAAATTACTCTCTTCTGGAAGAGAGCCCGCTTGGCGAGTATTGACGTTGCACCAATGCTAGAAATTGTGAACAGTGCGGAGTTTCTTGCATACATCAAAAGAACTCCTAGAGACATCCGAATATTGATGAAAACGAATTTCAAGCCTGGTAAATTCCCTGAAGACCTGAATTCCGTTTACTTCATGGAATTACTGGATATTCATCACCACCCTGAAATGGATGATGACTGTTATGTCCTGAATGTACGAATTTCACATCCACTAACTAATTTTAATGCAAGAACAGGAGGGACCACTGCAGCGCCAGGATGTAGGCTTGATGGGGAAGGTTTGACCTACATTGTTCAAGGCAGTAATGTAAGATTACGATTGGTTGCAGCAATGGCTAGGTTGATTCTAAAACCAGATAGAATTTCTGCTAGAAATTTACAATTGGATTCTCAAATGGCATCTGGACCCCTTAATCAAAAGCAGTTAAAACTAGCCAAATATGCTTACGACAAAGGGTGGTATGACCACAACAAAAAGGTCAGAATTTCCGACATGGCAGAAGATTTGAAGATTGCGAGAGCGACTCTAGCAGAACATCTATCCCGCATTGAAACTATTGTGATGGATGACCTAATGGGCTCTTTTTCGAATATCAGCGTCCATCCTGATGAATATATTTTATTCAAAGATATGATCGAAGCCGATGCAATCAAGGACGGATATAGTAATGATGAAAATTTCAAAATACTTCTTCAGCATATCCTGCAACAAATGAAATCTGAAAATTTATCTCCTGAAGAGAAAGAAAATGACGCCTGATTCGATTGGGTTAGATAGCACACATTGAGGAATTACTATGGGGAAAATATCCGAGTTGATCAGGAGACTGCGGAATTCAAGTGTAATTGTACCAAAGGATGTAGAACATGCGATGGAAAAGATTTCTGTTGAAGACTTCACTGAGTTTGAAACTGAAGGATTCTACAATGACAGACCTGTAGTATTCCTTGAAACTCCAAAAGGGGGGATGAAAACAATTTCAGCACCTCATATGATCTCCACACTCCTATACAATCTTGAATTAAAAGAAGCTCAAGATGTGGTGGTATATGGCGCAAAAGGCGGCTACATCAGCGCGCTAATCGCCCACATTATTGGAGAAGATGGCAAAGTTACTGTTTTGGACCCATCAAAAGATGTGATCGCACACATTTCTAATAATTTACGTGGTTACCCTACGGTTGAATGCATAACGATAACGGACCCCTCTGAATTATCGTTGCCTGAACTAAATCGAGTACTAGTTACTGGTCAAATCGATAAACTCCCCGAATGGCTAACAGAAGGATTAGTGGATGGAGGATTTGCTATCGCACCGATTGGTTCAAGAGATTCACAGCAATTAGTGAAAACCGAGAGACAAGAAGATGATTTGTTTGAAACTAGTTTAGGAAGTGTGATTTTCGGACCAGTTAATATCGAAGACTCTGTAGTTGAAACACCATCTCCTGAAGAAATGGCTGAATTGGTTGAACAAGTTGTTGAATTAATGAGTGAAATAGGGGTAATCAAAAGTGAAGATAGAGGCAAGTTGTATGATTTAGTTGCAGAACTAAGACAATTGCCAGACGATTTACCCCCTCCCGAAGAGATGGATGACCCATCTGAACATCCAATGATGAAATTAATGTTAGAGAATGGAGAATGGTTTGTGCACCTATGGCCAATTATCCAATCGATGTCACAAACAAGAATTGCTTCTTTTGGAGAATCAGAAGAAAGTGATGAAAGCAGTAGTCATTCTGATTTTATACCATGAGGCGTTATTATGGCAGGATTAGAATCAGAAATTTCCCGTCTTTCTAACAAGGATATCAGAGTCAGAAGAAGAGCGATTAGGAAGTTATTCGATGATGATAATCATTTAGCGCTCAAAGGATTTGTTCCAATGTTGAAAGATAAAGACCCTTGGTTCAAAAGTAAATCTCTTGATGCTCATCGTAAATGGGTGAAGGATGCTGACGACTTAATTCCATTATTGGATAATCATAAGCGGGTTGCTGCGGAACTTCTTGAGAATGTAGAAGCCCCCGAGATTGCCAGAATGTTATTGAAAGAAAGTGATTCTGTTACCCGTTCATTTGCAGCTCAAAACCTTGCAAATGAAATTCACCTTCACGAGGAGTTTTCCAATGACGAACATCATTCAATCAGAATAGTTGCTGCAGAGAACTCTAAGGACGCCGCATTGATTTCTTCATTGATAGGAGATTCACATTCATCTGTTCGCCGCTCAGCTATCGCTACTGCATCACGTGAAGGATTGAGATTAGACCAAGAAACATTGGAGATGGGGCTTTCATCGAGCGACCCTGCCCTGAGAGCGCTTGTTGCTTCTTTGACTGTCAAAACCGGAGGAAAAATGCTTGTAATGGCATGTAAAGACTCTAACCCCAAGGTCAGAAAATCAATTGCTGAAACATTGAAGACCGAAGTACTGGAAGTTGATGACAGGATAAAGTCGATTGTCGAAGTTTGTCCAGAAATAATTGTCCGATGGTTGCGTTCACGACATGATCCCAAAGCATCTAAATTACGATGGTCAATGATCGAAAATACGAAACTAAACTCCAGAGCACGCTCTAAGTTGCTTGAACAGATGGAAGGAAAGAGAAAAATAGACACTCAAAGGCTAGCAATAATTGCTGAAGACGATTCTACATTGGTGAGAATTGCAGCGATGAACCTATCTGCCGCCTTCGCTGAGTTGATGGGTGAGGACTCATGAAATCAGGTATCTCTTTCCACGTCGACGCGACAAAAGGCGCCAGTAGAAGATTGAGGGTTAATATCGAAATTGATGGGCCATTCACAGGTGATGTCCTAGAATTGAGGTTCCCCCGATGGATTCCTGGTTCCTACTTCATTCGTGAGCCGATGCAACATCTTTCTGATTTGTCAGCAACCTGCGATGGTAAAGAGATTGAAACTCGAAGAATTGACGTAGATGGCATCCAAATAGAAGGCGTCAGTGGCGCTAGTAAGTTATCGGTAACTTACCGCCTACTAGCCGCTGAAATGACATGTAGGGCTAATCATTTGGACAGTTCACACGTGCACATAATGCCACCTTACACTTGGGTACTACCTACTTTAGGAATAGATTTGAATCGAATGGATTTATCTCACAAAGTAACTCTCGATAAGCCAAAGGATTGGCAAACAGCAACCCAACTTGCAGGAAAGGAAGGCGAATGGATTGCTAATGGCCGAGATGAATTATTGGATGCAATTATGGAATCTAACTCAAACCCTATGATTTCATTTGAGATTGAGGGATGTATGCAATACCTGAAATTATGGGACTCCGGTGGTTTAGAAATCCCCAAAAAGGGTGTTGACCGACTTATTGAAGCTATGAAATTAGTAATCGAGGAGCATTTTGCATTGTTCGGTGTACCTGAATGGAAGGATTACTGGACGGTTTTACACCTTACAGACTCTGGACGTGGTGGATTAGAACATTTACGCAGCCAAACATCGATGATGCCAAGAAGATGCCTTCAAGAAGGAAATGAGGATGATTGGCGAGACTTAGTTTCACTGTTTAGTCACGAGTTTTTACATCAATGGAATGTCAAACAATTGAGACCGACTAATTTCCTTGATTATGACCTCCAAAAAGAAGTCCATTCAGACCTCCTTTGGTGGTTTGAGGGATTGACCTCTTGGTTAGGCGATATTTTGTGCTTGAGAAGCGGAGCTTGGACTGAAGAAGATTGGAAAAAAGATTGGACTCGTAAGATGAAACGCCATTACGATAGAAATGGAATGGAGCATGAATCGCTTCAGGAAAGTAGTCACGACGCTTGGATTCACCTTTATCGCCCTAATTCCTACAGTAGAGAAGTTCAAATTTCATATTATCTTGAAGGCGAAATGGCTATATTGTGCATGGATATTGAATTACGAAAAAGATCGGGTGGTAAATTTGGCATGGATGACATTATGAGATCGCTGTACTACGAATTCAAAATCAGTTCTTCCACCCCAGGTATTACACATTCTGATATCAAAAGGACAATTGAAGATTTAGAGAGAGAACACAAATTCGATTGCCCTTCAGGCGAAGTAGGCTTAGGGGAACTTCTTGATTCATTGGTCAGTGAAAGAAAGGTACCTGATACAATTGGTGCGATGGAGAAGATTGGATTCAAAATGGTTACAGAGAAAAAACAAGATGGCGCTTGGTTAGGACTGAATATGTCTAATTCACCAGGAGTCACCAAAGTTCGTACTCATTTGACAGGATCCCCCTGTAGGGATGACATTTACACTGGTGACGAAATTGTTGCAGTCGATGGACTAAGAGTCAAAACTTGCAAGCAGATGTCTGCTGCCATTTATGGAAACAAGGGCGTTCCTACGACAATTACAGTGGCTAGAGAGGGTGTTTTACGAGAGGTAATAGTAACTCCAATCGAGAATCCACACCACTTGGTTAAAGTTGAAGGGGAAGGAAACTCAATCTGGAACGCTATCAAAGCGACTAGTCGTTGATTATTCCTCGAGTTCTAATTCTTCCAATAAAATGTGTATTGGTGGTAGATGATTCGAAATTGTATGTTTGCTAGTCTTAGGAGAATATAGGTTCTCACTTAGACTCATTTCAATTACATCTTGTTTAGTAATGCTGTCCAAACCGCATCCTGGCCAAACCTCGACTGTAATCTCATCATCGGCAAGATAGTCGATTAGGATTGCAGGGACGCGCTTTAATCCGAGAGAAAGAGCCACTGAGTAGCGATGGTGACCATCCAATATAGCTCCTGTTACTGAGTCAACCAGCAAAGGCTTGGTAAATCCGCCCCATCTATTTGTCATGTCAAGCAACTTGTCACGATTCCTGATTTTGATTTCTTCATGCGGTTTTAGCCAGTCTATCGCAACTAGTGTAACATCCTCTGCTTCCCATGACATGGCTCTATCCAAGGAGATAGTTGGGATAATGCTTTGGAAAGGGTGAGCGCGACACGGTACATGGAGGAGGGCCGAATCGCAGATTTGCCGGGCGAGTATTTACCTGGACTCATTCCTCTCGATGTGGACGTCACACATGTGTTAGACGTGCTATGTTCAGGTGGATATGGCGCATGGATAGTTGGAGGAGCGGTTAGAGACTCCATTCTAGGTAAGGTTCCCTCAGAATATGATATTTGCACAGATGCGACCCCTGAACAAGTCATCGAATCATTCGAAGATACAATTCCAACAGGAATTAAATTTGGCACAATTACGGTAAAGAGCGGAGATTCTCAATATGAAGTCACGACACTCAGAACTGAAGCTGGGTATGGAGATGGAAGAAGGCCTGATGTTGTAGAATGGGGCACTAGTCTTGAAATGGACCTATCCAGAAGAGATTTCACAATGAATGCAATGGCATACGATTGTTCTAGAGAATTACTGCATGACCCATTCAAAGGCAAAGGGGATTTGGCAACTGGAAATTTGCGTGCAGTAGGAGATGCTCAAAGTAGGCTCTCGGAAGACGGTTTGCGAATTATGAGAGCTTATCGTTTCATGGATCGTCAAGAAAAAGGTATTTGGAAACCCGACAAAGAGTTGTCTGAAGCCCTAATTGATAACAGGGCTATGTTGGCACTTGTATCGATCGAAAGAGTTTGGAGTGAGCTAGAGAGAATCGTTTTGGGCCAAAATGCAGGTATTGTGCTTGCTAGAATGAATAGAGATGGAGTTTTACCTGCAATAATCGGTTATTCAATCCCACTTGTTAATTTCGAATTATTGGCAGAAGCGCCTCGTGACCTAGAGTTCCGAATTGCGATATTACTTTCATCCCTAAAACCATTGGAATTAAATGGAATCTTGACCCGATTGAAGGCGTCTAATAAAGTCATTAAGCGTGCTAAACTCTTGCATTTCTTAATCCACAATACGCCTCATAAAAACGAGTTAAGACTCTATAGAAAGGTCATTTCAGGAGAAGTTAAAACGCACTCTACACTCCTTTCTTTAATGGGCAAAGATACTGAATTGGTCGACAAAGCGCTCGGATATCCCAAAGAGGTTGAGTGTTTGATAGATGGTGAATGGTTAATGGCCAAAACCGGCCTTAGTCCAGGTATGAGATTGGGCCGACTGAAGGACTGGTTATACCGTATTCAAATCGAACGTGGTTACACATCCTTATCGCAGGTTGAAACAGCACTATGCACTATTACGTGGAATCATGGAGAACCTGAAGATTGGCCAAGGCCAATATGGCCATGACGCCCGCACATTATTGTGTAATTAGATAGTCGTGGGTACAATGTCCGAAGGAAATGGTGGCCAAAGCCTCCTCGCATCTGCAGGTGGAATATCTCTATTCATTGGTTTTGTCTCCATGGCTTTTGCTCCAGGATTAGGATTCACTTGCTGCCTTTTCGGTGTTTTTGGATTAGTGGCTAGTGCGATTACTGGTGCAGCAGACCGGTCTGAATCCGGCAAGATGACACTTCAACAGGGCAGTGATGGCCAGTGGAATTGGGTTGCTAACTCTATCGAGCCCCAAGGCCAAATTGCTCAAGCAGGTGCAGCACAGTATAATGATCTAGATTCCCAAGTACTAACTCGAGTTATTTCAGAAGTTCGAGGTGGTTCAAAACTCGAAGAACTTGAGATAGAAGAATTAGAAACTTTAGGAAATGCGTACGGAATCCATGGCGGTTCAAAGCAACAAAGAATTGATGCTTTGAGGAATTCTAATTTAGCCAGTAAGGCACTGAAACTATCCGCAGTGGGCGCAGTGGGCGGTTTAGGCGCATTAGGGGCTTCTAAGATTGTAAAGAAAGGTCGTGAAAGGGCTATTGAGCGTGCAGAGGAGTTACGTGAGCAGGGCAGAGAGAAATTGCAAGAGAATATCGACAAAGGCCGATACAAAATAGATTCCAGCTTACCAACTAATGCAGATGGTGAAACCGCCACTGAAGCGGCACACAATGTAATTTTGGATCAATTAAGAAACCAGATTAAACAGCGTAACCTTACTCCAGCAATGCTGCTTGAAATTGGCGATACTAACGGAGATGGCAAGTTAAGTGTTGATGAAATATCAATTGTTATGTCGAAAATCACAGGTATTGCAATCCCCGCCTTCATTGTCAAAGATTCCATCAAGGATTTCGACTTAAATGAAGATGGTTCATTAGATCACAGTGAATTAAACCACTTGTGGAATCAACTTGGTTTTGAAACAGAAGAACACAATGAAGATGAAGAATTTGCTGAAATTGATTCTATGATGGAAGAAATTGATATTCAGGATAATGGTATTACTGGCGAAGGTCATTCAGGTCCTCAACAGATCATTCACATTTCAGACGGTACTGAAAAAGTGATTCAACTCGATGGTAAATTCCTTGTCGGAGGTAATCTGTTGGGAGTTGGACAGTGGATCTCTGAAACTAGATTCGCTGTACTAGTAGAAGAGTGGGGCGGTATTTGGTGGGTCGGACAACTAACTGAAGGCGGAATGCTTACTGCTACCGTTAATACTGCTAATGAAACTCTTGATGTCATTCCGAATCACTTTGAAGGATGGGTCGCTGAAGTTGAAGATGCTGTTTCTGAGGAAACTGAAGATAACGTGAAATCGGGTAAGAATGGAACCAATACCGAATTAACTGATGGTATCGACACTGAATTTGAAGAATTCATAGTTAAATTAGAATCGGCAAGGCTTTCAAGTGAGCGCAGAGAAATTATGAAACAACAAAGTAGTGATTATCTAGTTAATATCAAGATTTCAAAGATGGAAAGGACACTGATAGGTGATCCCCAATATCGTGGCGGTCAATCAGTCCACGGATTACTTGATGGCGGCCCTTATGAGGGATTGGTTAAGATCCCTGTAGAGTTTAATGATAAGATTCTTGAATGCAAAAAGGGTGATGAAATTAATGTCTCGGCAAAGCTTGTGGATTTCTCATCAAGCCTAAAACGCTCAGTTCTCGAAGCAAGAGAGTTACTCTGAAAGTTCATCTTCTCGCGCTAAAAATGCAACTGCTAATGCTGCAAACATGGATGGCATTGAAAGGAATGGCATGAAGGATTCTTCGTCTTCTTCCATATCGGTGTCAGTAACATTTTCTTCACTTGTGTTATTCGTTTCCATTACAGGAACCGGGTTTACGATTATCTCTCCAACCATTCCCAAACTACGATGCGGTTCACAATAATACTCGAAAGTCCCGTTCAATCCAGGAAGGAAAACAAATCTGTAATCTTCATTTGACTTTGTGTCTCCAGAATCGAATGTTCCATTCTCTTCAACTGCATTGTGTGGTAAGATTTGCCCATCCCAGAAAAAGCGAACTGCATCGCCTTCATCAACGGTAACACTGGAAGGACTGAAACGTAAATTTGTACTATCTACTGTAATGATTACATCTATTGTTTGATTATGAGCTGAAGCCATTGGTATAGCACAAACTGAAATCAACATCAGTACAATTAGTTTCACACGCATGATGCCTAGTGTACATGCATCATACTTAGCCTATTGTTTACAGATGATTCCAAAGAATCACTTGAAATAGGCTTTATCGATTAAACTGAATCAGTCACAGCAACTCTTTTCGATGCTGTCTTGAGCACAGAAGCAGGTCTTTGCAGGAACGATGTCTGCACGAGAACTTCTCTCGTTGAACAGAGCAGTAACTGCTGCAAGTTCCTCAGGTGCATCGCCACGGGCTTCAAGACATAGTTTGAGACCTAATAGACCCCACATGTTGTCCTTCCAAAGTTTGATGTCTGCACGGTAGACTTCTTCTGCCTCTTCGAAATGACCTTGTTCGTGAAGTAGTGCACCAAGGATATGGCGAACTGGTTGCATTTGGCCCCATGGCTCGTTGTATGCTAGATTTAGGGAAAGGTCGACTCCACGGCGCAGATGGTCGAAGGCTTCTGTAAAGTCAGATGCATCTCCTCTTGCTTTTGCTTGGAACTGCCTTCGGTATTCTATTTCTCCAGCCAATACTGCAGCATTAACCAAAAGGATACAAGGTCCATCACTAGGATCTTGGTACATCAGATTGTTATGCAAAACACGACCACCAAGTGCTGGGTTCTCAAGCGCTTGATTGAATAGAACCTGTTCTGCTTCTGCTTCTGGAACCATTCCCTTAGATGCATAAGCGACTCCTCTTGCGTAATGCTGAGTAGCAATTGCAGCAGGGAATACGTCCTTATCTGTATGAAGAGGTTCAGCAAGAATTTCATCCCACTTACCGAATCTAATCATTACGTGCCAAGGCATTGTGACATATGATTCTAGGAATATTGCCCCCATAGGGATGATACCAGCTAGCATGAATTGAACTCCAGAGTTCTCATCGCCTGCAGGAAGTGTATCTACTGCCTTGCGAGCGTACTTGAGCGCAGTTTCATACTGTCCTTCAAACATAGCACACCAAACTACGAAGTGGTGGTTATGCATTCGATAGAATTTGTAAAACTGTGATTCATTACCAGTTAGTTCGACATAGCGGTCATCCGCTTCAACTGCTGCAATATTACAGTCCATTGCTTCTTTCCACTGTCCGACCCAAGCATCGATGTGCGAAGGCATGTGAACTAAGTGACCTAAGCCAGGCATTAGAGTACGAAGTACGTCTGCTGCAGGTAGAGCCTTTTCTGGGAAAGGAGATAATTCCAAAGCGTGGCAGTAAAGGTGGCAAAGAGCAGGGTGAACTTTTGCTTCTTCACTACTTGCAAAAGCATCTTCCATAATCTTGACCAGTAGTAATGTGTTATCATCAGCCGGAGTTATTTCACCAGTTGCTACATTCTTGTCCCAAAGTTGCCAAGCCTTTAGATTCATTAGAGCCTCTACATATATCGCTGTAACATCCAAGTTACCACTGTATTTTTCGTATAATGGAGCCATTGCTTCTGCGAATGCAACATTCAATTCCGGGCTATTACCCATGTTGAGGACTGTTGGATCTGCTGCATCTCTTGCTTCTGCAGAGTGGCGTTGTGCTAGAGCATCTATCAAATCCTTCTCTAATTCAGTACATCCGTCTTTGAGAGAAACTGCTTGTTGAATTGGGTCGTGTCCTGAGCCTAGCCCTGGCGGCCAGTTGTAGCTAGATGACACACAGTATGCGATGCCCCACCATGCCATTGCGCAGGTTGGGTCTAGTTCTGTACACTTACTAAAGCAGGCAATTGCTTGCTCATGATTGTAGTTAAGCATGTGGCCAAAGGCTTCAACATACATTTTACGGGCTTCTTCATTGTTGCAAGTAATTGTTGTTGCAAAGAAATAATTTGATGCTTCTCCGAAATCATAATCCATTGGTGCTAAACTCATATCTAAC
This sequence comes from Candidatus Poseidoniaceae archaeon, assembly GCA_949373075.1. Taxonomy (GTDB): domain Archaea; phylum Thermoplasmatota; class Poseidoniia; order Poseidoniales; family Poseidoniaceae; genus MGIIa-K1. Next base: position 7,867 of record CASIBX010000033.1, on the reverse strand, counting down.
CCCAAATCGTGTTCAAACTTAATACCTCTGGTATATTATCGAGATATTTCAAGGTTGGATGGCACGTGCTATGACAATGCGCTGAACTTCTTGGGTACCTTCATAGATTTGTGTTATTTTTGCATCACGGAAGAAACGCTCGACTGGGAATTCTTTTGTATACCCGTATCCACCAAGGACTTGGATTGCTTTTTCTGAAACCCACATCGCAGTATCTCCCGCGAATAACTTGGCCATACTAGCTTCTTTGGTATGCCTCGCACCACCATTTTCATAGTGCTCCTCTTTGGCCCATGAGGCTCTATAGACGAGGAGTCTGGATGCATCAATACGAGTTGCCATATCAGCCAGGTAAGTGGTTATCATCTGATGGTGAGCGATTGGTTTTCCGAAAGCTTCTCTCTCATGTGCGTACTTCAATGCAGCCTCATATGCCCCTTGGGCAATACCGAGTGCTTGTGCTGCAATTCCAATTCTAGAATTATCCAATGCATTCATTGCGATTGCGAAACCTTTGCCTGAACCCTTGAGGACATTTTCAACGGGAACTTTGCAGTTCTCAAGTACTAATGTGCAAGTATCAGAAGAACGAATACCTAACTTGTCTTCCTTCTTGCCGACTGTAAAGCCTTCATAAGACTGCTCTACGATGAATGCAGTAGAACCTCCGTGCCTCTTTGTACCATAATCTGGATGATCTACATCCTTAGCAAATAAAACATAAATTTGGGCTTGTGCTCCGTTAGTAACCCACATTTTTTCCCCATTAAGAAGATAGTGAGTTCCATCATCAGATAACTTAGCCTTGCAAACCATTGCCGCAGCATCTGTTCCTGCACCTGCCTCAGATAGAGAGTAGGCTCCGACTTCACCTGCAGCAAGTCTGGGCAAATAATTCGCCTTTTGCTCATCATTTCCGTGAAGAGCTATAGTTTTGGAACATAGTCCGACATGAACACAATACATTACTGCAAATGATGGGTCGACACGTGCTAGTTCTTCAATAATGATCGATTCGGACACGTCGTCTACTGGATTCCCGCCATATTCTTCTGGAATAGTTATCCCCTGGAGGCCATATTCTAAGAATTGCGCCCACTCCTCGGCCGGAGGAATCTGATTTGCATCTCTGTGCTCTATTGTAGGCGGCAAGACCGACTCGGCGAAGTCTCTAACCAGTTCACGAATCATCTGTTGCTCATCAGTCTCTTCGAAGCGCATGTTACAAGCCAAAGGGCTAGAGCATTTTAGGCATACCCTTGTTCAATTCACTACAATCAGTGTGGTTCATATATTTGATGTGAAACGGCGCTACAGGGATAAGGCCATGGATGAAGAAGTCATGGAATTTGGTATAGCGCACAGTCGAAAGTATTCTCGGGACCACTTATGGTACCAAGAAAAGGATGACCGCTTGGTAATTGGACTATCCGATTATCTTGCAGCAGACATAGGAGAGATCCTTCGTGTCATCTTACCGCACGCTGAAACTGAAGTCGACGAAGAGCAAAATCTGTTCTCCGTTTGGACCGCGGAAGAGAAGTTGACCTTCCCCAGCCCATTTGCTGGCCAAATCGCAGAAGTGAACGGAGAAGTTGAAATCAATCCAGAATTAGTTAATGATTCGCCTTATGATTTAGGCTGGATTATTATTTTGGATCCTCATGATGTAGATATGGAAAATCTACTCGAGCCTGACGAATACGTCGATTTCTTGGCTGAAGATTGAATCCAAACATATCGGTAGCCTCTTCAACAAGAGGCTGTGGCAGTGAATAGTATGGACCTTTCGCGCCACGACTTCCAACTCGAGGAGTTGATTGATCGCATCAAAGGTCATGACCATCGTCTTATCGCACTACAGATACCTGAAGGGCTGAAGATGCAAGCCCTTGAAATGATGGATGAAATAGAAGATGAAACTTCTGCAAAAGTTATTCTGGCAGCCGACCCCTGTTACGGCGCTTGTGATTTAGTTCATGACAAGATGAAGATGATGGGAGTGGAATTAGTCGCTCACATGGGCCATTCCCAAATGAACATCGATTCTGGAATGCCGACCCAATTCATCGACGTCACATATGATGGAGACCCAGCTATCGACCCTGTATTGCCGATTTTAGCCCAACATCGTGCAATCGCACAGGCTAGACTTAACGAAGGTGACATCTCAGGTTTAAGCGAAGAAGAGGCACAAGATCGATTCCTGGATGCAGTTGGAAGAATTGCTCCGCTCAAAGGTGCTAAATTGGGGCTAGTCGCTTCAATTCAACACTTACACCTGGTTTTTGATTACAAGGAGCGCTTTGAAGCAGCAGGATATGTGGTAGAGGTACCAGTTGGAGGTGCCAGACTTACATTCCCTGGACAAGTCCTTGGATGCAATTATTCAGGTGATGATGATGAAATCGGCCATTACCTGTTCTTGGGAAGTGGTGACTTCCACCCGATTGGTCTTGCATTACATACTGGAAAGCCACTAGCTATGCTTGACCCTTACACTGGTGATGCTAGCGAGATGGGCACTGAACGCATTGAAAGAATACTTCGGCAACGCTTCGGTCTAATTATGGCGATTCAGGAGTCTCAAAACTTTGCTATATTGATTGGCGAAAAACCGGGACAAATGAGAAGGAGTCTTGCTCTAAAGTTGAAGAGAACACTTGCTAAGCATGGCAAAAAGGGGTATCTTTTGGCTCTAGAACATGTTGGTCCCGAATTGATTGACTTCTACCCAGTAGACGCCTTTGTCAATACTGCCTGCCCGAGAATAGCGATCGATGATTCAGTCAAGTATGCCAAACCTTTGGTTACTCCTTTCGAACTTGAAGTAGCTCTTGGAGAAAAGAAGTGGGAAACTGGATATCAGTTCGATGAGATACCTTGAGTGCTCAAATTTAGTTGAAAGTTCAATAACCATAGACGATGACCATCTGAAGTCATGAGTTCCTACTTGGACCGTATCGGCGCTGGCCTCGTCCTCAATAATCCAGAGGTTTTCGGATTCGACTTCATGCCAGAGGAACTCGTCGGCAGAGAAGATATTCAAGGCCAACTTGCATCTATATTCAGCAGTATATCCCACCCCGAAGGAACCGGTAGAGCGGTTATAACGGGCCCTGTTGGCTCAGGTAAAACTGCATTAGTAAAGCGTTTTTGTGACGATGTGGTCAGGCATTTGTCCGATAAAAGACATATCAAGACAGTTCATGTTAATTGCAGAAATGCGGCTACTGCGTCTAGAGTCATGCAGAAAATTGTACAAGACCTCGACCCTGGTCATCCCGACAGAGGTTTGGGGGTTGGTGAATTACTTACCAGCCTCAGGAGAATGATGCAGAGGGATAATTCACACCTTATTGTGGTACTCGATGAAGTAGACCATTTGCTAAGACAATCGGGGGATGACGTAATTTACAAGTTGATGCGAATCGACGAGGATAGAGAAAAAGCAGGAACTCTATCGATAATTTTGATTAGCCAAGAACAAATTCTCGATCTATTAGAAGGAGCGGTTATCTCTCGTATGGGAAGAACAAATCACATTAGAATGACTCCTTATGATGAAGCGGGGTTGCTGCAAATTATTTCTCAAAGGAGAGACTTAGGATTGGTAACCGGTTCATGCCCTGACGACATACTGACTCTTGTATCTCAGGCTGCAGCTCCATCCGGCGATGCACGTCAATCCATTGAATTGCTAGAAGGTGCCGCAAAGAGGGCTGAAACTTCTGGCAGATCAATCATAGAATCGAAAGATGTACAGAAAACGGTAGTTACAATGCCAACAAATGTAGATTCGATGAATATTGAAGAGATTCCACCACACGCCATGTTGATTTTACTCGGACTTTGTAGAAGATTGAAAAGACAAGAAAATGTTACGAGTGGCGAAGCCGAAAAGTTGTATCATGTAGTATGTGAAGAATTTGACCAAGGCCCGAAAGGTCACACTACATTTTGGAAGCATCTCAAGCGGCTGGCGCAAGAAGATATCATCGTAACTAGAACTGCCAAAGCAGAGGTCGGAAGAGGCCGTACGCAACACATTTCGATGCCCCACATGCTCCCTAGTGATGTTGCAAGGCGCTTAGAAACCCTCATCCCCAATCGACTGCGCCGCTAAAAATGGCTTCCTCCTTCGCACAAAGGGGCTAAATACCCGTCCTATGTCGGCAGGTTGCTCAAAGAGTTGATACCATGGCAGATACTACATTCGTCGCAGTAGTCAATGACACTAATCCTGACAATAACGGACGTTCATACAACATGTCCGTTAGTGGAAATAATCTATCTCAGTTCCTCGGAAAGAAGATTGGAGATGTCGTTGATGGAATATTCGTTGGAGAAGGCGAGCAAACTCTTGCAGGATACAAACTTGAAATCACTGGTGGCTCGGACAAAACCGGTACACCAATGCGCTCTGACCTCAGTGGAGGAAACCGCCAATCTATTCTCGTAACCGAATCTACCGGTTTCAAAGGACACAGTCTTGTGCACAAAACCAAGGGTGGAGAAAAGAAGCGTTTCCGCTACAAGCCTGATGGAATGCGCAAACGCCGCTACTTCCGTGGCAGCACAGTCACACAAGATACCCGCCAGATTAACCTCAAAGTCATAGAGGCTGCTAACAAGAGCCTTGCTGACATCCTCGGAGCAACTTCAGAGGAGAGCAGTGAGTGAAGCCGCGAGGCTGATCTCTGAGGAACTGGAGGAAGGGAAGCATGGCACGTAAGCTTCCCGCTCAACCAGAAATCAATATTGGATTAGTCGGTCACGTAGACCATGGCAAAACAACGCTTACTCAAGCGTTATCTGGAATTTGGACCGATACTCATTCTGAAGAGCGTAAGAGAGGAATTTCAATCAAACTAGGTTATGCAGATACTGCATTCTACAAAACTCCGAAGGGAGAGTATTACGCTACAGGACGTAAGCCAGGTGGAGGTAATGATGACATTACAGAACTACAACGAGTAATTTCATTCGTCGACGCCCCTGGTCACGAGACACTGATGGCGATTATGATCACTGGAGCGAGTATTATGGATGGTGCAATGCTCATGGTTGCAGCTAACGAGAAATGTCCGCAACCACAAACCAGAGAACATTTGATGGCGCTAGAGATCGCAGGCATCGAGAATATCGTGATTGTACAGAACAAGATAGACTTGGTTAGTCGAGAGCGAGCATTAGAGTCTCATTCAGAAATAACAGCATTCCTTGAAGGTACAATTGCAGAAAACGCACCAATTATCCCTGTTTCCGCACACCATGATGTAAATCTGGACATATTGATTCAAGCGATTGAATCTGCAATTCCAACTCCTGACCGTTCTGAAGATAAGAGAGCGATAATGCATGTAGCACGCTCTTTTGACATCAATAGACCTGGAACTAGACCTACAAAGTTGCGCGGTGGTGTGATTGGAGGAAGCATAGTCGAAGGTCAATTCAATGTTGATGATGAAATTGTAATCGGACCTGGAAGGAAAATCGTCAAGGGCAACAAGGTTCACTATGAACCGATTCATTCCAAGGTTGCAAGTATGCAAGGTGGAGGTTTAACCCTTGAAAACATGCATGCAGGAGGGCTTTGCGGAATGGCTACTCCATTAGACCCTGCAATCACTACCGCTGACAATTTGTCAGGACAAGTAGTTGCAAGAGTCGGCGATTTACCAGAAGTTCGGGAATCGGTAAATATCTCAATCAATTTGATGAAGAATATGGTTGCTGGTGAAGGAGAAGACCCTTCACCTATCATGCCATTACGTCCTAATGAAATGCTGATGGTCAATGTCGCTACGGCGACCAGTGTAGGAGTTGTCTCAAACACTGGAAAAGGTAAGGCTACTCTCAAACTACGTCTGCCAATATGTGCAGATAGTGGCCAAAGAATTTCACTCTCAAGGCGTGTTGGGTCCCGATGGCGCCTGATTGGCCATGGAACTATCGAGTGATTTCCATGCTTAGAGTTCTAATCGATGCCTGCGGCTGGGTCGCAGTCATCGAAGCAGGAATTAATATTGACCAAGCACTCTTAGATTGCGTTGGTACCAAAGAATTGGCTACAGTACCAAATGTCATATCTGAATTGAAAGCTTTAGACGATAGAAAACTGTTGATCACAATGTTGCAATCAAAGGCTGAATTACTAACGGCAAAAGAAAATGCTGGAAACCACACTGATGACCAACTATTGGCATTATCAAAGGAAAACAATTGGCCAATATTAACTGTAGACACCGAACTGAAAAGACGTTTATCACAATCAAACCTTTCATGGATTGAAGTTAGTGGGCGTTCTCACCTTAGATACGTTGGATGAAGAATGCCGGTGATTAATTGATATATGTTGATTAACGCCTGATGGCAATGGCTACGGATGCTAGTACTGCCTCACCATCTCTAACTGGTGCCTCGAGAGTGAAATCTAGTGAAATTATTCAACTATTATCAACCATTGGAGTCGAGGCTAATACTGCTACAGTGATGGTTTACCTACACACCCAGGGCCCTTCTAAATCAAGCGATTTACAAAAAATATGTAAACTTAGACAGCCAGATGTTAGCGTGGCTATCAATCATTTAAACCGGTTAAACCTCATTGAAGTCATTGTAAATTCCAAAGGCGGCAGAGGCAGACCTGCACACACATACAAACTGGCTATCGAACTAAACGATGCATTAAAGACGTTTACAGAACAAGCAGAGACGCGATTGGCTGTACTCAAAAACCACATTTCTAGGGTTGCACAAGTTACCGAAATCATAGAAAATTAGGACTCAAGGTAGTGTGAACAGGACATCATCTCCATGTCCGTCAAGTAATCTCAACTTAACCCCGGCATCAATCCAAGCATGTGCGTAGTTTATCGCTCCAAATGCGCGCACGTAGTCTCCTTTTTCCATGAAATGCCTTGCATCGCTTGAATAATCATCAGCCATTCTCATCATCACAGCTAACTGTTTGGCTTGCTCTGTCCCCTCTTCATGAATCGGTGTCGCCTTAGCCCTAGCCCTTTGTGTCAGGTCAAGGTAATGATTCAGTTTATCTTTGGTAACTCTATCATCGGAACCTGAATCATCAATTATTTCATTGATGTTTATGTTGATCATTTTTATCCCGACCTGGTTAAGTTCTCCTCCCACATTTTTGTGGATTAAATTTAGAAAATTGGCTACGGTCAGAATTGATTTGGCTAATGGTCAGAGAAGAAATGGTACTACGTAGTTGCCCGAATATTATGTCTGATGCCAGTCGCTTAATCTGAGAACGATCCAGATGTAGCAGGCGTTCGGCAGCATTGTTCATGATTGAAGGCTCTGTGCCAATACCTACTGCGAAAGTAGAAAATATATTGATTTGAATGGCATCTTTTGATAAAGCATTAGTCAATGGAATATCAATAGTCATTGGAGTGAGACTCAAAATCTTGTAATCCTGAATCAATGGCCATACCATTGTTCCACCTCCGTGGATACAGCGTGATGAACCGCCCCCCTCAACTCGGCCATAAACTACCAATATTTCGTCAGAAGCACATCGCTTGTATCGTGTTACAAGCAACATTAACCCATGTGCAAACGTCAAGGCTGCGCCCAAAAAAACCATTGTAAGCCAAAAACCACCATCCATTCTAATCACCTCTTTGGCTCGCGAGTAGTCGATTAACGTCAGATGTACGGCCTAGTGACTCATACAGATCGATTGCTAGTGAGATTCGACCTTCGTCTTCAGCATCGCATGCTCGTTTGAATATCAGGCGTCTTTCATCCCAATCGCTTGCTACTTTCGCTTCAGCAACCATCTTTTGCAATTCAACTCTCCTCAACTGTGATAATTCAGGTGATTGCCATAACC
>CASIBX010000032.1 GCA_949373075.1 Candidatus Poseidoniaceae archaeon | reverse complement strand
CAATCATCCATTCTGTTTCTCCGTCAATTTCACGCTTCCCAAATATCAGTGGCCTGATACCGTTAGGGTCTCGGAATGCCAGAATGCCATAACCTGAAATTAATGAGACACAAGCATAACCACCACTGATTTGCTTGTGTAGTGCCGATACCGAGGCAAATATCGAATTAACATCGACATGTAACTCTCCACCAATCTGTAGATTAGGAGTTCGAGAATGTAACTCCATGGCCAAAAGGTTCAGCAACAATTCCGAATCCGATGTTGTGTTGACATGCCTTCGGTGTTCACTGGTTAACAAACTCCTGATCTCTTCAGCATTTGTAAGATTTCCATTGTGGGCCAGTGATATCCCAAATGGGTAGTTCACATAGAATGGTTGAGCTTCAGCAGCGGATGAGGAACCTGCTGTAGGATAGCGAACATGCCCGATACCAATGGCACCAAGCAGATTTTGCATGTGTCGCTTGAAGAATACGTCTTTTACTAGGCCATTAGATTTACGAAGGTGGTATTTACCCTCATGTTCAGTCATCATTCCTGCTGCATCTTGTCCTCTGTGTTGCAGAACAGTAAGCCCATCATAGAGTAATTGATTGATGTGATAACCACGACGTCCGACGAGACCAATTATGCCACACATATGTCTCGCCCAAAGTAATCGAATCATCGGGGCTTTACAGCCCTTTCTCTAACTGAAGGATAGGTTCAGGGTCGGTGAGTCTTCTTTGACCAACCGTATGAACGAATCCTGGAAGTTGCTCCAAAACCGCAAGAAGCGCAGACGCTCTTCTGCTTGTGATATGCGTTACGGCCACATCGGCGGCAACGCAAATGGGTGGTCTTCTGTCGCTTACCCATAGATGGAGTACCCTTTGACATGATATCACCTGACGGCTGGGCCACCAGCCCTCCCTTTATCAAACCGACGGACGCTGAAGATTACTCTTCTTCTTCAAACAACACTCTTCTTCCCCGTCCTGTAATCATTGCAAACGTTGCACCAATCGCCAGTAAGGCTGCTAACAACATCGCCGCAATGCTAACTAATAGGTGAACTATATTCGAGAGCATTTGAGCCCTCAGACCACTATTCGCTTCTAAAAGAAGGTCATCATTGGATACTAAAGCCCATGAAATCAAGACTCCTATTCCGATGGCGACTAACATTCCCACTAGTGGAGCCAATGGACGATGCCTCGAATCTGCATAAAAGAACAAGTTTCCAAGTAATATTACTCCCATCAAGACATAAGAGGTCAATAGAGCATTTCCAAACCGTTTGAATGATTCTGGGTGATAACCATCTCCAATTGAGAGGTTGATTGTTATCAAAACCAACACAGGTAGTATCGCTGCTAAAGTAATGAGTTTCCAGGAGGCATTTGGTTCCCTCATTCATCTTCACCTCCGATGTGCGATTTTGCTATTGCAACGACATGCTTGATCTCATCTTTAGTAGGAGGAAGAGAATTCATTGGTGGTGGCAATGATTTTTCATAACTCCAAATAACAATCGCAAATGCTGCAATTGCTAATGTGGCACCAACTACTGTGCCAATAATATCCGCTGCTGAAAGCCAGATATAATCGCTGAACTCTTCAGCAGTGGTTAGATACCCATCGAAAAGCATTCCTGATAATGCAATTCCAGCCATTACTACTGAAAGGCCAGCCAGTTTGATTGCTTCGGCCAATCTATCATCTCCAAAGCCGACCAAAGCCAGTGCAGATGCTGAACAAAGTGAAGTTGCGAATAGAAGGAAGGTTGGCCAAAATACAATCCAATAAGGATTTACTTCATTATTACGCCATAATGGAGTGAGAGTGTACCAATGCATTAGGCAAAATATTGTCAAAGATATCACTAAAGCCAGAAAACCGCTCCACCGAGCACTGGAATCTAATTTACCGACAGGAACATTTCCGCCAAAAACCATCCCGTGCACCCCATAAGCCATTAACAAAGAGGGAGCTAATATGGAAAGTAGTAGGTGTCCTGCAGCAGTAGAATCAGATGATGGGACTGTCCAAGAGGAAATTAATACCAATCCAAAACAGATTAATGCTAATGCCGCCCCGCCTTTTTTGGACCTACCACTTAGGTTCAACCATGCTCCTATTGGGACCAAAATTAGTGGAATCCAGAACCAAATGGCGGCCATTAGTATTGATTCCATGTCACGCACGGCGACATCACGATTTATGAACATCACCGGTAATCTTGCCTTCAGTAGGCTGTTTCCTCATTTTGGGCAATCCGTCACCACTAAATAGAGGACTCTTGTGGGCCGATTGCTCAAGGTGAGACCATGGTAAAAATGCCACGTCAAGTAAAGCGTTACAGTCCAAGTGCTGGTAAGCACACCATGCATACCATAGAGCGCGTAAAGAAGAAGCGCGCTAGCGAATTAAAATGGGGTCAGAGAAGGTTCCGCAGAGTCATGGCTGGATACCGTGGTTTCCCACGTCCTAAGCCAGACGGTCGCGAAAAGCCTACCAAGAGAGTTAACATCCTATTCCGTTGTACTGAAACTGGCAAAGCGCACTATGCGCCATGCCAGCGTGCAAAGAAATTCGAACTAGTCGATAACTGAAGTGATTATTATGTCTGCTAATTTCCTGAAAGTTTCATGCCGTGACTGCTCCAATGAGAGCGTAATATTTTCTCGTGCCACGACTGCAATCTCATGTGCAGTATGCGGTGCAACTCTAACAAATCCATCTGGTGGCAAGGCTCAGTTGGTCGGCTGCAATGTCGTAGAGTCCCTTGAGTGAATGGAGGTCTGACCTCCATGGCAAAGAATCTCATTGAAGGTGGCCCTTCTGAAGGCGAACTTGTAGTAGCAGTTGTTCGCGAAGTAAAGCAGAACGGTGCATACGTCGATATCGATGAATACGATGGTATTGAAGGATTTATTTTCATTGGAGAGATTGCTAGCGGATGGATCAAAAACATCCGAGCATTCGTAAGACCTGGTCAGCGTTTGATCTGTAAAGTTCTTCGTAAGAGGAAAGATAACAAATCTCTAGAATTATCTCTCAAATCTGTCAGTGAAGAACGCAAGCGAGACCGCTTGGCAGAATGGAAGAATGAAGAAAGAGCAAAACAACTTCTGAAAGTTCTGGCTGAACAAGTTGGATGGTCAGAAGAAGAAATGGCTGAAACTCAAGCAGAACTAACCGAATCTTACGTCACACTATATGGTGCATTTGAAGAAGCTGCAAAGGAACCTGAGTCTCTAACTGAAGTTGGGTTTGAAGGAGAATGGATCGCTCAATTCATTGAGATGGCTGTAAAGAACATTATTCCAGATACAGTAGAGATTCGTGGTAAATTCACTCTTAATGTCGACCAATCCGAAGGGGTTGAAGTAATTCGTAAAGCATTGATTGCTGCAGAGAGCATCTCTGATGAAGAAGCAGAATTGATAGTTACCTGTCATTATGATGGGGCACCATCTTATCGTATCGATTTGAAGGCGCCTGATTTCAAGACCGCTGAGGAAGGATGGGATAATGCCACTACTGCTTGCTTAGACATCATTAACGCAGCGGGCGGATCTGCAGAAGCAGAGAGGGAGTGAAATGGCTCGTCAACAAATGCAGAAATGCAAAGACTGTGGCGCCTTCAGCCTCTCTACTACTTGTCCTAAATGTGGAGGGGTAGCTCAAGCAGCGGCTCCAATGAAATGGTCTCCCGAAGATAAGAGGGCCCACTTACGCAGACAACTCGGCGGAGTTGAAGAGAACGGTTGGGCAAATACACTCCCTACTTTGGCATCCCAAGAAGAAGAATGATGCGAATCATTATACCGCGTCAAAAGGCGCTGTTGGTTTCATGGGTGTACTCATCGACTGGATTTCACAGCCCCCTACGTCTTGTGACCTACTATTGGTTGCAATGCCGGGGGTTGGAGATGTCGGTAAATTAGCAATCGATGCGGTCAACGCAGAATTGGACGCTGAACCGATTGCAAGAATACTACACCCTGCATTACCTCCACTCGCTAAACTCGATGAAGATGGATTACTTGCTCCACCTCATATTTTGCTCTCTAGAGTGATTGTAGACGGAAAGGAGGTGTACACCCTAACTGGTGATGCACAGCCAATGACGCCAGAGGGGCAACACGAATTAGCCGTATCTGTACTGGAGTTGTGCGAAGGTGGCGAGGTTCTAGTATTGGCTGGAATGTCTGCACAAGCAGAAAGGAAAGAAGTATTCACTATTACCAGTTCATCCAGTTATCGAATCGAGTTAGAATCGATGGGAGTGGATGTACGCAGAGATGAGCCTAAAGCAGGAGTCATTGGAATGGCTGCACTGATTACCGCAATTGGACCTATTAAGAATGTCAAAACATCTTGTACGATAGCGACTACAGTAGGGAACTCTGCTGACCCAGTAGCATCCCAATTACTACTGGAGACGATTAGGAAATGGTGGAGTCTGCCTCTTCCAGTTCCTATTGATGCTACAGCAAGGCTAGCTGCTAAGTTGAAAGAGTTACATCCAGGAGTTGCTCAGGATATGGTTTCAGATTTGACGGAGTCGCCTGACTCAATCTATATGTGATCAGCCACCAGAACTGACTATTGTCAAATCTAGTGATACATCAGCATTCAATTTCGTAGTGTGAGGTAGTACTACGTCTTCATGACTAACAATTACAGTTGAAGGATGAATTCCGATAATCACCAGTGCCTGCTTAACGGTTGAACCTGCATCCAATTCTATGACGTGGTCATGCCCATGGCCCTTCAGTGCTACCTTCATCATGCCACCCCAGTGACATCACTCTTATGACGGTCGTGTAGGTGGGCGGAATACAAGCCGAGATCGCATAGCCTGGTATTGCGGTGGATTCGAAATCCACTGTCCCCTGGACGCGGGAGTTCAAATCCCCCTCTCGGCGCTCAATATTTTTGCAGGATTCCGGCCCCTATTAATCGTTTAATTTACTCTTTATCAAACCTATAATTTGCTTGGTTTGGGTATTGAATACAGTAGTTGCAAATAACGATGTGAAGATTAACATCAGCCACCAAGTTGAGCCTAGTCCTGAAGTGTATTCGCCATCAAATAGTTCGCCGTGGTCGATTAAAGAGGTTATTATCGCATGAATTAACAAGCTGGAGATGATTATGATTACTGAAAAACCCCAAATTGCAGAACCGAGCCTTTGGTATTGTTCTTCTACACTACCAGAATTTATGAATCCGCTTCCCCTCAAAATTTCAAGAACTAGCAAAGTAATAATTACAAATAAAGAGAGATACAAACAAATCTGCAATATCACCCCTGATGTAGACATTTCATTAACTCCAACCAGTTTAGCAGTTTCTTCACTGGTTACTTCCTCGAACTCAGAATACTCATATTTCTCAGTTTGAGATTGCGACATAAAATATGAGGTAGTTGTCTTAACCTCGAAGTCGCTTAACCCATAGTTAATACTAATCGATTGCGTATAATCATCATCACTTTCTTCATGTTCGAGATTATACCATGAATATGAACCTAGTGAACTGAAAATAAGGAATACCATGATCGTTGCCATCCCAAATTTGGCAGCCTTCCAACCATCGATCTCAACTGCACCTAAACCCCCTTTCAATAAGGCGGACAAGTAGGGAGTATCGTCACTTTTTGCTAGTCTGGCTTTTTTGAGATTCCCAGATTTGATTTTAATTTGTTTAGGTTTTTTATTTGCATATAGTCGCAAAATCAATTCTGACTTTTTACCGCTGGTTGGAAGACCTTTTGATTTGAGTAATTCCTTAAGTTGAGGAACAGTCATAGATTCATTAGCGTCCTTAACCATGATATTGAATAATAATTATTGTTAATAAGTTGTAGCCCGGAATTAACTTAATTATCATCTGCCCTAGAGATTACATGCATAGTGCTACCCTTCTCCAGATTAGCCTTGACATCTATTGCCCAAGCATCTAGTGATACATTTAGAACTGCAATTTCGTCCCCCTGCTTCAGAGTGTTGAAGAGACTTGGCCAGGCATTATCCCACCCTTCTACGGCAATCCTTCCACTGTTGTCAAGCAGAACTATCCCTTTGCGAGCCCACGGTTTCCCATTCTTACCAACGCCTGATTTGTAAGTTGTATATGCAACTCTACCAAGTACATTCCACCTAGCTTGGAAGTCGAATAGTCCGACATCTCCTTCTTCCGCTTCCGATGCTTTTTCGATTCTTGCATGCGGGTCTACTTTGAGTTGTAATTCGCCTTTCCAATTGGTTGAGGGAACAACTCCAATTAAACGAAGATTGTCCCCTTTAGCCACATCTGCAGGGTAAGTAAGCACCCCTTGACTCTCTTCGGCCATTATGCGTACGAAAGCGAATCCTCCATCTTTTTCGATACGGATATTCGGTGCTTTCTCAGGAATATTTGTGACACTAAAAGCCTCACAAAAGATATTGATACGAGGTTTAAGTTCTCTAAATGGAGTCAGTTGGTATAACCTTGATATCCCCCGGGGGTTGATGTTGCCCACCATCTGGTAGGTCATCGTCTCCACTACCATTTGGACAAAGTCCAGCCCAGTCACATGTATCGCAACGTATCCCATCGGGGTCGTCTATCTTGACTCCTCCTTCGGAAAAGCCACGTATCGGCCTTGGAATTGGCGGACAATCTTCTATTGTCACTTCAGTCCCTTTGATCTCTTGCCATAAGTCATTCAATTCAGATTCCAAATTTGAAATCTCTTCGGCTGTAGGTGGCTCAACGGATTTACGCACACCTACTCCTGCATACCAAATCTCTAGCTCATCGGGTATAACGCCATCATGAGTAATCGACCACAGCATAGCATAGATGCGTAACTGCTCAACATAATTGCCACTGCGGTCACCGCCACCTCGGCTAGCTTTCAAATCCATAATCCGGATTTTGCCACCATGCCTGTAGACTAGGTCGTATTCACCTTGGAACCAATGTCCAGGGTGGATTACGTTTAGAGAAAATGGAGGTGCATTGGGGTCTACAAACCACGGTCTAGCGATTTCCCAAGCCTCAACTAATGTACATTCACCAGTTCTTGCTAATGGATTTGGACCTTGTTTCGCTCGACCATCCGGAGCAGGAATATCTGGCCTAACTCCATTTCGCCAATCTGTCAATTCTGATTCGGTGATTGAACTCTTGCATTCTTCCACTTCATCCATGTGCATACTTAGTGCTGAGACGCACATGTCTCGATAAGCATCCATTGAGTATTCATGCCAATTACCGGCCTTACGTGCATCCTTATTCCACTCTGCATGCATTTCATCCCTTATGCTTGGCCAATGGGTATCTACCCTATCTTCACACCATTTCATAAAATCGGATGGTAATTCATCATCGAATAAAGGTAGTAAAAGGTCTGCTCCATTAGATAGCACATCAGAAGGAGCGGAGTTGAAAACAATTCCTGGT
This sequence comes from Candidatus Poseidoniaceae archaeon, assembly GCA_949373075.1. Taxonomy (GTDB): domain Archaea; phylum Thermoplasmatota; class Poseidoniia; order Poseidoniales; family Poseidoniaceae; genus MGIIa-K1. Next base: position 9,119 of record CASIBX010000032.1, on the reverse strand, counting down.
GATTCCATTAGAACTCTACAAACACATTCTTCTACTGCTCTACCCAGAAAAAGAGGAGGACTCTGCGGGAATTTTAGTCGCATCTTATTTTGATACCACCAAAGCCTCGGACAATCCTCCCAAGTGTTAGCCTGCGAAGCAGAAAGGCGATTGAAAGGACCGATATCATCGGTCTGTGAATCAGCAACCTGTACAGGCATAACTCTAATGGTGACTTCAAGTCTATTCAAGCCTTCGATTTGATTTGCATTCTAGTATTCCTGGAGTCGATTCTAAGTTGAACCAAACCTTCTCTCCATCCTAGTTCTGCAGAAGTTAGTTTAACAATCATTCCAGGACGTATTGAGAGCATTGTTGCATTTATTGCAGAACCAAATGCCACTACTTCAGCAACACGTTCCCCATCCCATAGGTGATAGGACATCATCGACCAAGGCCTTCCATCTGCTCTCTTGCCATCTCTCTTTGAACAGCACAGTACAACCCCTTCGACATTTGCCTTAGTTCGAAGCATCCCCATACGAGTTAATTCCACTTCAGATTTCTCCAAGATAGAACTATTCCCATCTAAATAGAGGCGAGGCTGCCTCCTCCAAACTCCCGGTAATGCTCCGGTTATGTAGACATAATCTTGAGGAGAGTTATGCATTTCAGGGTAGGATCCGGGCTGACTTTCTTCTATCGTCACCATTTTTTCACCAGCCTGAATCATAGCACCCAATACCGGCTCACCGTAATGATTTGGAAGCGGTCCCCATGAGCCCTGTAACTTTCCTTTTACATTGACTCGTGAAGGTATTGACGATAATGGTTCGCAGGGAAGTGTAATCTCGGGAGAATCATAAGGTATCTCTGCTAAAGAGCACCAATGACAGCCTCCTGCTTTGCCATCACATGGATTTTCTAGCGGAAGAGAGTTATCTGTATTCCATGCTTTCATTTTGTCATGGACTTCTCTGTATCCTTCGGTTGATAGGGGTTTGACATCGACTACTTTCCTCATGCCATTTGTAAGATACCAGCCCTCAAGACCATCACAACTAGAATCATGAGTCTCACCCCATAGCCATGCATAGAAGTTTAATTGGGAGTCTAAGCTTTTTGCGAACTTACCTCCGCCATCGCCCATTTTGATATCGATAATACGCACTCTTCCATCCCATCTTAGAACTAGGTCACACTCGCCAGCAGCCCATCTATCTGGATGGTACATCCGCTGAGGCTCAGGGTTACGAGGGTCTTTGACCCAAGGTCTAGCGATTTCCCAAGCATCTTGCCAGGTTATTTTATCACTGAATTGATGTATTTCATCTTTCCATGAGATCATGCTGTTGGCTTTGTTAGGCTGGGTATAATGAGGAGGACAATCCCAGCAAGGCGCTGGTATTTCGAACTCATAATCTCCGCCTCCGGCCTCATAACAGGACTTTACTTCCTCTAATTGCAGTAAGATTCCATTTCTAAGCATTTCAGATACTAATTCAACATTAAAGAAACCATCAAAATCACCTTCAGACCAAAGAGCATCATCAAAAGTGCTCTTCCCTTTATCGATTGCAGCTTTGGCATTTTCTTCAACAAGACCGAAAAGCCAACTTTGTAATTCTTCAAATGAAGAGACAACTGGGGCTCTATTCATCACGATAGAACAGAAAGCATCTTCCACTTCAATACCCATTACCTGGTGGGGAGAAAGTGGACCTCTCAAGCCGATTCTATAATTCAAGAACCACTGTTTCTCACAACGTAAAAATGTCGTTAGGGATGAAGCCGATAAACGGCCACGTGCCCTACCAATGGATTGAGCTTCAGGGGGGATTTGTGCTGGCATATTTTAACCTCAAGAATCAAATGAATAATAGTCGCCTTTCTCACGCTGTTCTCTGTCTTTACGACTGGAAGATTTGTTTATCCTAGGACGTTTTGAATCATGGTCTCTTCTAAAAGTCACATCCACACTACTCAGGAAACGATTCATCCCTTCACGTAATTTGAATGGGCCTTCTGCCATGCCGTGTTTCCCACCTTCTCCTTCGAAAACTAGAAGTGAATCTGAGACGATATCTATGAAATATACATCGTGGTCGATTACGAAAGCCGCTTTTTCCCTAGATTCCATCGTTCTTCGAATCGCTTTTGCGGCTTCCATACGCGCATTAGCATCGAGATGCGCACTGGGTTCGTCCAAAAGATACAGGTCTGCGTCTTTGCCAAGGCAAATTGCAATTGCTACAGCTTGGGCTTCTCCACCAGACAAGGTGTTTACATCTTTAGTAAGTAAATCATCAACTCCTAAAGCACGAATTACATTGATATTGTATTCACCACCTCTCCAACTAGGCCCAACTTCTGCATCTAACCAGGTTTGAACTGTACAATCCATTTCGATATCAATATGCTGAGGCTTGTAAGATATGGAAGCATCAGCAGTAACCCAGCCTTCGTCATATTCATATTCACCTGCAAGGATTTTGATCATTGTTGTTTTACCGCTACCATTCGGACCAACCACACCTACAACTTCGGATTGGTGGACCTTGCCGTTGCCGGTTTTGAGATTAAAATCTCCTAGAGACTTTTCCAGACCGCCCCATTCTACAACGGTGTTCCCGATTTCATTTGAACGGTCTGTATGCTTTTTGAATTTGATAGGTTTGTCCCGAATTCTAACATTTTGTTCTACCAAGAAGCCATCTAAATATGCATTAATCGCCATGCGAGTTGTGCGGGCAGGAGTGAATATACCAAAGGCGCCTTTTTTGCCATATACGATATGAATTAAGTCCGCTAATACATCGAGAACCGCTAGATCGTGTTCAATTACAATTACACGAGCAGTTTCTGCTAATTCTTGAATTATTTTTACGATTCGCATTCTCTCATAGATATCTAGGTATGATGACGGCTCATCAAAGAAGTAAACATCGGCGTCCTTGAGTAATGTAGCACAAATTGCGACTCTCTGTAATTCTCCGCCGGATAATTGGTCCAAATTTCTCTCAAGAAGATGGCTCAAACCTAGTTTTTCCGCCATTTCACCGAACATTCCTCTTTCATCTACCGAAGAAAGTAATTCGCCCACTTTTCCTTTTACGGCTTTGGGGATGTGGTCGACGTATTGAGGCTTCAAGGCGACTTTCACATTAGATTCGCTTACCTGGTTAAGGAAATCTCTCAATTCGCCACGGGGTAAACTTTCAATCACATCGTCCCACCAAACATCATCTGCTTCAAAATCGCCAAGGTTAGGGACGATTGAACCATTTAGAATGTTAAAAGCCGTAGATTTACCCATCCCATTCGGTCCTAAAATCCCAACTACTGATTCTTTGGATGGAGTTGGAAGACGGAATAAGCGAAATCCATTAAGAGAATACCTGTGAATCATATCAGTTTTCAATTCAGCTGGTAAGTTGATTACGATTACTGCGTTATCAGGGCAGTGCTTAGCACGGATGAAACAAGGAGGGCATGCACTTTCGAGAATACGAAACGACTCACCATCGAACTGGATGCATTCTCCGCCGCATGACCCCGCCCATTTTTTGAGATAATCAAACGCATCGCTCTTTGGCTTGCATCTATCTTCAATTAGAACCGCAATACGCAAATTTAACTCCTCCATTTTGCGCGGCGATATGATTGTTCATGAATCAGCCGGTGGTTATGACAGCACGATGCCGATTAGTAATCAAGCAGCAGCGCGTCATCTTGCCGATGGCAAGTTGTTTGGATCAAACTAATCCCTTGATATGTTCGTGTCCACGAATCAACTTGGTAGTACATGGAGTTGGGAACTTCATGCTAGCCTTGCGTAGAGCATCCTTAGCGACTAGATAGTCAGCAGGAGTGAACTGGAGGGAGATAACACGCTGGCCACGCTTTACACGGGCAGCAGTACCTACATTCTTTCCGAAAGCACAGCGCATACCTTGTGATACACGGTCTGCACCTGCACCTGTTGCCTGCTTGTTCTCACGTAGAATGTGATGAGGGTAGGTGTGGATGCGGAGTGCGTAGTTTTGTGCTCCTGCAACTTTCCTTATTGTGGAATTAGAAATAACACGGGCTGCTTCTAGGGCTGTGTGTCTAATCTGACAAGACTCATCAGCGATTAGATTTAGTTCCATAAGGAACTCTCCTGTCTCCGCAGCACGGCGATTGCCGGCGTAGAAATTAAGAATACGATTGTTAGGAACCCCACCGATATACTTTCGTCGGGTATATGCAGGACCTTTGAGTCTGCGGTACATACTTGCGGGCTTGCGTGCCATGCTTGATACCTCCGGGCGATTTTGCGACCAACCATCCCTATTTGACCATGCCGATACATTCTGAATTTATTCCGTAGGGGAAAGGTCATGGATTAGGCACGCCCAGCCCTGCACAATGTCGGCATGGCGAAGGCTCCTAGAAGAGGAATCTGAACATCAGTGGTTATCGTTTGTTGCATTTACTGTAATCATAATTTTCGGGGCTGTGTTAATCGATTGGTCCAATGAATTATCAGGTGTTCATGAAGGAGGACAATTGAATGTTGATGGCCAAATTGTTGATTCGGCAGGTGACGCGGTTCTCTTTGAAACCGATAATGGAATTAGCATTTCATTGAATGGTAATGAAGAAACCGCCCCCTATGGGACATGTCTAGTTCAGCATGGCCACATTACATTTGCTTGCCTAGGCCAAGAAGGTTTGATTTGGTTCACTGAAGAAGAGCATCCGGATGAATGGGGTTGGATTCCGATGAGTCTCGGCCGCAACATTACTGCTTCACTAATGTCACCAAATGACCTGAACCAATTACTTGTGATAACTCAAGATGGAACTTCTAATTCAATTGCTGCAATGAATATAGCTGCAGGTGATGGAGCATCACCATCGATAACCCACGAAGGGGATATGCATCTGGAAGTTGCTACTGCTACCGATGATGGATGGCTTGTAGGGGGCTCCTGGCAGGCACCTGCAAATTGGCTAGGATCTAATCCAGCCTCGCCTCCGATGTTTGAATTAGTGCTATCCGTTAAGTGGGACGGCATAAATGCACCATCAACTGAAATCGTGCACATGGGTGATGAAGGAATCATTCATGGGATTTTTGCAGCAGGAGACAGTTATATTGCAACAGGAACCTCAGATACACTACAAATCAAGAACGGTGTTGCAAGATCTATGGGGATGGCTAGTTATGCAGCAGTTGGCGATTTGAATGAGGATGTCTGGCTATTTGGAGGGAAAGGTTCTACAACAGTCGCCATTATTTCTGAAGGTGAAATTAGTATTGAAAAATTGCCTGAGCCCCTCTACATAATGCCAACATATGTTGTATGTGATGAACAAGGGCTTATTTCGATACATGGAGTCGATGGCGAAGACAAGCCTGGTGCCCTTTCTATAGACAGTAATGCAAGAAAATCATTCCTCAGTTTGAGAGGCATTATCGACCTCGGTTTCATCCTAGGAGCGATGCTGATTATTGGTATGATGGGCTGGAATATTGCGGACGCTATTCGTAAAGGCGAAATATTCTGAAATTACACTGCCAATCCGAAGTAAAAGGTGAATCTTTGAGGGCATCATTTACGAACCCCCGCCGGAGTGGAAACACCCTAGCGCAAGCGATGGATGGGTCACGATGTCGAAAAGAGGAATGATGGACCAATATATGGACATCAAAAAGGAACACCCAGATTCCGTTCTTTTCTTCCGCATGGGAGACTTTTATGAACAGTTCCATGGAGACGCAGTTGTCTCTTCAGAAGTATTAGGCATCACATTAACAAGTCGTGACAAAAAAGCAGATGAGCCAATTCCAATGGCGGGTTTCCATGGCATGCCCTTGAAGACAACTTGAGGCAAATGCTGCAAGCGGGTCACAAAGTGTGTGTCGCTGAACAAGAAGAGCAATTACGTGAAGGTGCAAAGTTGCTCGAGAGAGTTGTTACCAGAGTTTACACACCTGGTTCTCTGTATGAAGAAAGTTTGATTGGAACTGATGAGATTGCTGGACTCGCTGCGATTTGTGTTAAGGCAGAAGGAGTGGGTATTGCAATTCTAGATGCTTCAACTGGCCATGTTTGGACCATGGAGCACAGTGGAGACGAAAGGTGGGACAGGCTGCTTGACGACCTACTGCGGAGTAGTCCACGTGAGGTTGTATTCTCTCCAAGAGATGCAGAGAGAGAAGAAGTCCGCAAAGTTATATCTCAATTAGATGGAGTTACTCTTTCACAGCATAATTCATCTCGTAGAAAAGGAGAAAGTGCACTAAAAAATGTTCTTGAAGTGGCAGATTTAGGCCATATCGACCTTGGTGATTCGCCTCTTGGCCATGGATGCTGCTGGATTGGCTGCAGACTACCTTGCAGCCATGCACGTCGTCGATTCAGTCGATGTGAAAGAAGTAGAGATTATGCGCCCAGATGGAAACATGGTGCTAGACCAGACCACACTTACGAAATCTCGAACTTACTCAAACTCTAGCAGGAGAAAAAGAAGGTTCACTGCTTGGAGCGATTGACAGATGCCGAACATCGATGGGCCGTAGAATGCTCAAACAATGGCTGCTCAGACCACTTGCAATAAAGAGAGGAATCGAAGCGAGACAGGATGCTGTAGCATCTCTTAGCACGTTCATCTAGAAGATTAGATGACATCAGAGATAGCCTTAGAGGGCTGAGAGACATGGAAAGGTTGGCCACGCAGTTATCCTACAACCGTTCGGGAGGAAGGGATATTGTTGCCATAGGCTTAGCATTGGAAAGAATGCCTAGACTCAAGTCGCTATGTCAAGAAATGGATGATAACTTCTCAACACGATTTCAGCAGACCTTGACATTCTAGAATTGATGCGAATCGATATACAAGCCAACCTGAATGATGAAATGCCACTATCCTTACGCGATGGCGGCCTGATTAGAGAGGGTGTGGATTCAAAATTAGACGAATTGAGAACTGCTGCAGCAATAGGCCACAAATGGTTCAAAGATCTCGAGATTAAAGAAAGAGCACGCCTTGAGATACCATCACTAAAAGTTAGACATAACCGCCAGATTGGTTGGTTTATTGAAGTCACTAAAGACACATTTATCTAAAGTTCCAGAAGAATGGAAAAGAAAGCAACAGATGACTAATGGTAGTCGATATGTCACTGATGAGTTATTAGAATGGGAAGACCGATTGCTAACTGCCGCATCGAAGGCTAATTCAATGGAATATGATATGTTTAGAGACTTCGAGATAGATGTAAAGAAAAATCCAGAACTCTTGGCGTAGTTAGTTCAAATGTAGCACAAATCGATGTACTACAGTGCTTTGCTGAGGTTGCAAGAACAAGATCTTGGACTAGACCTACGATCCACAACGATGACCGTTTGGTTGCCAAGGGACTACGCCACCCCGTTTTAGAGATTCAAACTGGGTTCGTGCCAAACGACATTCGCCTCGACAAGAAACGGAAATTCTTACTGATAACAGGACCAAATATGGGTGGTAAATCTACTCACCTGAGGTGTGCTGCTCTACTGAGCGTTTACTAGCGCAAGCAGGTTCATTTGTCCCAGCAAATAGTGCTCAAGTAGGACTGGTGGACCGTATTTTCACAAGGGTCGGAGCATCCGACGACATTAGGAGAGGGCGTTCGACGTTCATGATGGAAATGATGGAAGTTGCTCACATTCTGAAAACGGGCTACTTCCAACTCACTTGTCCTTCTAGATGAAATCGGAAGAGGTACATCGACTTTTGATGGCCTTTCTATTGCCTGGTCTGTAACTGAAGATATCTGTAGTCGAATTGGTGCTAGAACATTATTTGCAACCCACTATCACCAACTGATTGGCCTAGAAGGTGATGCTGAAGGACTTGGTCAATGTGCATGTTCAAGTCGCTGAATCCGATGGTGAATTGAAATTCCTTACACACGGTTGCAGATGGGCCATGTGACGATTCTTATGGTGTACAAGTCGCTGCCTTGGCAGGATTACCACGCCATGTTGTCGAGACGGTCAGGGGACCTTACTAGGGTTCTTAGAGACTCAAGCACACGGGGCTAAAGCAGGTGAAAAGGCGCACCCTACCGCAAGAGGTGCAGGACAAGCATCACTGCTAGGGTTCGTAGGCCAACCTCAAATCAGAGTCGAAAAGGATGCTTTAGGTGAAGCGGTGAAGCAAGCCCTGGCTAGTATCGACCCCGATTCTATGAGCCCTAGAGAGGCGCATGATGCACTTTACAAGTTACAAAGAATACTGGAGGGTGAAAAATGATCTCACCGAATAGAATTGTTCAACTCGATGATAGGACTATCGGACACATAGCAGCAGGAGAAGTAGTAGAACGACCGGCCCAGGTTGTTAAGGAATTAATCGAAAACTCGATTGATGCGGGCGCTAAAAGAATCGTGGTTGATGTAGAGCGTGGTGGCTTTGACCTAATGCGAATATTAGATGATGGCTCTGGCATTCATGAAGAGGATTTACCTTTATCACTAGATCGGCATGCAACCAGCAAACTGCGTAGCCAAGAAGACTTGGCTTCGATTGGGACTTTAGGATTCAGAGGCGAAGCCCTAGCGAGTATAGGAATGGTAAGCAGACTATCGATTTCTAGCCGGCCTGCAGGCACTGAAGGTCGTAGAATAGTGATGGATAATGGTGATAAGAATAAAATTGAACCAGCTGGTATCGCAGAAGGCACTTGTATCGAAGTATCGAATATTTTTGCAAACCAACCTGCTAGATTAGCATTCCAACGACGCCCTGCAACTGAAACTAGCAAGATTGTCGATGTTGTAGTTTCACACGCAATTAGTCATCCAGAAGTAGGATTTAGACTAACAAGTGATGACAAAGTTATCCTCGAAGTTCCAGCTGTAGATGAAATGGAAGACCGCCTTTACGACATTTTAGGTCGACAAGCAGGACGTATGATTGAGATTTCATCACCTCCAACAGATGATGAAGCCCAGGAGAAGAGAATTGGAGCGGATGGATATCCACTCCCTGACATCACTAGGGGTAAGGGCGATGACATTCATGTTTTGATAAATGGCAGCCAGTAGCAGCTCAACCGTTCTTACAATCGATTCGAAGAGGCTACAGAACTAGATTGATGCAAG
>CASIBX010000031.1 GCA_949373075.1 Candidatus Poseidoniaceae archaeon | reverse complement strand
TGGAACAGTAATCTTTTTCGCAGGTTTTGATTTTATCATTCATCATTTTCATGTCAAATTCCTTAGCTTTTTGTGGAACTTTTTTCTTAACTTGTGGAATTGCGATCATCGCAGATATGTCATATTATGCAGAGAAACAAAAATGGCACAGAAGAACAGAACATTAGTACCACTGGTACAAATATTGCTTGGGGATTTTGTATAACAGTAGGAATTCTCCTAATTCTATTCGGAATACATGCAATTTCTTATTTCTCCAACTTATGAACTGACTATAATTTAGCCATGGTGAATAACACTCATTCATATACTAACTTAGCAAGTTAGAGTCATGTTCGAGTCGAATCTGCTAATCTACGCCCTTGGTACAATAGTTATCATTCTAGCATCTATTCTCGGGACCAAAGCCGCCAGAAGGCGTAACAACAAGCCAGTTAACATCTGGGAAGGTTATGCCAACTCACCTGTGGATCCTCAGCAATTCAAGGCACCTGCCATCCCATTAGTACCGCCACCACCGCAAGCATTCTACCGACGCTGAGACATAGCATCGCAATCTATCAGGGTAGTGTGCCTAATTTAGGTAACACATTTTATTAGTTTAGATTTTTATCCAGCCACATGACTCAGGATGACACACACCCTGAACAAATTATTATTCAGGCACAACAACAAATTCAGGGTCAAGTTCAGTTAGTTCAGGTCCAGCAACCGCAAGTAGTCTATATTGATCTAAAATACAGTCCAGAAAATAATCTTCGATATTGGTCTTATGCCGTAATTGGCCTAGGACTTCTCATCTATTTCGCAAGCGTGTTTCCAGGTGGAGCAATAGATAATAATGGGTTAGGAGTAATTATTGGCAACTCGATTTGTTGCCTATCCTTTTCGATTGCTTTTTTCCTTGATGCTGCCTTCTACAAGGGTAAATCAGATTGGCAAACTTCGACCGGTCAATCGAACACTGGGTCGACTGTTGGTTTGGTTTTCGATGTCATCTTTGGAATAATAGCACTCGTATGGGCTATGTACATCTTGGTGTATTTTTTAGTACTGTGAAATCAAATTACACCTTGTGCCATCATTGCATCGGCGACCTTTAGGAAACCTGCAACGTTAGCTCCAAAGACATAGTCGCCTTCACGACCATACTCCTTTGCGGTTGAATGTGCTTGCTCATGGATTGAAACCATGATGCCACGTAACTTTTCATCGACTTCTTCACGAGTCCAAGAAAGGCGTAGTGAGTTCTGACTCATCTCAAGACCAGACGTTGCTACACCACCGGCGTTACTTGCTTTACCTGGTGCGAATAGAACACCACTGTTCTGGAATGCAGTTACCGCTTCTGGAGTACAAGGCATGTTAGCGCCTTCAGCAACTGCGATTATGTTGTTAGCAACAAGCATCTTTGCTTCTTCGCCGTTGATTTCATTCTGAGTTGCACATGGAAGTGCAACATCGACGTTAACTCCCCACAATCCGTTGACAGCAGGTTCTGGTGCAGACTGGTTGAATGTAACTCCATCGAACTTGTCTGCATATTCACTAATTCGTCCACGGCGATTATTCTTGAGGTCCATTATCCAAGCAAGTTTCTCGCGGTCTATTCCAGCAGGGTCATGAATCCATCCAGATGAATCTGACATTGTAACTGGCTTTCCACCTAGATCCAATACCTTTTCACAAGCAAATTGAGCCACGTTTCCACTGCCGCTGATTGAAACTGTTGCACCTTCGAAAGATTTGCCTTTTGTAGAAAGCATCTCGCGTGCGAAGTAAACAAGACCGTACCCTGTGGCTTCTGGTCGAATTAGAGACCCACCGTATGAGCGGCCTTTCCCGGTTAGAACACCTGCTTGGAAATCGTTCTGTAATCTCTTGAACATTCCAAACATGTAACCAATCTCTCTTCCACCGACTCCAATATCTCCAGCAGGAACGTCACAATTGTGGCCGATGTGCCTCCACAACTCCATCATGAAAGACTGGCAAAAGCGCATTACTTCCCCATCTGACTTACCCTTGGGGTTGAAGTCTGCACCACCTTTTCCTCCACCCATTGGTAGAGTAGTAAGACTGTTCTTGAAAACCTGCTCGAATGCAAGGAACTTCAAGATTGAAGCATTTACTGATGGATGGAATCTCAATCCCCCTTTGTAAGGACCGATAGCACTGTTAAACTGGATTCTAAAACCGCGGTTTGTCTGGACTGTACCATTATCATCTACCCAAGGTACTCTGAAATGAATAAGTCTCTCTGGTTCTACAATTCGCTCAACGATTCCAGCTTCAATAATCTCAGGATGTTTTTCTAAGACTGGCTCTAGTGATTCCAAGACTTCCCAAACTGCCTGATGGAATTCAGGTTGCCCCGGGTCTCTTCTCTTGACGTTCTCAAATATATCGTGGATAATGCTCATTTCAGCACCTAGTAACACAAGTTGTGTTGGCTGGTCCACCTAAAGGCCCTTTACAAGCATTGCCTCGGCAAGTGTTAACTAAACGACCATTAGGAATCAGTTCAATAGAAAGGACAGACCGTGTTAAAACGCTCAAGGCGTTCTAATCTCCTTTCACCACTATCATCTGAATCGGACATAGTTCTAATCGCTTCTTCGATTAGGGCATGCTGGTCTGGTTGGATACCTAACATATTACCCTCAAGTGTATCCAACATTGCCCATTCTTCTTCTGTAATTACTTCATCATCCAAAGCAGCAACTAAGTGCCGCCTGGTAGGTGGTGGCATCTCCAACCTGGTGAGAGTGCATATTCCTCCGGGCCCGATAATTGGAGACGGGTCGACTCCTCTGGCGACATCCATTGCAGTCCCCTACGTTGGAAGGGTCCATCCCTAGGGCAACCGCCAAGGACTTTCAAAATCGATGCTTCATCATCGGTGATACGATGTCATCCCCTAGTGCTGTGGTTAGAACTTCGAGGTAGAGGTACAGCCCGCGGCTTGCAACTTAAGTGCCATGTAATCGCCCTAGCAGGGGTCTAGCGTTTGAGGATTGCCATCTGTGATGTCCGTTCTGAGCATGGTCAACTTTAGAATGCAAGTCTGCGTTCCGATGAGTTCCTGAGATGGAATATGACATGCTGAAGGGTAAGTCGTCATTCTAATATACACCTAGTTGTAATCATTTGTATGTCAATTCGTCATCATCTGTGATTACATATTCATATACCGGATGTGAGTGTGGAAGGGTTACAGAGGAATAGCATATGACCACCCCTAGTACACTCGTCTCACTACGAATTACCGATGAAGAGATGTCTCTTCTCGATGCTCGCGTAGGCTTAGATGGAGCACGTAACAGGAGTGACGTCATTCGAGCAGCAATACGTTTGTTCCTAGAAGGACAACCTCTACTCCCTGATATGGGAACTATTACAATTCCAGTAGGCCGCTCGATGAAGAGCAGGCTAGGCGATCTGTATGAACTGCAAGGAATCAGCCCAGAACAGGCTGCATCTCAAGGATTGCAGGATTATGTAAGACGCCTAATACAAGAAGAATGCTACAATAAATGAAATTCTCGCTGAAGGCTTGGTAGAAGCCAGAAGCAAGACTGTAGGACGCAAGGAGTTCACTGAGTGAAAACAGGGTGAGAGCCACATAATGGAGGGGATGGGAAAATGCGATGGGAGGACGATTTTAGTAACAACCGTGCTCCCACCTTCCGAAACGATGTTACACTGTCAGGTAACATCTGTTTCGCTGCACTGCGTCTACGTGCTAAGATTAGCACAAACTGACAACCCAACAAACGTCTCCCTGGGCAACCAGGGGGACTCCGATTCCGATCCTGCTTGCTGAGTCAGGATTAGTTCCACACGCACCCGGACCCCACATCCGGGTGCAAATTATTCAAACGGTGCAACCGCGTATCCGAAGAACCTCAACCTCAAATACCTTCGACGAAGGCATCAATTTCATGCGTGAGCAAGCCGGTCACTCTTGGTTGGCTCACCCAACACCTAGAGATGGTCAAGCAGAGATGATTGCTGCATGCATTGGCACATTGCAAAAAGGCGAGGCACACCTAGCAAGTGCTCCAACCGGTATCGGAAAAACTGCTGCTGCGCTTGCCGCAGCCCTAGAAATTCGCGAACTCATCAGAAGAGCGCAAAACCATAATGTTCCTTACTCCAAGACAAAGTCAGCACAGAATTGTGGTTGATACCGTTAGGAGAATCAATGAACTTCGAGGTGAACAAAAAATCACTCTTGTAGATATGATTGGTCAATCGGGAATGTGTGTAGAGCCGTTCGCTGGAAATCGAGGCGCTAGTTTTTCTTTGATGTGTTCAAAACATCGACAAGAATAAACAATGCAGACCATGGCTAACCAGTGCACCTGGTTTTGAAAGAAGAATTCTAGCCGATCCGATGCATGTTGACGAATTGGTTGAGATTAGTAAAACACACATGGAAAATGGTGCAAAAGAAGCAAACTTGCCCATGGAAAGCGGCAAGGAATGCAGCAAAAGAAGCACAAGTGATAGTTTGTGATTACAACCACTTGTTCATTGAAGAAGTAAGAAATGCATCGCTCAAAGCGATGGACCTAAAACTTGATGACTTGATTGTCATCGTTGATGAAGCGCATAACTTACCAGACAGAGTTCGCATGGGAATGCAACGTAGACTAACTCCAATAATGGTTCGAAATGCAGCAAGTGAAATTGAAGAACACCTTGGCAACATGCAAAGAATCGCTCAGATAAGCGGCGACATGAACGAATCGATAATGTTGAAATCATGGAGTCTTGCAGTTTGTAAAGAATTCAGATTGATACTGGCGCGAGAGTTCAAAAGAATGGTATCTGAACTCAAAGAAATGATGAGATGTTGATTGAGGCAGACAATGTTCTTTCGTGGCTCAACGAATCTTTTGATGCAGTAAAGGCTGTTGCGAATCAGGCAACACTGACAGGAGGTGAAAACTCATTGGTAACACCTGACAAGAAGATTAGAATTCAAATGTTCAAACATTTGTTGGAGACCAATGAAGTTGATATCGATGAAGATGGAGATAATGAGCCCTCTGCACACCTACTGGCACACCTAATCGACGTACTTGCCAGGTTTGGAAGTGGGCCCGCTTTATGCTTAGTTTTCGAAGGTGAAGGTAAAGACGGGCGTATTGTATCTCACCTTTTGGATGCAGGTTTGGTTGCTGGACCGATTTTTGAAAGAACAGCCGGTTCGATTCTGATGTCGGGAACACTAGACCCGCCTCATATGTTTGCAGATCTTCTCGGCCTTGAAAAATCCAAAAGAGGTGAGTCAATTCATCCATCACCATTTGCTAAAGAGCGAAGACCCGTTGTAGTTGCAAACGATGTAACTACATTGTATCGTGAAAGAGGAGCAGATAATACTCAGAAAATCCGGGAACACATTTACCGATTAGTGCAGAACACCCCTGGAAATGTTGCTGTATTCGTCCCCTCATACAGTATTCTGAATGAAATATTTGAGACGATACACATACCCGGCGTAAAGAAAATGGTGGAAACAAGAACCTGGACAAAGAAAGACATTGGTGCATTGATGATAGATTTGGAAGAAGCACCCAAAATTGGAAGGCCGATTCTCTTAGCTGGTGTGTTCAATGGCAAATTGTCCGAAGGAATAGATTATGCAGGTGGAATTCTAGACGCTGTAGGTTGTGTGGGAATACCAAATGCTCCGCCTTCTGTATTCCAAAAATCACTGGGTGGATATATCAAAGATAAATTTGGCCCGAGTAATCATTGGAGATATGCTAACTCACAACCGGCAATCAATTCAATTTTGCAAGCTATGGGCCGTCCGATAAGAGCGATGGGTGACAGAGCACTGATTGTGTTACTTGACAGAAGGAATACGGAGAGGACATATTCCACGTGCTACCCTGCAGACATAAGGATGAATCAGGTGGCAAATGCAGAAGGTACTGGGCGATTTGCAAAGCGCTTCTTCTCAAAGGTCGAGCGCGAGGCCGACATCTAAAGGTTCAATATGTCCCGTCGTTGGAGGTTAAAACATGGAAGAGTGGGAGCAGGTAGAAATTCAAGTCGTTACTGACGGACTTGATGCATCACCAAGTGAATTACATGCTGCATTTGAGATGTCTGGAGACCACCTAAACGAAGTTCGTGATCGCCACACAATGATGTTAGTTTCATCTGGAGAAATCCCAGAAGGACACATGGCTGAAATTGCACCAGAGCGTAGATTGAATTGGATCATCGATGAATTGAATGGTCAGCGCCACAACAACGGATTGACAATCCCTCTACTTGGGGCTGATGCATCGTCTATCGATTTAGCCAAAGGAGAAATCGAAGGACACAGTATTCTCAAATTACGCGTAGGTGAGAACTTTGTCAGAAACCTACCATTACCTGCAGAGATTGATTCCATCAAAGCCACCCTAAAGGGCGGAGTTCTTGACCTAAGTTGGTAATCATCGATTAGGTATATCGCTAAACTGGTTGACTTCACTGACAACTCTGGTCAGTGCTTCTTGCGCATTGGCCTTGTGAGCTACTCCCATCTCGTGGCGACTGTATCGCGCTTCTTCGAAGATCGAGTCAAGAGCATTCAATGATTCATCAGAAAGTTGTGGCAATGCTGCACGGATAGCCATCTCGAACTCTCTAACTGTTTCGAAATCACGACGCAGGAATCCACGTCCCATCAATATGTGAACGAGACTTTCATAGCACTGGAAAATAGCCTCACGCATTGAATCTCCTGCTGCTAATAATTCAGCAGTGTAAGAGAATATGTCTGCGATTTCCTTTGATGCTTCAGCAGATCGTCGCCTCATGATTACGAATGCTGCACCCGCACCAATCAGTAATACCGCAACCAAATACATCCACCAAGGAACTCCACCATCATCATCTGTGTAGGAATAACTAGGAGTTGTCCCACTGTTATACGCTGTATTGAACTCAGTAAGTGAACCTTCAGAAATAATTCCGTTACTTGAAATTGACATCCTTAGGGAAATCTCCCCATACTCCTGATAGTCACCATAAGGTGGCTCAGCATTGAATTCAAATTTGGCAATACCATCGGGCCACTCGCCACTTCCGGTAACTACGACTACTTCGTCTAACCTTGTTCCGTTAGAATCATCGAGGTATATCGATATTGCAATTCCATTTACGCCTTCATCTGTATCCAAAGCGATAAGTTCGATTTCTCCCTTCACAACTTCTTGCTCGCCTTCGATGATCGGGGCGATATCAACTGCGCTTGTAGGGTCTTTCAAATCGATTGTAATCGAAATATAGTCGGTCCATGAATTTCCAGACCTTAGGTAAAGAGAGGAATTCTGAGGAGTTTGGAGATTCAGTGATGCGACACCGGGATCCATCCATGAAGGAGCTGTGGCCACAATTTTGTATGTCCCTCCATTCCAAGTAATGCTCTCAACATTGATACATCGACTCTCAACACCGCTAGTTCCACAATTGACACCTTCGCCGAGAACTAGGGTTGCACCATCAATCATTACTCCTTGACCGCCAATTTCAGTAACACGGCCAGTCATCTCAATTCTGTCATTTACACTGTCGCCACGAACAGCTGAACGTGTGAAAGTATCGATATGAACTGTAACATCTGCCCAAACTAATACGGTTTGATTAGATTGTACAGGTAGGTGACCTGTACTTCCATCGAAAGCGAAATTCATTGTGTGCGTACCTCTATCATAGGAAGCGTCTGCTCTAATGGAAGCGGTAAACTCACCACTTATCGAAGTGGTTGCATATCCAACTTGGGCCCCATTTAGGAAGATGTAAATCGACTCACCAGGTAAGCCATCATTCAATGCTGTATCTAAATCATACAAAGTACCAGAGATTTCCCAGAAATCATCCCTTGTTGCATCATTATCTACAATATCAACAGTTATTCCTGTACGGTGTGCTAAGAAGAAAGTAGTGTTACCTTGGCCTGCTCGGTACCATCCTTGAGCAGGTACATCTGCAATGACAGTGTGAGTTCCATCTGTAAAGATGTTAGGAACTTGCCAATCGAAACTAAAGTTACCATTTTCATCAGTGGTCGCATTACCAATTGATATACCCTCAATAGAGACCAGAACAACCATGTTAGCCAGAGGTGTCAATTGGTTGTCTCCAACGAAACCATCAATCGTAGTCATCTGTTCGACTGCTAGTGGATCTTCAATGTTTATTTGCACAAATATCTTTGAGTAAATATTCCAAGTCCCGTTATTGCTGGATGGTAAATACCCAGCAGAACCTGTAAACCTAGTCTCTAGCAAGACCGGTCCTAATTCAGCATCAGCAGGCACTGGGTGGATTGCTGTAAACGAACCATCTGCTGTTGTGGTGACATTTGTCAGGAAAACTCCGCCCAACCAGATTTCGATTATTTGACCATCAAGTGGATTATCTACAATATCCAATAGTCTTCCTTGAACGTTTAGTGTGTCTTCACGGTCAACCTGTCCGCCTTGCGTGAGAAGTAGAATCTTTGTAGGAACTGCTACTGTAAAGTTCACACTATCTGAACTTGGATGATAGAAATCAGGGTTTGCGCTGTCTCCTTCACCAATTGGGTTAACCCAATCTCTACCGCCAGTGAAACTCACCTGAATATTGTGAGCTCCAGCCGCTATATTCTCCGGTGACGTCCATGCAAACATGAACATGCCATCTCCAGCATTAGACTGGACACTAGAAACAGGGACTCCGTCAACAAGTAAGTAAACAACTGCAATAGAGTCATTACCGTTAATTTGTAATGAGTTCCCTAAATCATCGAGTAGTGTACCATTGACATAAAGAACATCACCAGCAGTTATTATGGTTGAACTTTCAGTAATGTTCACTTCAGTCTGTGCTAATACTACGAACAGTACGCTTGTTGTATCACCAATCAATCCTGTAGTACCTGGCGTGCCAGCAAACTCAGCATCTAGATTGTGGAATCCAACTGCTAAGTCAGCAGGTGTAGTCAGGTTGACATCAATAACGCCTGATGCATCAGACGTTCCAGTAACAGAAACAAGAGTGTCGTTTATCATGACAGTTACTTGAACCCCTACAACTGGAGCACCTGTATTATCAAATAATTGCAATCTGGCATTAACGTCGTCTCCTCTATCAGTTCTATCATTAAGAGAGGGTTGGTTAACACCATCTAGTGACGGTGTCACGAAAGTCAATGTTGTGAAACCACGGCTATCGAATGATTGATTGGCACTAGACCCCGAATAATAATTCACTGAAGGAATATATTGTGCTTCAGCGACGTGAGTTCCTGCACTGAAACTAGAGCCCAAAGCAATAGTTGCAGACCAAGTTCCATTCGCTTGAATCTGACCATTCGACAGTGTGAAACCAGTAGGCTCATCATCGATCATAAACAACACACTAGCAGTTAATAGAGAGCCATCACGCAGTTGTAATCCACTTCCATTGTCACTCTCAATAGTTCCCGTAATTGTGAATGCTTCACCTGCAATCGGGTTGGCAACAATTGGGTCAACGACCATTATCGTTAGTGAACGAACTGTCACAGTCGAAATGCTTCTTTGATGGGATAATAAATCAAAACTACCATTGTAATAGAATGAGATAGTTATCAGTCCCAAAGGTTGGTCGAAAGGCACGTTGTGGATGAAACTAGTGCGCCCTTGAGCATTGGTGGTGTTTGAAGTAAGCCAAGTATCATCAAATTGTACGTCGATTGTATAATTCTCCAAAGGTTGCCACATGTTGGAGGATTCAACCATTTGTAAAGTCATATTGACATCATCTCCACGGTTGACTATTATCGGAATTAGTGGCTGGATGCTCTCAAACACAGTAACACCTTGGACCAATATCGAATGATTGCTAGTATCTGTCAAGTAAAATGGTGAAGAGCCATCAACAATTGAAATGATGAAGGTTCTAGCGCCACGTAGTGTACCATTACTAAGAACATCAGTAGGTACTGAATAATTGAAACTTCCATTCACTGCAGTGTATACTCCGTTGACTAACTTTTCATCAGGATTATCAAGCCAGAACATCTCTAAGGCAACCGAAGAGGTTAGATTTCTACTTGAGTTATCTCCGTCTTCAACTTGGCCTATAACTTGGAAATTGAGGCCAGCCGTAATTGTTGATGGAATAGAATCAACTCTGATATTGGATGGTACTTGAACAGTGACGTTGGTGTCTGTAAAGTTACCTCTGTGCCTAGTTGCTCCAGTGCTTTTAGGAGACGACAGATCATCTAAGACTTCCATTCGTAAGAGGTATTTACCTGGGTCAACACCAGCTACTGTCCACTGTAGAGTGGCATTACCATCCGCTCCACTAGTAGCACTACCTATTGAGATATTTGCTCCACCATAATCTAGAATATAATTGACTTGAGCTCCACTTACATTAGATTCATCAGCAATATCTGCAACACGAACTCCAATCTCCACATTGGAATTCATGACGGCGATAATTTCAGGAGGAGCACCTTCTGGTGCAGACAAAACGACATCCGATTCAATTCCCCAAGTAGTTGAAGGCATTTGAGGCAAAGCAGGCGGTACGGCATTATCGACCCATTGGAAGTAAGCACCGCCAATCTGAGCAGGAGTGTCGAAATCTGTCATAACCTCGATGTCATAAACTCCAGAAGGCAAATTCATTGGAGCGGTAATTGTAATATTGTAAGCTCCAGTAGTATTGTCCAACACTCCGCTTCCTAAGTCAATAGGGCCATTTAATGTCATAAGTGAAACAATAATAATTGAATCGTTACCTAAAACAGCCGTGCTGTGAACTGAATCTGTTATATCACCAATCAACCAAGTTGTGTTACCACGGTATGTCCAATCATCGATTACCGAGACTGAAATGTCGACTGTCCCCTTAATTCTTAACAGGGAATTGTTGCTTACTGCTTGGAAGTAACGATTACCGTCAAACGCCATATCAAATGCATAATCTCCTGCAAACAAATTTGCATTTGTTGAGAATTTAGGAGATAATGTACTCGAACCTGGATCTGATGATGTATTTACTTGGCTGCCATCAAAGTCAAAGGTGAAGTTACCAGTCGTCAGGTTTAGATCGAATTCACTACCAAGGTGGTCGGTAACCTGAACAACAATCGAAACTTCATTGCCCCTTACTTGAGGTTGAGCTTGTAATTCAAGGAACAAGATTCCTTCCAACCACCAAGGGCTGGATGAAGTATTCTGTGAATCTGTAGCATTCAGGCTATCTGGATGGAATACCAAGGATAATTCAATCGCACCAGCCTTAACTGTGGTATTGTTGTAGTCGAGTTTGTGAATAATGGAAAATGCTCCATTTATTGATTGATTGAACAATTCAACAAATGTGCCGCCCCCATCTAATTGCCTCATTCCGAAAGAGAGATTTCCAGATAGAGCAGAAGGAGACGCTCCAAAGGATAGAGCAGTTCCATTGATGTAAACAAAGTCATCCACTAGAAGTATTGAATCATTCAAGCCCGGTCCTTCGATTGACGCTGTCAAATTTGGTGCATCCCTAATATCTAGAGTAATTGAATGTGTGCTAGGCCTTAGATGGAACTGAGGGCCACCAACGGACTGTGATGCATCTTGCCAACCACTGAACCCTAAAGTTGCAGAAATATTTGTTTTCGTTTCCAATTCGTCTAATGTGACGTTGATTTCCCAAACACCACTAGGTCCAACTGTTCCAGTCAGGTTTGTTGCCCCATCTTCAGAGGATAGGAAATCAAGCCAAACGGTTAGAGGTCCAATTTCATCAGCACCTGTGGTTTCATTATTCTCGAATAATAACTGACCTTTGAGTACAGTGGTTGCACCGGCGCCAAGAACTGGTTGGTCGGCAGGCCCAGGATCACTATGGGTTATGTTGGAATCATCTGTCATGTTGATGAACACGCCCAAATCAATACCTGCGTGAGAGACATACCCATTTTGGATGTGTTCGATAACTATACTCGCATAACCAGGGTTCGCAGGTAAAGACAATGTTCCATTCATTGCAAATGAACCGTTGGCATCGGTGGTAAATGAACCAAACAAATTACCAAAGGTTGCTGCAGACCCAGGAACATTTCCTACGTCATCAACGCTTACAACGAATCCAATTAGCGTAATATCTGAAATTGCAGTTGCATTGTCGGTAAATTGCAACACACCTGAAACGGCTACATCAGTAGTGCCGTCTCGATCATAAGATGTTGGAGACCAAGTAAGATTTACAATTTCGATTTCTTCTGGCTCAGGACAAGCATCGAAAGGAATCCATCCAAGGTCATCTCCACCACTGCTTGCGCTCATTTCAAGACGAACTTCGCCCCATTGGGCCAAGTCGCCACCATATACCTCATATCCACTACCAGTCCAAGACCCTCCTTGGTAACCAGTAACAAATCTTGCAGGCAAACCGGCTGCACGAGCCATGGTAACGAATACTGTAGTGAATTCAGAACATGTGCCCTCTTGGGCACGGTTGAGAAGTTCATAGGAGATATCTGCTTCAGGAGCAGCTCCACTGCCGTTGTAATTGCGTTTGAAGTCGTAAGTTGCATTTCCATCTTTTAGGAACGTTGCAATCGCATCTGCCTTAGAATAAGCATCAGTTGCGCCTGCAGAACTTATGACATCGTTAGTGATATTCAAGATAAGTGACTCTGGAAGGGAAAGATTCGAGAACTGAGGCGGTAGCATTGTTTCGTAAGATGAATTTGACCCTGCGATAGTATTGGCAGACAAAGTAGACCAATCAAACCAATATTCATGCTCTTCAACCCACATGGAGTCTAACAACCCAGCAGTGACCGAAAAGGAATGAGTATCATTAGTCCTAGACATTGCCAATGAGGCATCAGACCAGAATGTGATATTGTACTGATAGGCCGACACTGGAGCCGGACCCGACATAACGGGATTAGCAAACTCCATTGTCCAAGATACTGTGTCATTGGCATAATTGGAAGATGCAAGGTGAGTTGTATTTGCATAAGGAACTGTTACGTCTTGTGCAGGATGAGAATTTGTTTCAATACCATATGCAGCACCTGTGTAGAAATCATAGGTGTGAACTCTCCAAAGGTGCTGTCTGTTAAGATCGACAACTCCGCTGGTATTGTTGGCCCAAAATATCACATCGTTTTGATTAGCATCGTCGCTAGGGTCCCAAGGGTCGAAAGGTGCACCTTGGCAATTGGTAAACCAGAATTGCTGCGGGCATTCATCACCATCAAGCATTCCTCCACCGTCTGTGTCTGGGTTTCGCCAGTCAGTACCGGTTTGGTTCTCGATGGTATCTGGTATTCCGTCTCCATCATAATCCGCAGGAAGTATGTCATCGGTAGGGTCATTTTCGGGGTTAGTAGAATCAAAGTATTCTTGCTTGTCATTAACTCCACCAGCATCAGTATCGATATTGTCGATTTCAGTCACCCAAATATCTTGACTACCATTAGTGATACCGATCCAAGAGTTATCACAACCAGTAGTTGTTTCGAAATAATTGTTTAGACCATCACCGTCATCGTCCAAGGTATTGTCACAAGGTTGTAGTGGGTCTGTTCCTGCGAACACCTCTTCGAAATCATTAGCACCATCGCTATCTGAGTCTGCAAGCGTTGGGTTTGAGAAAAACCCGAATACACCGAGTGTTTCTTCCCAATCAGCTAATCCATCTCCATCGGAGTCAGAATAATCGTCATCACAGTAATTCGGGAAGGAGCCGCCTGAAATATCGTGACACCAAGAATTGTTTCTGCTTTCTGCTACTGCACCTGCAGGAGGGTTTGAAAATACTCCCTGCATTACATCATTTACAACAGCAGCATACAAAAATTGCGTATACGTACCAGAACTGTTGTAGAATGCAACTCCACCCCCTGGGTTGAATCCTGAACCATCTGTCAAAGTTAGTTGGCTAGAACCTGAATTGAACGATACAATAGTCGAAGTGAAGTAGAGTAGTGAATCACAAGGGTCGGTTCCATGGGAAGCATTGGATTCATCACCGTCGTTTACGCCACCAAAATCAGTATCAGCGACATTCCAAGCAGAACAGGACAGATTCTCTTGCCAGTTCTCTAAACCATCGTTATCGAAATCTCCTGAGTCTTCCCTGCGAGTAGGGTCGGTTTCATTTGCATCAACGATACCGTTGCCATTCAAGTCCTCATCACCATCGTCAAAGGCATCGTCATCCGTGTTGTTGTTACGAGGGTCGCTTGGTTGAGCAGGACTGCCATATTGGCCATTGATTTCAATACCATCATTGATTCCATCACCATCTGTATCTGAATTAGTAGGGTCGGTAAGAAGAGTCAATGCTTCGTATGAATCATTCAATCCATCATTATCTGTATCTGAATCAAGAGGGTTAGTAGTAGTGATACCATCTGTTTCAGCGGTTAGAGTAGCACAACCACCCGGACCTATACCAAGATGAGGGGAACAAGGGGATGTTGTTTCAGTGAAGGAACCTGTTGGTCCTGGCCTGTAACAAGGTTGACCTCCACATGTTGTAGTCCATGAAGGATTGATATATTCATAGATATTAATCAGTCCATCACCATCTGGATCGCCGTTTGCACCATCTGCGTTAGAAGCAGAAGTTGCATTCAATCCGTTAGATGCTTCCCAACCGTCTGGCATTCCATCACCATCTGTGTCCCATCCTTGTGGGTCTTCATCAGCAATTCCATCGCCATCATCATCATCAGATGCACAATCAGCATCGCCATCAAAGTCATTGTCAGCAGAATCAACCATGCCGTCTTTGTCGTTGTCGAATCCATCTGTACAGATATTTCCAACTGGGTCTTCATCACAAAGAATCACATTTCCAGTTCCATCAGAACCTGCATCTCCACATGCCAACTGGTTGTATTGCATTGCATTCTCTTCGTCCCAATTATTTACCGGAACTGTTCCATTCCACCAAACTCCGTTATCGAGGGTTGAAGTCGTAGAAGAAAGGTCCCAATTTGACGGCTGGCCGTAATTGTATTCTTGGAGATTTGAGAATCCATCTCCATCTGGATCTCCGATTGCACCATCAGAATTGGTACTGGAAAGGGGGTCTAAACCGTATTGCCACTCCCATCCATCTGGTAGTTGGTCATTGTCTGAATCCCAATCATTTGGCTGGGTGTTAATGAGGTACTCAAGCCCATATGTCAGACCGTCTCCATCTTGGTCTGTAGCGGCTAAAGCTGTGAAAGATACGAACTCAATCGAAGCGATTGTCGAGAACAACATTAGCATGGCAAGTCCCAATGACTTGAGCTTCTTTTGATCCAACTCTCTAATGAGTTTGGGACGCGCTGACGAATGGACGGAGGACATACGCAATACTGACACCAAACTACCGTTGGTTACAAGGCTATTAAGGGAAATGGAACATTGTTCATACATAATTCATCCCAAATCTCTCCCCTTCGGGGAGAATAACTTCGAATTTCGTCTCAGAATTAATCTAAATCTTCGAGTTCATCAAGCAATTCTAAATCATCATCAAGATCTTCATCACTCATGACAACATCAGGAATATCTTTCAATTCATCACTCATTTCTTCGAGGCTTTGTTCTTCTTCCTCAAACTCTGCAAATTCACGTGCTGAAGTTTGTCCTCTACGGTATACTGCAAGGAAAATAACTAGTAGAATCCCAACATATAACCCAACGGTTTGTGGGTTCTCAAAGTCAAGTGCCGCATTGATTAGACAATCTGTTCCCTCGCAGGTTGTTGTGAAAGTAAACTTTGGAGTTTGCTTTAGATGCGAAGTACTTACTTCACTGTCAAGAGGTTCAACCGACAATTCAACAATTACATCTTTACCAGCAACTGCATCGCTAGATGCTTTCAAAATCAAAGTGAACTCACTGGTGGTAAATGCTGGTATTTCAAGTAAGATAGTGTTTCCTTGTTGAGGTGAACCACTAGTGGAGAAACTTGCAGTCCAACCCTCTGGAAGGCTCTGGGCTGAAATGATAATGTCTAGCACGACATTGTTGGAGTTCTCTACACGGAAATCTACGTCCTGTTCAGAACCCGGTAAGAACGGTGTTAATTGAGTAACCCTTTCAACGAAAATACGTCCCGGTTTTACTTCTTCCTCGACACGAATCTCCAATGGCAAATCGAAGTACCTAGGCTCACCATCAGATACTTCTTCGGTCACACGAAGATACAGTGTGTGATTACCAGCTCTAACTTGGTCACGCATACGAATTGTAACTTCGACATCACCTGAATTACCCGGCATCAATCTTATGGCTACAATTTCGCTACCATTGTCATCCTTCATCGAATAATCCCATGTACCATAAGATGGGTCGACATCTGTATTCTCAGACAATTTACCAGGTGAGATGAATCTCCAAGTGTTCTGGGTTGGTTTATCTGTACTGTCGGTGATTCTGACATCAAATGAAACTTCAGAACCAGGAGATACTGGTCCAACACTACCAATGTCTTGACCATCTGAATCAGAGATAACTTCGGCTAGAGATTCCGAATGTTCGGTGCACTGTAAATGAAGCCATGGAACTTAGTGTGTCATTACCTGCACTGAAACAATTAATTGAAACAAGCCCAATGTCAACATCATCTCGTGATGTCGGAGGATATATCTTCATCACTATTGAAAGAATTTCATGTGAACCGATACTCGGAGTTACAGCATAAATTCCTTCAGTAACTAGTTCATTCCAGTATCATTGTCATAGAACTTGTACATCCAACTAGAACTGGGCATATCCTCTACCTTCAGCCTGTAAGTATCTGTATCGAATCCTGCATTGAACACATCGATGTAAAACTCTCCAATCTCATCAGAATCGATGTAATGTGATAATGTTGCATCAAAGGCATCTGGCCGGTTTGAATCTGCAATTTGCATTTGGTGGTCTTCATCTTCATACACATTCAGTCTTGGAGGTGCAAACACACCAACTTCATCTACATCAAGAACTATTTTCTCGATTACTACTTCTTCACGAATATTATCTTCATTCTCAACAAATCCTCTTGCCCAGACTTCAATTCGTTCTGGCGCTGTAGAAAGGTCACCATCAGGAGCCTCGATAGATAGTGTTGCGATCTTGAATGAACCGCCCCCATTCAGAGAATAACCACCTGGCTGGTCCCAATTAGGTGTCGGACCAAGTGCCAGGCAAAGAGGTGAATAATTCGAACTCGACTTCCATTTCAATACCTGCAGAGCCAGTGTGCTCCACCATGAATTCGACACTGCTTTGTTGGCCAGGCGCAATTAATACAATATCTGCTTGGTCAGTAGGCAGGGAGAGGTACATTCCATATTCCAGGAATTCTAAACCTTGATGGCTGTAAACTACAGTGTGGCCTTGAACATCAGTAATTTCCAATTGTAGAGCATACTCACCAGGTGCTATTCCAGCATCATATGTCCAAGTGTAATTGCCAACAATCCATTGTTGTCGAGTCTTAGGTCATCGTCCTCAAACTCTTTATCGAAGACTGTATTTGTGCCAGAGGGAGTAGATAATACCAAACCTACCGACTGAATATCATCTCGACCAAATGCATCTCTAACATCAACTGAGAATTGTATGGTCCTGAACTCTGGACGATGGTTTGGAGACCATTCTAACTGCTCATGCATCGGTCCAAATCCCACCAGGGGCATGCACTCTAACACTGGATTCTGCCAGCGCATTTGCTTTGACATGGTTAACCTTGAGAAACCACTGGTTGTGTTATCTACATCCCCGTATTGCGACCTGCACATTCACAATCGCCGGATTGGCCGAGTCCGCCCTGGCCTTCACAAGGATGCTGAACCGTCTATTTGTAGGCGCAATTGTGCGCTCCTTGTTCTACGGTGAAGCCATCTTCAGGGACATCGAATGCATATCTCAGTTAGATTGTCCATACGAACAGTCGCTGATCTCCGCGGAATTACCGCTGTCCTGACATGGTGATCGTCCAAACTCATCTGTGTCGGTGTAAGTCGGTCCTCCGACTGCATTCAAGAGTATAATGTCAAATCGGCAGTTCAGAACCCTCTTGGCCTTTGAATTGCAGATAGACGTACAGATTGAACTCTCAGTAGCGCTTCCTTCGCCATAAATTGTTATGTCGCCAATCAGATCCTCAGACCGGAATTCCACGCCTGAAAGGACACTGGCCTCTTTGTTTGAGCACCTGCTGGCTCCATGGTGGTAATCGCTCCGTCGCCGCCTGATTCTCCTTCCTCATCGAGGTACAAATTGTAGCTTTGTAGATTTGCAGGAACCTGCTTAGAAACCGGCTCTTCTTCTAGAGTGTCATACTCCACAACAGGGAGGCCTGAAGACAGCATCAAAAACAGCACGAGGACCGGAACAAATCGTGTTTTTAGCATGCGCACCGATTTACCGTCTGCGCTTGGGTGTTAAACGGTTTTGCACTCATTGTACCCTAAGGGCAGTCACCCTACGGGTGAATCTACTTGCGCCGAAGCGACCATGCTGTCGCGCCACAAAGGCCGACAATTAGCAGTGCCATAGGGTCAAAACTCCAATTGTCGATAACTGAAATTTCGGACTGGCCCCCTTGACCGCCGCCACAACCATCAGGAGGGGGGCCAATTCCCGGCCCCCAAGTATCTCCGTGACCAGCGCAAGGGTCATCTCCTCCGCCTCCACCGTTACCATTTCCACCGTTGCTGGTCATATCTGCTTCACCATGGTAACAGATCAAAAAGTAAGGGAATCCCATGTCACCATCTCCATTTTGCATAGTGGTATGGTAATGATAGATTCCTTGAGGGAAATCAGGTGTTGGTCCGAAGTGACCATTGCACACATCTAGATGACCAAGACCTTCCGTGTATTGATAATCGTCAATTCCATTGTAACCAGTTTCCCCATCCTTCAATTCATAAGAGCTCTTCATCTCTACAATATTCATCTCATCATCATAGCCCCAGAATCCATAGATTGGATATCCATCATATGCTACACCGATTACTTGTGAATGATTACCGTCGTAGGTATTTTGTGCAATCACTTGAGGATTTGACATATCGTAATCATCTTTGATATTTTCACCATCTTTAGGATGCCAGTGCATGCAATTTGAATCTGCATGATAATGGTAAGTACCGCCCATTGCATTGTGACCATGACAAATACCTAGGTCAATTGGCTGACGGTCTTCCACGAAGGCTCCATGTTCTGCTGCAACCGCGTCTCCACCTGGGCCGTCTTCAGGCCCATATAGCGGAACGCCATTAATCGCAACAGCAATCGATCCTCGTGCAGGAGCACACTCGTAATCACCATTTGTTTCTGGGCAATCCGCACTATTATGACCCCCAGTAGTGTCATTTGTTGGTGTGCGAGGAATAGACCAAACATAGTTTTGTTCAGATGTACAGTCACCGCCTTGAGTGCAAGCCAACATTGATTCGAAATCGTGATTTGGTATGCCGTTTGTAGTTATTATCAAATGAGTTTCGTTGAGGGTTATCGATACTTCACATTGAAAGTTGTCATCGCCATTTGTATCTAAATCGTCAACACTTGGTCGATCATTCGCAGTCTGGCATTGGAAGAAGTCGAGCCAGAACTGTGCTAAATCTGTTGCATCATATCCTAATTCAATTACGCTCAATATGACGCTGGCTGTACCTGAGCCTGCAGAATTATTGGCATATACAATGTAAGTTGTTTCTTCCATGACCACAGAAGCAGTACCACTGATTCTTCCGTGTTCTAAATCAAAGTCCAAACCAGTCGGTAAATCAGGTGAGATGGCCCATGTTTCAATGTGACCACCTTCGCTGGTGAAAGTAATATCTGTCATTGCAGCATCCTTAGTAAGCACTTGTGAAACTGTGAAAGGAGTTATTGATGGAGTAGTTATTACTGCTTCTAAAATAATCGTATCTTTACAAAAGTCTTCACCATCATCAACGTAAAACTCGAGTGTGAAGTTGCCTATCACATCAGGAGTAAATTCAGCTACTAAATTAGATGGATTTACGATCATAGCTGATGAGTTCTCCGGCCTTTCAATTATTTGCCAAGAAGGGTTCTGTAGTGAATCGCCATCTGCATCTGCAGAATTACTGGCATCAAGATATACCAGTTCATTCACATCAGTAGTCATATCCTGACCTGCATCGCACGCCGGTGGTGTGTTTTCACCAGTCTGATTGCCACCATTATCAGTTTCATTGCCTGTACCTCCGGTGTTATTATCTGACCCATCGGTTTCATTGTCATCAGTAATACCGGAATCATCACCAGAATTGTCATCAGGAATTTCTTCTGCTTCGATTGTGATAGTCAGATTATCAGACCAAGTATCTTCAGGCAGATTATGTGCTCTGAAGGTTATCGAAATATTTTCACTTCGGTCTTCAACATCAATATCGAAACTCCATGCACCATTCATATCAGTAGCTAAATTATCTCCACTTGAAATCCCATCAGCGGACTGCATAATCCAATTGATTCTAACCTCCATTGGGTGGTCGTGAATCACGTTACCTGCAACGAATTGGTCCGCCTCTACTTCAACTAAAATCGCTTCCAGAATAGGGTCTGCGTGAAGGTGTTTAGAGTGGTCGATTACATCCTCATCAGAACTATCACTGCAATCTTCAATACCATTATTTTGTAAATCTAAAGATATGACTTCACCGTCATCACAAGTAAATGTGTTATCTGATGAATCTTCAGTATTATTTGAATTAGAATCGATAGCAACATAGCCTAAAATTGAGAACACTAGTACTAGTGTCAGTGCTATCGGTGCTGTTTTGCTCATGTGCTTACACGATTGCAATAGCATATAGTAATGAGGATGAAGTGTTTACAATGCGTGTGTTTTGTATTTTGGTCCGACTCATTCATTAATTCCCAGCCTCGCCGACAGTCTGCGCAGGGGTTGCCGAGTGGTCAAAGGCGCCGGGCTTAAGATCCGGTCTCAATGGGTTCGTGAGTTCAAATCTCACCCCCTGCACCAAACTATGTTATTGACCATCCGCCGTCGACTGGAAGGATAAATCCAGTAATGTAATCGGCTTCAGATAGGAATTTGACGGCCTTGGCTATGTCTTCTGGAGTACCTGCTCTTCCTAATGGAACCCTAGCTAGAACTTTCTCAAATCGTTCTTTCTCCCATTCCGCTGCAAGTATGGCACCAGGGGCGATACCATTCACTCTAATTTCAGGGGCTAATTCCCCCGCTAAATTAACTATTAATTGACGCAAAGCTCCCTTTGTTGCAGTGTAATGTGCCAACTCTTCCCAAGCATGATTCCAACTAGTGTCAACAATGCCAATAACACTGCCATTTTTCGCTTTTAATTTAGGAACCAAACCTTGAGTGATAAAGAATGGAGCATCCAAGTGTATCGCCGAAAACCTACGTAACTCTTGAGGCGTAACTGTGGCGAAGTCCTCTTGATTATAGATTGAAGCATTGTGAATTAACAAATCAATTCCACCTGCTTTTTTGACCAATTCGTGGTCATGAATCTCTTCGATTATTCTGAAGAGGTCTTCATCATCTGAAAGGTCTCCAGAAACTATAGCTCCACTACCTCTTGTGAGAAGTTGTTTAGCCTGAATAACTGAGCGGTTACAGTGAACGATAACTGTCCAATCTTCATCCAGTAAAAGATTGGTTATCGCAGCCCCGATTCTGCGGGCTCCGCCGGTAATTACTGCTACTCGCATAGACAGCGGAAAACGAGTTTATGCTTGAATGCTCGTAATCTACCAAGGCGATTCTTTTTGCACTCCATCCCTTCGGGATGTTTAGGGAGGAGGGATTGAATGACTGTTCGGAAGTTGAAAATGGACAACAAAAGGTCACGCCTCCCAGACTGGTTTAGAACAAGATTGCCCACAGGGGAATTACTCAAAAAGTTCACTGAAACCAAGAACACGGTTACTGAAAATACACTTCACACCGTGTGCCAAGAAGCTCGTTGCCCAAATATCCACGAATGTTGGGCTGCAAAGGATGCAACCTTCATGGTAGCAGGACAAGAATGTACCCGTGCGTGCAGATTTTGTGCGGTTGGCACAATAAAGCGCCCCCCTCCTCTTGATGAAAATGAACCCGCAAATCTTGCAGAAGCGATTTCAACAATGGGTCTTAATCACGCAGTAATTACCGTCGTAAATCGTGATGATTTAGATGACAGTGGGGCTATGCACTACCGCCGATGCCTAGAAGCCGTAAGAGAAACCTCGCCAGATGTAACTCTTGAGTTATTGTGCAGTGACCTTGCAGGCGACCACGAAGATTTGGCGATGCTCCTTGATAATTTAGAATTAGAAGTGTTTGCACATAATGTGGAATGTGTTCCCCGTCTTGATATTAAGGTTAGAGACCGACGTGCAACTTTTGAACAATCAATTGGCATTCTAGTCGAGGCTAAGCGTTTACGACCAGATATTCTGACAAAATCATCTTTGATGGTTGGTTTAGGAGAAACTGACGATGAAGTAACTGAAGCATTACAAATGCTTAGGGATGCTAACGTAGATCTTGTGACAATTGGTCAATATTTGGCACCAAGCCCTAAACACCTAGCCGTCGACAGATTCCCTGAACCGTCTCAATACGACGAATGGTCGATACAAATCGAAGAGATGGGGTTCCTTGGTTGGGCATGCGGCCCGCTAGTGAGGTCATCCTACAAGGCAGGCGAACTTCTTGCTAAAGCAACGATAAGCCTTACAACAAACATGGAGTGAGGATTAACATGACGGAAGGGGAAAAGGGGTCGCTTGAACCATACACAGTACCTACTGCGCCGTTCCGTCCAGGTGATGAATCAGACTTTGGTGGCCCTTGGGTAGAGCAACCAGGGGATTTGTCGCGTCCAGACCCAGTTAGTTGTGAAGCTCCAGATACACATGACCACGCACATGGCCTGATTCGAGTTCTTGGCGATGACGACTCCGCTAGTGGAGAATGGAACCCAGAACTCGATGCTGCAACTTTAATTCGTGGACTAGAATTAATGATGAGACTTCGTATCTATGATGACAGAATGATTAAGATGCAAAGAACTGGAAAGTTGTCATTCTACATGCGTTCCTTAGGAGAGGAAGCGATTGCAATTGCTCAAACAATGGCTTTAGATGATACAGATTGGATTTTCCCCTCTTACCGACAACCAGGAGCACAATTTGTGCGAGGCAGAGACATGGTGAGCATGATTTGTCACTGTATTGGTAATACTGAAGACAATATCCGTGGACGTCAGATGCCAGTTCACTATTCTTGGAAAGAAGGATACTTCATCTCGATCTCTAGCCCGGTTGGCACACAATTCAGTCAAGCGGTTGGAGTTGCGATGGCTTCTGCTTACAAAGGAGATGACCAAGCAACAATCACTTGGCTTGGAGACGGTACAAGTGCTCAAGGTGACTATCATTACGGGCTTAACTTTGCATCGGTTTTCAAACCACCAGTAATTCTCAATGTAGTCAATAACCAGTGGGCGATATCTACCCACCGGAATCTTGCAACTGGTGGAGAGAACTTCGCTGCTCGTGGATTGGCATATGGCATTCCTTCTCTAAGAGTCGATGGAAATGACTTCCTCGCACTTTACTCAGTAACAAAGTGGGCTCGTGAGCGTGCTCGTGCTGGAAAAGGGGCGACCCACATTGAAGTATACACTTACAGAGCAGGTGGACACTCCTCATCAGACGATCCTTCGATATATCGTCCGGGTAATGAATTCGAATTCTGGCCAGGAGGAGACCCCGTAGAGAGGCTGAAGATGCATTTGATTGCAATTGGAGCTTGGTCTGAAGAAAAAGATGCTAAGTTATCACAAAAAATCGATGATGAAGTGATGGCTGCTTACA
>CASIBX010000030.1 GCA_949373075.1 Candidatus Poseidoniaceae archaeon | reverse complement strand
ACCAGCAACTCCTGCAGCCCCAGCAATCAATTGCGGATCCTTCTCATCTGTTACTGCCTTGCCACGAGGATACATCCAAACTACAGCTATCATTCCCAACTCGTGAGCTTGGCGAATAAAAGTTGCAGCCTCTGTCAACATATCATGCTCATATTCTGAGCCAATGTAAACTGTATAGCCTATGCCGACAACGTTTATTCCATTGTGAAGCAATGCAGAAACATCATCTAAATCCCAAAGAGCCTGTGAAACAGGATCTCTCTGAGAAGTTTTAACCATATGAGATTTAGAATTTAGTTTTACCAAATATGGAAGGTCAGGATAATCTCTAGCATATTGGGCAATTAATCCTAGTTGGCCAGCCAACACACCTATTGTGCCTTCAGCATGAGCCTTAGCACCGATTTCAAAAAGATGACCAGGGTCGTTGGAAGAAAGAGGTATTTTCTTACCACCATCATAAAAATCATCATTCAAGTGTTCTATTTTCTGGTCACAAGCAAATAAATTCATCTTGCCAGTTCCGCAAGTTGCAGCATCCATATTATCGATGAAAGTCTCGATAAGTTCGTCTGGTACGTCAGCAGGGACATTATACTTGGTCGCCATCATCCCGCCGAACTTACTCAAGGACTTGAAAACATCGTTCCATAATTAGTAACGAAATCTAGGTTTTAGCACAAAAAATACTCTTTTGAAATTAGGTTTGAAAATAAACCATTTCACAATTAAATGGGCCACAGAACGAAAACTTACACAATGTAGAATCGATAATCAGGGACAAATGCCCAGTCCTAGCAAACTAAAGGTTTCACTTGCCTTCGAAGTTAGGAACTCTTCGCTCGACATATGCTGCGATTCCTTCCTTTGCATCACTGCTTCCGAATAGTGCAGCCTGAAGTTCACGCTCGAGTGCAAGATGGTACTCGAATGGAATCTCAGGTCCAGTCTGGCATGAGCGCTTGATGTTTCCAACAGCCTTTGTTGCCTTGTTAGGTAGAGTGAATTGGCTAGCCCAGTCAAGAACGTCTCGGCGGAATTCATCTTCATCGCCTTCCCAGATGTGATTGATTAAGTTGCAATCTTTTGCGTCTTCGAAAGACATTAGTTCGCCAGTGACCATCATCTCTAGTGCCTTAGCCTTACCAATAAGACGAGTTAGGCGAGCGGTTCCACCAGTTCCTGCCAGAACACCAAGGTTGATCTCTGGAAGTCCAACCTTTCCTGCATTCTTGCGGGCAATCCTGATATCTGCGGCCATTGCGATTTCTAGACCGCCCCCCACAGCGTGCCCGTTCATTGCACAAATTACCAACTTAGATGTCTGTTCGAAACGAGATAGTGTCTCGTTTGCGTGAAGACAGAAATTGTACTTGAAACCAGGAGTTACGCTGTTTAACATCTGGATAGATGCCCCTGCTGAGAAGAACTTGGCTCCGTTTCCGGTGATTACAATCACTGTAACAGCATCATCGAAACGTGCTTTGATAACTGCAGTATCAATATCGCACATCATTCCGTGTGTGTAAGTGTTAGGACCCATAGCATCTCCTTCTAGAGGAGCACCTGCAGAGTCCGATGCTAATTCGATTACTGCGATACCATTGTCCGTGGTACCATAGTTGACTAGACGATTTGGCATTGGTTCAAGTTTGAGTCCGTATAGGTCGCTCATACTTTCTGCCAATAGGGTCGGCTTAATGAGTCAATCGCTATTCTCACTGTACGAAGTCTTGCCACCTGAGCGTCTGATTTTGTCCCAACGCTCTGCTACTTCATTAGCTGAATCTGATTGCTCCCAAATGTCACGCTTCTTGGCTTTGCGGAAGGGTAAACGGCGCACTCCTCGCCCCATAGCCTTCGGGTCACGTTTCAGCATAAACGGACTAACAATGTAATACAACATTGTCTTGTACCACTTTGGACGGAATAGATTTCCGATCCAGACCAGCCCATCACCTTTCTTGGCTTGATTTCTCATCCATGATTTACACATGAATTTGAAGGTCCTATCGCCTACTCTGTTCATCAAGAAGCGATTTGCAACAGATGTCCTAACATACGGCATAAGTTGCTTTCTTACCTCTTTTTCATAATTACAATTACCAAGAATATCTTCTGCAGCCAAATGTCCTGACCAAACAGCCATTCTCATTCCAAAGCCCCACATGAAATCTTGCAAACCTCCGGATTCACCAACGTAGTAACGACCATCTTGGAAGTAATTCTTGTTGATGGTGAAATCTCCTTTCCCGCCTACGCGCTTTATTGGTTCCATATCGATTTCGGGATACTTATCTTGATACCAAGCGATTGTTTCATTCAAGAATCTGTCACTACCTTTCTGCTTCCGCCATAGACAAGTACAGATTAGGCCAACTCCATCGATGATGATGAGATATGAATAGGAGCCTGGTGCCAATTTGTCATTCATTTGGAATGCGATGTGATTGGGGTGTTTTGTGTTGAAAATTTCTCCATACGCAACAGCACTTGTTCCCTTTGGCCCACATGCTATAATTTGGCAATCCTCTTCTTTCACTCTACTCTTGTAATGTAAATTAGCGCCTGCTGCAATAGCCATTCGCTTGAAACCCTGATCGATTGTGTGGTCAGAAGTACCCCTCTCAACAATTCGATAAGCAATACCTGGAGTCTGGGTTTTGGAGATTTCATCATCGGGATGAATCAAATCCACCACACTAAATTCAGTTGCCTTGAACTCTGAAGGATCATAGCCCCAAGATCGGAGTTGGTCAAAGAAATCCGCATCCATAGACCAATTCTCTAAAGCTTGAAAATCCCCATCAAATCTTTTCCCTGAGTCTTCTCGAATGTCATGGACATGAACTTCTATACCGGCCTTCGCTAGCGTGGTAGCCGCTGCAAGCCCAGAAAGACCGGCGCCCATGATGTGGATTGGGCCTACCTCCGCCATGGTAACCACATGCCCAAGGATGGTTTCAAGGATGCGGCTTGCTTCGCACAGCCATGCAGGGGCGTATTTTCATTCAAGAAGCCCCTGAAAACCTTGATGTTGAAGGATTACGGGCCCAATTAGAGACTGAAGGTTGCGGAGCAATTGTCTCATTTGTAGGAATAACAAGAGGCTTGGATGATGGTGAAAAAGTCTTACGGCTTGAGTTTGATGCTTGGCAAGACAAACTTTCCGAGACTCTCAAATTGTTGGCCGAACAATCAGTTGAACGGTTTTCTCTTCATTCGGTAGCCATGTCTCATAGAACTGGATCAGTAGGTCCGGGTGAAAACATAGTTGCGATTCACGTGGCAAGTCCACACAGAAAAGAAGCGTTTGAAGGATGCTCTTGGCTTATCGATGAACTAAAACGGCAAGCCCCTCTGTGGAAGAAAGAAGTAAAGCCAAGTGGCGCATCATGGAAATCAGGTTTGGGGTGAATAAATGGAAAGAAGTATCCAAGGAGTAGTAGATATCGGCGGCAAACCAATTGTCCACAGGAGAGCAATTGCTACCGGAATTGTTCATTTGTCCTCTGCATCCAAAGAAGCAATATCTTCAGGAAATGTGAAAAAAGGAGATGTGTTTGAAGCATCTACTATTGCTGCGATTCAAGCAGTCAAAGAAACTCCGAGAATTATCCCTCACTGCCATCCAATTCCGCTAGAAAGTTGTAAGGTTGACTGGGCATGGGAAGATTTTGCTCTGCGCTGTACCGTCACAGTTAGTGCTCACTACCGTACAGGCATCGAAATGGAAGCACTCACAGGAGTATCAGCAGGCTTACTGTGCGCTCTTGACATGGTCAAATCATTTGAGAAAGATGAAGAAGGCCAGTACCCTGAAACTAGAATTACAGACATAGTTGTGTCTGAGAAACACAAAGCGGAATGACCCGCTTGATTGATGGAGGGGTCGCGTATCGCACAGAATATGGCGCGAACTGCAGACTTGGCACACCACTTCCTAGAGGCTGTAGATCAGGCCGCTATTGCTAGTGCTGAGTGGCGAGGTTTGGGAGACAAAAATGCCGCTGATGCTGCTGCGGTAGAAGCTATGCGCCGCACATTTGACAAAGTTCCATTCGATGGACGAGTAGCCATTGGAGAAGGAGAACGTGATGAAGCCCCTATGCTTTTCATCGGCGAAGAACTTGGGAACCAGGTCGGTATTGAAGGCGCATTACAAATCGACATAGCAGTTGACCCGCTTGAATGTACAAATAATTGTGCAGACAATTCACCTAACTCAATCGCAGTTCTAGCGGCTGCACCTCGTGGCACCCTACTTCATGCCCCTGATTGTTACATGGACAAAATCGCTGCTGGTCCTGAACTTGCAGGCCACGTTAGTCTAGATGGAGGAGTCACTTACAATCTTGAACAAGCAGCATATGTTCTAGACAAACCCATTTCAGAAGTAAAAGTAGTCGCTTTAGACCGTGAACGTCATGCAGATCTATTCCAAGAAATTCGCACTGCTGGAGCGCAACTAGACCTGATGGGTGATGGAGATGTTTCCGCCGCTATTTGGGCTGCCCGAGCAGACGGTCCTTACGACATGCTTCTGGGTATAGGAGCAGCCCCTGAAGGAGTAATCACTGCAACAGCATTACGTGGAATCGGTGGAGTTTTCGAAGGTAGACTAGTATTCCGTTCTGATGAGGAAGAAAAGCGTGCTGAGAAAATGGTAGATGATGATTTGACTCGGTTATGGGATGCCAAAGACCTCTGTCGTTCCGATGATGCAATTTTTGCCGCATCAGGAGTTTGTGACGGATATTTACCAGGTGTCATAGTAGGAAATGACAGTGTTCAAACCTTCGCCGAATTAATTGATGTTCACACTGGCGAGGTTACTCGCCATGACCGTACCCACGCATTGTGATCACATGGTAAACCAACTCCGCATCGAAGTACGATTGCCAGAAGGCCATTGGTCAGGCGACGTATCTCGTAGCCGTCCTGATGCCACTTTTAGAATTGAAGAAACTATGCCGTTGGGCCGAGGGAGAGGCGCTGCGAAACTGTCGACATCATCAGATGTGATATCTGAACTCGAAGCACATCCCGGAGTAGATGAAGTTAGAGTACTAGGTAATAATCGGTATGAAGTTGATATTGCACCAGGTGGAGGCGGTTACATCAAACCGATTAGAGAAGTGGGAATTATTCCACAATCCCCGTTTGAAGTTAGAGATGGATGGGTTGATTGGACGATAGAATGCTCTGCCGAAAGTAGTCGTAATTTAGTACAACTATTGCGTGATGATTCTATTCCATATCGTGTGAAATCGACACGCTCTACCGGAACGAGGATGCTTACTCCAAGACAAAGAATTGTATTTGATAGTGCAATGAATGAGGGATACTGGGATTCTCCTAGAAGAATTACTCTTAGTGCGTTAGCTAACTTACTAAGCGTAAGTAAATCCACTCTCTCTGTACAATTACACAAGATAGAGGGAGTGGTGCTAAATTCGTTCGCAGATGATGTGCGCCGCAGTTCCCCCTGAACATGTTCGCACGAACATGTTCGCAAATTGATGAATAGTAGGGACCTCCTCCCCGTACCATGGCAGAACTACCGAAGACCTGGGATGACTGGGTTGCAAACTTTGCAGATTGGCAAGACCGCGTTGGATACGACCGTGAATGGTTGGGCGATTTCGACCTCTCAATCCTTTTCGATTGGGACCGTGCAGGAGATGTTATCGAATACGGAGATTATTCTGGAAGAGTAAAGTGGGAAAGAGCACTACAAGTTCCCCATCAGAATATACGTGATGCCCTTATCTCAATGATTACTGTACAAGGAGATACTGAATTCGCATCTGTGGAACAACAGAGGCACCTTCTTGCATCCGCTCCAACTGATTACGATCGCTATGCAGCAGCCCGCATTATGGCTGAAGAACAGCGTCATGGCTGGCAAATGGCTTACCTTCTGATGACCTACTTTGGTCAGCAAGGACGCAGAGAAGCACAGAAATTGTTGGAGCGTAATGCTCAGGACGGAGACCGCCTACTAGGTGCCTTTAATCGCCCAATGCCACATTGGCTAGATTTCTTCTGTTACACTATGTTCGTAGACCGTGATGGTAAATTCCAGTTAGGTATGCTCTCAACATCCGCATTCAAGCCTCTAGCTGCATCTATGGGACCAATGCTCAAAGAAGAGTCGTTCCACTTGGGAACTGGATCTAATGGACTAAGGAGAATTATCAAGGCGGGAGTTATCCCCCTAGATATGCTACAGCGCTACATGAACAAGTGGGTCGCTACTGCTCACGACTTATTCGGAACTGATTCTTCAACATCTGCTCACTGGGCGTATGTATGGGGAGTAAAGGGACGCTGGGATGAGCGTAAGAAACTCGATGCAGACATCGAAGTGGACAAAGATGTCCTCAATGAAGAAGGTCGTGGACATTACCATGATGAAATCGCCAAGGAAGTTGAGAAACTGAATGGCTATCTTCCAGATGATTGTGATGTCAAACTATTCGTGCCTCACGAAAACTTCTACCGAGACATCGGTGCATTTGGTGGCAAGAATTGCAAGACTGATGGAAGCCTATTCGAAGGGACTGACGAAGAATACGCTGCTTACCTCGAAGTTGTGCTACCTACAGCTGAAGATGAGGAAGCCCTGAAAGAGATATTCAAGCAACAATGGGTCGAAGACAAACCATTGACCCCTCGTCAAGCAGCAAGTGGCATTGGCGCAAGTGCATGATGGTGATGTTATGATTCCCGTCTCGCTCTACGGAGCCGACGAAGCGGAACTAGAACGCTTCTATTCGGTTTTACCACAACCTCGTGAAACGATGCTTATGAGGACCGCCCATACCAGGAAACCTCTGTTCGCCATTACGGGTGATG
>CASIBX010000029.1 GCA_949373075.1 Candidatus Poseidoniaceae archaeon | reverse complement strand
TAGATGTATACACTTGAACCAGTTCCATCACCAGCAGATGTTAGTACAGTTCCTGCTTCTGCCTGTGCTGAAGTTGCTGTTACGTTACTCATCCAAACTGTAGTGAAATCGACACTTATCAGATTGACTCTTGAATCACTAATGTCTACATTCTCCAATATTAGGGAACCCGCGGTACTTGGATTAGAGGTCACTCCGGCCATTACCATTACAGCTCCATGTGTTGGGGAGCCTGCAGAGTTACAATCATTCATTTCACCATCTCTTAGTGTAACTTCAGAATTATCTGCGAAGTCGAAACAAGACTCGCTTGCATCGTTAACTTCGAAGTCGCTCATTGTAAGGACAGTTCCTTGTCCAGAGCCGTGCTCGAATGCAGAACCTACATTTGTGAAGGTTACATGGTCCATTGTGAAGTTACCAACGTTAGCGTTGCTTGAAGGGGAAGCGCCGTGGCGGCTTCCTGCTGCAATTGCTGCATCGCTAGTGTTTGCGAAATCAACATAGGACATTTCGTGGCGGTCATCAGTACCAGTGCTACATGCACCAGTGAATGATAGTCCCTTCCACTCTGCGCCTTGCATACCCTCGAAGAGGATATGGTCAGTTGAGTTTCCTTCTGCGGAGAATTCACTGCAAGAGCCATCGAAAGATAGACCCTTACCGCTTGCAACTTGAATTACTACAC
This sequence comes from Candidatus Poseidoniaceae archaeon, assembly GCA_949373075.1. Classification (GTDB taxonomy): domain Archaea; phylum Thermoplasmatota; class Poseidoniia; order Poseidoniales; family Poseidoniaceae; genus MGIIa-K1. The sequence continues at coordinate 31,789 of CASIBX010000029.1, read as the reverse complement.
CTGGTTCAATGGTGAGGTCGTCACCAATTGATAGGTATCCAGTTGAAGAACTTGGATTAATTCTAATTGGTGAATCAATCGCAGACCATGTTGTTGGCTGGGTAATGTCAGCGCTTACGTCTGTACCCTTTCCTTCGAATGGTATGACACGAGTTCTAACTGAACAATCGATGTTAGAGTTGTCATAGCAGTAGTAACTTGAGTAGTAACCCCACCAAGGAGCGATGTTACCAGCCTTAGACATTGAGTTGCCACTGTATGGCATGTCTGGCATATTGCTGTACCAAGTTGTAATTGATTGCTCTAGAGATGTAGATCCATCGTCTTTGAGGTACATGTTACCCATGCGTCCAATGTGAACACGGTTCTTCGAGTCGGAACCATTGTATTCGGTTCCGAAGTAATCGAAGGTAAATCCGTCTGGTAAGTCTACGTTAGCGTTACATCCGGCCTTGTAGCTGTTCCAGTAGTAGGAAGAGACACAGTAGTATCCGTATGGGTATCCATTGCTAGATCCAGCGATTGCAGTATCATAGGTTGGAAGTTCAGTCAGACCTAGATCGAATGATTCGTATCCGTGTCCACTGCTGTCAGTACCGATTCGGTAGTTCGAGGAGTGAGGATTTGCACCATTTATGTAACCAGTTGAAGCCCTTAGAGTTGCACCCTTAGTTCTTGTTTGGTCTTGGTATCCGACTGTTGCGTAATCGTAAGTTGCCTGACAGTTAGGGTCGTAATGGAACTCAATCTCGTTGGTTACGTCATACATCAATACCTGGAAGGTACATTGGTATGTACTTGTGTAACCAAGGTCGTGCCACTCAACTACGAAGACCTTGTTCGGGTCTCCTACTTCGAATGAATTGGCTGTAGTTGTGTTAGTGTTTGTTCCGGTCGACGCTGTACTTAGGTCAGTTACTGACATGTAATATTCGACAGTTGAACCACGTTCCAAGTCTTCCAATGAGGAAGACCAGTCACAAGATGAAGTCTCACAAGCAGTGCGTGTTTTGCCTACTGGAGATAGTACCTTGTTGGTCCATGAGTTAACAGTACCATCCGCATCTGTGATACGGTAGTACAATGTTGGCCCAACACCTGCGGAAGAACTTACGTTAATTCCGGTAGGAGGCTCTCCACCATCAGCGATGGTGAAAGTGAATGTACGGTCTCTCGAGTGAGAGTCACGCATAGCCAAGTGATCTACTTCAGGTGCAGTAGTATCTGGCTCAGGCGCAACGCTAGCAACCTTGTAGATGATAGATCCACTAGATGCTTGAGGGCCGTAGTAACCAGTTCCTAATGCGAATCCAGACCATCGGTAAGATGAACTGTATACGTAGTAGTATCCAGAGGTACAGGAAGGGTTGGTGCTGGTTGAACGGAAGAAGTAGTACCATCCGTTAGTACCGACACACATCCAGTTTGCCTTGGAACTGCTGTATGTAGCGTTCCAGTCAAACTTACCGTATGTACCTGTGATATCGCCAGGGATATCGATTAGGTGAGCTGCTGTGTAACCATAGGTTGTGCGCTTGTTTGCAGTTACTCCAGAAGTTAGTGCTTCATCGATACCTGTATCTGTACCTAGTCCGACCATAGCCCACTGGTTAGAGGAACTGTCGTAAAGGTAAATCAAGTTCATTCCAGGTCCATCATCAGCAGATAGAGTTAGGTAACCGCCATCTGTTTGGTGCATTTCCATGACGCCAGATGTCGTTCCACCTAGACCGTTTCCTCCAGAAGGTGGAGCTGTGGTCCACATCATCTTCCACTGTGCGTAGAAGTAATAGCTCGCGGTGTAGAAACAAGAGTTGCTTCCTGTTCCACATTCGGATGTATCAAACTCGAAAACATATTCGTCAGAGTCCTGATAGTAGGTCATCTGGCGATCGAAGGTCTTTGCAGTACTTGTGGTCGTGTATGCACGAACATCAGTAGTTGTAATTGTCATCTTCTTATCGTTTCCAGCGTTTGCGACATCGTCAACAAAGAACCAGTATGGGGTAGTTGGTGGAGTTGCAGTACTAGGTGTACCAGATCCACCTGCAGGGGAAGTTGCAGCGTTGGGAGTTGCTGCAAGATCCTGGAATGCCCAGAAGTATTTCACATATTCACCAGCGGATACATCACTTGTTGTTGCACGGAATTTACAATCTGTCGATGACGAATTGCAGGTTCCGAGTGTTGTCGCCTTAACTGCGGTGTAAGAACCGTTGTTAATCGAGTAGTGCAAGTGAGGTGCTCCGGATGTGGTTGTATCGATTCCAGACATATCCTTGAAAGTAGTGAAGAAAGTTCTTTCTCCTTCCTTGTAGGATGTGATTCCAGTGTATGGTACGAACTCATCAGTAGGTGCAGTTGTATCGCTTCCACCAGAGTATGTTATCTGGAGGTAAGGGCTGTTAGAACCACTTGCGTATGCATAAGAGTAGTGATACGTACTGGTTGTATACTTTGCACCCATTCCAACGCTGCCACCATTGGCTTGAGCGTTAAGAATGTAGTTGTGGGAGCCAGAGGCTGCACATGTAGTGCTGCTTGAACAAAGGGTTGCTGTCTTCCAACCGGTTCCTGTAGCGTAAGTACCTGCTACTGCGGAGTTCCAGATCGAACTGATCATCTTTCTCTGTGTTGTACCACCATATCCGGCGGATACGGTAGTCAAAGCGCCTGAACAAGATGAAGATGGAATTGACCAACTATATCGGTTAGACATACCACAACTTTCCAACACAATGGCGGAAACTGAGTTGGAAGAGTAAGAGTTACTGTAACTCACGTACTGCTTCCATTCGATCTTATCGACTGTAGCGCCAGTTGGCAGAGCATTGGAACTTGTGAAAGTGTACTTGCTCCAAGGTAGGTAGTAGATAGTGCCGTATCTGCGGTAGTTGCGGTGGTAAGCGTTGCTGTAACAGTAAGCGTAGTAGGCATAACAATACCCACCAGAGCCGAATGTTACCTTGATTGAAGGATCAATCGCCAATGGGAATTGGCGGTCATCTTCCATCAACCAGTCAGCATCAACAACAGTAGACAAAACTACTGTGTCACCGAATACTTGTACGAAGTAAGTTGCGTGATAAGGCTCTGTTGCGCCCATCTCTTCAACTAGAGGTACAGGAATTGTAGCTAGAAGGTCACCGGTTTCAATATTGCGAATTGATAATTCGTCCTGGGTCTGCGTTACTTCTTCACGAAGAAGGTCATCGCCTAGGTAGAGTGCGTATCCTACAGGCATGCGCATCTGCTCGGTCAGACCGAACCATGCTACATCTTCTTGCAGAACTGGGCGCTCACGAATCACAAGATTCTGCTTCAACTGGGTTTGCTCTACTGAGTAATCCAAGTCAAAGCCATCTGCTAGTGTGTAACGCAGTACGTTTCCACCGACAGATGCACCGTCTTGAGATGGTGTTACCATGTATGGCAGAGCCATGGTACCAGTCTCGTCAAAGGTCATGACCACAGGATTGAGGCCAGTAACGATTGGGTCCACGTTAGGGTGGACCATTACTGAGACACCATCGGCGGCTTCGGAAGAGAAGGCAACTTCATACGAGTTTTCCTTTACTTCCCAACCTTCGAGGGTTGCCTTGATGTTGAGGTCTATCTCTTCCCAGGATCCAATGCTACTCATGTAGTGCAGTGGATCAGCTGAGGTGATCAGGGTGGTATCCCCACTTTCAGTGAGGAAGGCCTTCTGATTCATTGACCTCATACCCTCGAGTTCCGAGGATTCATCGTATTCATATTGTGCAGGCTCATAGACATCGGGTAGACCGAAGTGATCTTCGCTTTCTTCGTTCACTACTGTGAACTCTGTTTCTACCAGAGGGGCGTCAGTCTGTACAAGATTGGTCATAGTCATACCAACCATTAGTGCACAGAGCAATAGGGCAATTCCTACGCCACCCATTACTGTCTTTTTATTCGTGTTTTTGTTTCCCAACTTCACGTCATCATCTCCTTACGGACGTCCTTACGGACTGTATGCAGAGCGCTTCAGGCTTTGTATCCCTTATGAGCATTGGGGTACATGCGCTTTTAGAGCATCACAGAAGATGGGCATTCCAAGATGTATTTTTCCCGAGACCGGCTCCACTACGGGGCCAATAGAAATATACGACTTGCTCATCGAATATCGTTAGGACCCGCCCATAATAAGACTTGCCTAAACCAACCACTGCAAGCAAATTGAAGATTGATAAAAACTTCAGTTCACCAGTCCACCCCAAACTATACGGCACATTTCGCTCTAGGGTTTGAACGGAAATAATAACAAAAAAATAACATTGAGGATGTATACGTCACTAGAAAAATATAGTATTTGTAAAACTTACAGTTTTGTAGCGAACTCTCTCGCGTGTGTGCGCGAGATAACCGCTTCTAATCGATATGTTAGATTTCAAAAAATAACTTCAGTTTGAGCTGAGTTAGGAATTGGAAAGAACAACACAATCCCTGTGTTGGAATTTGAAAGAAAAAAGAAAAGGGGGAGCCATAGGGAGCGGCGAACCGCTCCCCATGGCAGCCTCGGTGTCAAGCACCGTATTTGCTGTCAGAACTCAAGGCCTAGGATCAGTAATCCCAGTCCTTGCCGTCTTCACCATCTCCACCACGGGAGAGGATAAATGCACCGACAACGAATGCTACTACGACTAGACCGATGATTACGCCCCAGGTCCATGTTGGAACTGAGCCGCCTTCTGCATCGTCACCTGCGTCACCAATGTTTGCACATTCGTCACTGTCAGGATCTGTTTCACAAGGATCGACCTGTGTGTTCTTGTGTTCTAGCAAGCTATCGGTACCTGGCTCTGCGTTGTCCATGTTACCTTTGTCATCGTATGGTACTGCTACGAAGTAGTACGTCTTGGTTCCTGTACCACCTGGGTGATTAATTTCCACCGACTCACGACTCGACGCCGTAGTTCCAACTGCAGCGCCTGCATCAGCACAGGTAGCAGGCATTGCGCCTGCAGTAGACCAAGAGTAGTCTGTCCAGCAGACCTTCCAGCCAGCTACATCAGATGAGTCTGTGCCACCAACAACCCAAGAGACTACCCATGAAGTTTCACCATCAACCATGACTGAATTGTCTACACCGCCATATACTGACATTTCGGTAGCAACAGCGTCGCCATCAACTTCCTTATCTGCAACTGCAGAACCAGTTGCGATTGTTGGGTGGCATCCACCTACGTTACATACAGAAAGTGTGTAAGTGTAGGTTACTCCATGTTCAGTATCGGTTTGACCACTCATTGAATGAGCTGCAAGAGTGGTGTTCTCCTGTGAAGTGTCACAGTCACCGTTTGAATCACAGATTTCCATTGACAACCAATCGAATCCAGGAACAGTGGTTCCTACATAGGACCATGTTGCTGTAATTTGACCGCCAGCAGTTGCTACTACATTCAGACCAGCAGGGTTACCCTCTGGTGCTTCGATGATTTGCAACTCTCCTCCCATCAGAACGATTTCGCCCTGTGAAAGAACTTGTCCATTTTGACCCATATCGATAGATATTGAACCATCGCTACCAGCAGCAGTAATTGTTGCTTCTAGCTTAGCCCAGTTTCCGTTAGATATCCAGAATGCACTAGTTGGTGCTAGAGTAGATGCATCGTAATTCATTGTGATTGACTGTGCATATACGTCTTCTGGCATGTAGGTCGTAGATGGTGAGTAATCTAGTACTGCGACTGAGGTGTATTCACCAGCGTAACCAAAGTTGGTTAGGTCTTGTGTGTACGGTCCTTCAGAAGAGTCTGCTAGAGATACACTGAATGCGTTTGCTCCATCATAGGTTAGATCGTAAACCATCTCAATACCGCTGTCGGTAGTTGAGGTTGTGATTATGTGGTTCCAGACAAATACGTTAAGGAAATCCTTAGCGGAAGAGTTGAATGGATCTAATACTTCTACAGAATAGGTTTGAACTCCAGCCCACTCTGCATCAAGTGCAATCAGTTGGCAGGTTGAGAATGCAGGCCCTACACCATTACACATGGATGGGACTACAGTATCGTTCTGTCCTTCAGGCATTCCAGGGTGAGTCCAGATGTAGGACAGAGCTAGTCCGCCTTGGTCATCTGCATCATCTGCATTAGCAACAATAGTGATTGTTCCTTCAGGTCCAATTACTACATCCTCTGTGTTCTCTAGAGTTAGAGTGACACTAGGTCTGTTGTTTAGTGCGATTATCTCGTAAATGCTTGCATCATCGTTGCGTGCAGACATATCTGCGTACGCATCAACCATTGTTCCAGTTCCATCATCCATTTGGTCGATGTTGATCATTGAAACTGTCGCTGTGAGGTTGTAGATACCTGGTCCGAAGTTGAACATGATACATGCTTCACCCATCTCGAAGGCAGTGCCTCCCTCTGGGTCCTCACCAAGTTCTAGGTGAGTGTAAACCTCGCCAAATCCAAAGGTACAGGAGTTTGCAGTTTCGGTGTGAGTTACGCCAGTGATGGTGTTCTCGATTTCGAAGTTAACTTCCCAATCGTAAGTTTCCATCATGTTGTTACCTAGATGGCGAACAGATGCTTGTACACTGGACCATGCTGGGTTAAGAGGACCTGAGGTCATTCCCGGCATAGTTGGTGCACCCATAGCCGCTCCATTTTCATCAATTGAATATCCTTGGTTAACTGCAAGGTTTGTAACTCCAATATCATGGAAGTTCTGAACCTTACCTTCAATTACGGATTCACTAGTCGAAGATACATCGTCTGAATAATGTAAAACTTCACAGTAGTGGATGTAAGTCATTGTTTCATCTTCGCCGTTAGGCCCAGTTCCTCTGGTAGTAACTTCTTCGACACAATCTGGTTGTTGTCCGTAAAGAACGTAACTAACCAAACTTACTTCGACTGAATAATCACCAGTTGAAACTTGAGTAGAAGGTGTAACAACACCATTCCATGTAGATTCATCTTGGAAATCAATAACGTATCTCATAGCAGATGTTGTGTTGTTCACATCATCTTGATGCCTGAATGTTTCAGTAGTAGTACCTGTGCCAAAGTCAGTTGCTAGGTTAGTACCTAGTATGTCGACTCCACCACTGTTTACTGCACTATCTAATGCACCAGTTACAGTCATGTCCAATATGATTGAACGTGCAGACCATGAGGAAGATCCTCCGGTTCCAACTGTAAGAGTGAATGCTTTGTCACCACTACCGCCTTCGACTTCCTTTCCGGAGTCCCAGGCTAGGTCAACGATAATGTCTGTCCAGTCTACTACTGAGACTAGATTCTCAGAGTAATCGTTTCCAGGTGCGTTATCGCCAAATGCATTTGTCTCTACAACCACTACATAGTCTCCAGTAATTGGAGCCCATGATACGACTGAACCCAGATAAGTCATAGTGTACTTACCATTAGCGAGATTAGCGCCTACGTCTAGTGAGGACCATGGACATACGAAGGAGTCATCACAGATGACGTCGCCGTTGTTCCAGGACAGGTCGTTGCCTGCTGCGTCCTTAGCAATCATGCCACGGGCGCCACCTTCAGACAGATACACTGTGACGGAAATTCCCATCTCAGTGATCGCTACATCACCAGCGTTGCTGATGAATGTCTCAAAGTTCACATCGTCTCCAGCGAACAGCGTGTGCTGCATTTCGCCAGTTTGTGTGTCGGTCGTTGTCGCTCTAGGCGACAGTATACTCACAACTTCAGCATCAGGTCCAGAACGGCCGTCTGCTTCAATCATGTCTTTCTGTTCCAGTTCAGCCCAATCCAGTGCAACTAGCGAGGTGCTAGCCAGCATCAAAATGGCCAAAATCATTGGGGTTAACTTGCTCATTGTCATCTCCTCCAAAAGGGTCGGTAGGATTCACCACGACATGTAAGGTATTTATGACTTGGCAAGGCCGTTTCAGTTAAGCATCGCTGATAATAACTTTTTGCAAAATATCTCAATAGGTAGCAGTAAGGCGATTTTTAAACAAAAACTAACAAGAAATAGAGGAAAATTTGCTCCTTGGTACAATGTGTTTGTGTATTCTATCCCCGACATGAGATAATAACTATATTTTTCATTGAGATAACAACTATATCTTGTTTAATCAACATTTGCTAAAGCTTGGGAAGGGGTGATTTTTGTTGCCTTCGAAACTGGAATCCATGTTGCAATCAAAACTAAAGCCCATCCGCCTAATACCATAGATGACACTTCTAGCCATGGAAGAATCAATTCCACACCCTGTTCTTCCCAAAAGGTGCGATACAAAGCCATATGGAAAGCAAGTGCCACAATCGCCCCATTGAGCATACCTAACACTGCGACCCAACTAACCTCGATAATCATCCCAATCATCACCATTCTCTTCCTAAACCCGAGAGCCCTCAGCATGCCAATCTCTCCTGAACGTTCTGAAACCGAACGATATGTAACAACCCCAATACCTGCAATACCCACAATCAGCCCTAATGCAAGATAGGCCTGGAATATCGCTAATATCGCAAATACCAACCCCAGGATGAGTAAAATCTCATCTTCGATAACTGAAGTGTAAACGCCTTGTGATGACAGGTCGTGTGACAACGAATTTTCAAGCTCGCTTGAGTCTACGGTTTCATCATGAGAAACATAGATTCTAGTCACTACTCCACCGAACTTTTCATCGACGATTTCGCCATCCATCCAAATGCCTGCGCTGAACAGTTGACTCGACTCAGATAGAACGCCTCCAACCATCACTTCTCGACTATTACCAGGGTTGGAAATATCAATTAGCGAAATCGATTTTCCAATTGGAAGAGTAATCCCTGCAATCGACTCTCCAGTATTAGGGTCAACCAGTGCAAATGAACTATCGACAAACACAATATCTGGGTTTGATTTAAGTGATTTCCAAGCCTCCTCCTGAGTCCCTCCAAGCGCCCGATCCCAGTCCTGCAAAGGTATACCCCCGTGATCAATAAATCCGGCATCAACTCCTCTCAGAATATACGGGATACTATCCTCCCCATCATCGACCCAAACTACTGCCCGATTCACAATTCCTACCGCATCGATATCTCCAGATTGAGTTTTGTTCAATCCCCATTCAGAAGGTTCTGATGACAATTCTAAAGGTACCTGTCTTGAAGACGAGAGTAATATTTCAAACTCACCACTCGCATCTTCGACATAGCCAGAAGAGTGTTCTTCGAATTGCACTGAATATCCCGCTAACACAACTACGCTGAATACAGTAAGGGAAAACATCCCCATAATTACTGCAGTACGTAAAGGAGTAGAGGCAGGGTGAGCGAGTGAGACTTTTACCACAGGTCCAAACTTTTTGGCGAAGAAAGAACGACTTACAACCCATGAAGCGACTCTAGGTGCAATTCCCGAAAGTATCATCACACCTGCAAATACCTGAACCATTCCTAGTACTGCGAAAGTGACCTCATCAGGCTTTATTCCTGAATCGACTGGAGCCCATGAATCTGGAGAAATAGCCCACAGAGCCAATGCTATACCCATGACCGCCATTGTATTACGACCTGAGTTGCGGATTCTCCAACCTTTGACATGAGGTAATACGTAAGTGAATAATGGCACTGAACCCATTATCATCATTGAAGCCATAATGTGCCACAGTGCGAATCTTAGTGAAGATGAGGAATCAAGTGTGAAAATACTCAATCCAGAAAGTCCTCCGCCGCCGAATAGAGCGATTAGCAACAATAGAAGCCACCAAGGTACACCTCTGCTTCTCATCGGTGAAAGACCCCTTAGAGCTTGAACTATATTCAAACGACTGGTCCACAAAGCAGTACACCAGAGTGTACCCATTGCAATAAGGAATCCAAACGACATTCCGATCAACATACTCTCAAAACTAAATGCAAACTCTATTCCTTCTGCCCCTGCATTAGCAAAGACACTACTGAAAGCAAGAGAGACCAACCAAGCGAGCAGAATTCCAAACATCCCACCCAGTATTGATGCGGCTGAAGAGGTCATCATGCCTTCCATGAGCGCTAATGAACGCATGTCTGAACGTTTGAGCCCAATTGCTCTAATTATCGCTTCATCGACTCTTCGAGAATCTGCAAGCATCATTACGATTGTGAGAACCAAAAGTACGCCAGCGCCGATTGTGAATGCGCCAAACACGAGGAACATTGCTGAAAGTGCGCCAGCCCCTTCTTCTGCAGCAACCAGAGCGTTTTCTTTGGCAGCCACAATATTGATGCCCATCGTTTCCGCACCCGATACCTCATCTAGCCAGATGCTTATGGCGGAAAGGTTTCCATCATTGACAACAAGTATACTGCGCTCGCCTTCAGCTGCTGCAGCCAATGCTTCACCGTCGCTCAAATTAACAAAACCGATTATTATCGATTCCAATTCATCTAATCCAGGTGCATCAATAGATGACATATTACCACCGATGTCTAATATTATTGGAAGTGAGTCGCCATATGCCCAAGGTATCAACCCGTTGATCAGCACTTCATCGGACTGATTGAGATGAGATAATCTTGAAGAAACTAGAATTTCGCCTTGCTCTGGTGAAAGTGGACCATCTGTTGCCAAGAGTAGTTGCGGCATTATGCCAAAACCGCCGATGTCGACAGTTAATGGTAAACGTGGAGTCAATTTTTCACTGTCGATGAGCACTCCGAATGGGGTTGAACATATTGTATCGCCGTCAAATGCAAAGACTCGCTCATCGCAATCCGGTTCGAATGTTGTTAACATATTTATTTGGCCGTCGAAAGTGTACAACGACCCATTATTTACAAGATAGCCACCTCTAAGACCATCCCAATTCGCAGGAGAAGATTCACCAGAAACAGTAACCCAGCCCGATGGCGAACCTATCATTACCTCATCCGCCAAGTGTAGCCACTCTCCAGACTGGTTAATCTCGACCCATTGGCCGTCAGAGTATTTGTGGACCTCGCTACCAGTCAAATGCTTCACTGCAATCCAATCTTCGCCACTATTATCCAAATAATCGATGGAAAATATGGTATTAGGCAAATCTGGTAGTGACTGATTGAACTGTGCTGCAATCCTGACCTCTTCGCCTTTGACATGGTGAATTAAATCACCATCTTTGTCATCTGGAATCTCAATCAAACCATCACTATGAGCCACTAGTAGTGATTCGCCAAGCAGTGTGACATCATGAATCAAACCTCCGTATGGAACTTCCCATCCATGACTAGCTCCACCTCTGTCTTTTTGATACGAAACCGCACCACCTGAGACATACCAATCCCCATCTTGTGCAATGATTATTTCATCGATTCGGTCATCAGGTAGAGATAATATTTTCATTCCTTGTTGAATTTGAACCACCGGTATTTGCAGCACTTCCATAGCCGAGCCTCCGTCAAGCAATTCAGTTGAGTTCTCATTCCAGGATGACATGAAATCCCCATCTAGCCTACCTAATCCAGTTGTGCTTGAGATTGATATTGCATCATCGTCAGCATTAATTTCAAATCCAGCCGATTCATGAATCGATTAACTGATCGAGAACAGATTCTACATCTGAATGCTTTCTGAGGCATCTAAGACCGATTCAGAGCGACACCGCAGCATGTTAACCTCCCAGCTCTTGGATTGTAATTGCTGACTCAAGTTCAAGCGATGTGAATAATGCAGGAGATTTAGTACCTCCTAATCGAGCCACGTCCATCCATTGAAATTACAGAATCGATGGTTAAGATTATCATAATTCGCACTCAATTCTCCATCATCTGAATAAGAGTACCAGGATATTTCGATTAAATCCCCTTCATCTAATTCGAGGTCATCTGAAGCAACTTGATTGATTGATACATCATCCCATCCAGAATATGCGTACCATCCCGCAGAAGGTAAAGCGAGCCCGTCATCTCGACTAAGAGTTGCTGTTGTTTCTAAACCGTGCGACCACTCATCTGCTAAGCCAGTTGCCAAGTAATGATTGGCCAAAAGCGGTGGTAAGGTTCTTGGTCCATGTCATATGGAAAAGCCAGTACGGCGGTCTTTTTGGAAAATCAACAAATCGGTTTCACCATACTTCGCTTCAACTTCTTTGCTCAAGTGTGGCATCCAAACTATCGCCAACTACGAGTGACGAAGTGATTATTGATGAGGCGACCAACAGCCCAGCCATCATGAGTGCCGCTTGACGCGGCCTTCGCTTGACCTGCTGCCAAGAAAGACGGAAAACAACGAGATCGGCGAGGGGAAAGTAGTGGCTGTAATAGCATACAGGAAACCATTCCCCGCTGCAATTGTACACCCCCACGTGGCAAAGAAGCCGATATCCAAGCCAATTCAGTAACCACCAAACGATCCAAGCATCAATAATCGGGCCCAACACCAAGAATCGGAAGATACCATAGCTTCGAAACATCACGCCTTAGCCCCCATGCTGAGCTTGCACTGATAGGAATTATCAGTGCGATTACAGCAAGAGTCTCAAATAGCATAATTATTCCTCGTGATCGACAATCTTCCATCAAATATACGAATAATACGTGAACACCGTTTAGCAACATATCATCATGAGTCACTACAACAATAGTGGAACCTGATTCATTCAACTCCGAAAGTAATTCCATTACTTGGTCACTGGTTGATGAATCTAAAGTTCCCAGTTGGCTCATCACAAAGGATGACTGAAGGTTGATGGACTAACGCTCTAGCAATTGATACTCGTTGTTGTTGTCCGCCCGATAATTCGGCAGGCCTGTGCTCGCAACTATCTCCGAGACCAACTTTGTTCAGTGCTTCAGTTGCTTTATTCCTTGCCTGACTGGATTAGTCCCAATAGCAATAACAATGGAATCTCAACATTCTCAACTGCACTCATTACATCGAGAAGATGGAATTTCTGAAAGATGAAACCCATTTCACGGCCACGTAAATCGGTTCTTTCATCATCACTAATACCGAACAGAGGCTTTGCCTGAAACCTTTACTTGCCCGGCTGAAGGGTCATCTATTCCTGATAAAATGTTCAAGAGAGTAGTTTTACCACAGCCAGATGGCCCCATTATGGCAACCATCTCACCCTGTTCTACCTTAATGTCGATTCCTCGAACGGCTTGGACTTTTTCGTCCCCCATTTCGTAAATCTTCCAAAGCCCCTCACAAGAAAGTGCTACTGCCATTGTGCAAGACACGTCGCCACGGGTTGATAAGTTGGCGCTCAATAGCGCTCGTCATGCAGGTGAACGTGTTAGCATTCGGGCCAATTGCTGAAGAAATGGGAGGTCGAGAACATCAAATCGAAGTTCCGCCCAATTCTTCTGTTCGATTCCTCTTAGAGGAAATGGGTTTAGATATGTGGCTTAGTCAAGGCATTGTCATTAGTATCAATGGTGCAAAAGTAGGTGGAGACGAACCTATATCCGAAGGTGATGAAGTTGCACTTACTTCCGCCTGTTTCAGGCGGTTAACAGCCGATTGATTGACAAAGCGGAAGCGTTTGGGGCGTATCAGAGGGAATAACATGAGGTTCGGAACTTTTGAAATCATGATTCTAATTGCTATCTTCTTTCTGCTATTTGGTGCAGAACGTTTGCCTAAACTTAGCTAGGGCTGCTGGACAGTCGAAGGGCGAGTTCCAAAAAGGCCTTTCTGAAGTCACAGGGGCATTACCTTCTTCTGCCAACACTGAAGCGGATCTTGGACGCTGGTGGGAAAACTGAGGCTGTAGACATTGCTCAAAAAGCAGAGGCTGCAGGTGTTGACCCCTCTGGAAAGACCACTGAAGAGGTTGCAGATGAAATTGCTGCCGCCGAAGAGTGATTCCATTTTAGAACCGGATTTCAGCAATTATCGCTTCACTTTTTGGAGCGGCTGAAGCTATCGAAGAACTTCTTGAAGAGGAATTATTAGCCTCTTGTACGCTTTGACTTTCATAGGTGAGCCACATATATCGCACTCTTGCTCATCTTTGCGAATCCGCTTTCTTGGTGGCCCTACAACCTATACATCGCAATTCCCATGCCCACTGCTGTTTGCTTCTTTTGTTAGAGACAGCTTCGAATGGATGATTTACTGAGCGGCAAACATTCTGTAAAGAATAATCATCGGTGAACAGAGTTTGGCCTGTTGCTAATGCAATGGCGAGAATTTCCAAGTCGACTGGACTAAGGCGAGGCAGGTCCCCTGTCTTGGCCGCTGCCGATTCAGCATCACCAGTACCCATGCTCATCCATTCCATTTCGATGGACTCAACTAACATTGCACGTTGTGGAGAGAGTTTACGCAATTCCTCTAACTGACTGTGAGCGACGATGCCACCTTGCATTCTTTCGGCCGGCCAATGAAGAAGAGCGGCTGTATCGAGTACCGGCATATACCAAGGGGTCGGGTTTTGCAGCAATCAAGACTTCGATTAAGAAAGGGTTCATCCGTATGGTTGTCACCCCATGGGTTGAATGTCGTGGAAAGGAGACCATTGTCGATTGGTTCGATGGATTTGGTTCCCTTAGTCTTGGGAGCCATGTCTTTCACCGAGGCGATAATCCAACCAGTACCTCCTGATTTGCTACTCCTGCCGATGCTAGTTAGCGCCCAGGGAGACTCTGCACTAGTCATCTGGCTGTGGGGCGTGGTCACTATCACTAGCGTACTAGGAAGCCTTGTAGGCTACTATATTGGTAAAAAATGGGGAAGAGGATTATTCAGCCGATTCAAGGCGGAAAGGCATCTTGAGAAGATCGAGGCATTAACTGTAAGATATGGGACGATTGGAATATTCATCGCTGCATTCTCACCGATTCCTTACAAGGTATTTGGCTGGGCTGCAGGAATGGGGGAGATGAGAATGAAACCATTCATCATAGCCGGATTAATTGGGCGCGGATTGCGGTTCGGGCTCGAGGCTTTACTCATTGGAATATATGGCCAAAAGGCCATAGATGGGCTATGGTGGCTACTCGATAGAGAGATACTAATCGGCGCACTGCTCATCATAAGCGTAGTTGTTGCATGGCTCGGTATACGCTGGTGGAATAACTTAGCCACTCGACCCCAACCTTCATGAATAATCAGCGTTGGGCGAGGGTTAGTCTGCTTGCGTGGTGTAGTGGCCCATCATTTCGGGTTTTCATCCCGGCGACCCGGGTTCGAATCCCGGCGCGAGCACCATAGACACTCTTACACAACTCAGCACTGTTGCAAAACATGCTTACTGAGGCTTCTGCTTGTGCCACATTTTATGTCCAAACATGGACTAGATGAATTTGGAGAGAGTGTACTCGATGCGTGACACCTTAGTCGAATTAGCCCACAATGAATTGGTGGCTTACCTCGGGATGATTATGATTCTCAGCGCCTTCTTTCTTGAGACAAGAGGTATCTTGAACAGCAAGGAATTCCCCTACCTGATACTCATGGCTCTTGGCTCTGGACTCCTTGCAGTGCGAGCTTACCTCATAGACGAATGGGCCTTCTTCATATTGGAAGTGGCCTGGTTCGCTGCTGCTGCCCTCGGCATGTGGTCACTGAGAACTGCTCTAAAGGAATAGAAATTCTTTCGCATACCCGGGTTCAGAAGTGTTGGATGGGTAGCGTTAGCAGCGACCCACTTTTGAATGCGCTGTAAAATCGCATTGATTGACAAATCTGCTAGCGAAATGGTTGATGCCGCAGGGTCTCATCTGAGATACCTTTGTGTTTCATCAAAACCGCCGATAAACATCGGACTCTCCCCTCTGTTATCGATTACCACAGGAACTGTTCGGTGGCCAGTCTCAGCCACTACTGCATTCCTGATCTCAGGGTCATTAGCAAAATTGATTTCGAGATAACTCAGACCTTTGGCCTCAAACAAACGTTTTGCTGCGACACAGTAAGGGCAGAAATTCGAAGTGTAGAAAATGAAATCTGCATCTGAAGATTCGGCGTCTGCTACTACCCTACTCATATTTTCACGTCCTGATGCCTGTTCTTGAATGTGTGTATCTTATTCTTGTGAAACTACTAATCCATCAGCATCGATTTGCCAATCTAGTATTTCCCAGGGGATTTGTTCTTTGGTAGCCTCTGGGTTACGAGAAATAATTCCAACATAGCCTCCAGCAGCAGCACCCATGCCTTTCCATGCAAGAACATCAGACATGCCCTCTAATATCTGATATGGCTCATTCAACTTAGGATCTAACATTCCAACTGCTGCGGTATATGCTTTCATTGCCCCGCAGAGGGTAAACCGGTCATCTCTTTGCACCGCTGACGCCATATCTCTGCCTGTTTGTCTAATAGACATTAGATGTGGCAATACTTCCTCATAGCGAGACCAAACGCTATCATGGAGTTCACCTGATGAATGACGAATACCAGTATCTGCTAAGATAAGATGTTTCTCAATCCACCTGTTGAAGGAAAGAGGGGGAACCAAATGTACTCTCTCAACTTCTTTACCGATAAATTTGAGATGTTGCATCCCACCAAATCGTGATGCCCACTGATCTTGACGACCTCCCTTGTTGCCAAGCAATTCCTCAAACTGGAAAGCTAACTCTTCGGAATTTTCTGCTCCATTAATCACAGCCATCAATGCAACATTGATAGCGCCAGAAGTTCCTAATCCACTACCCATTGGAATATCACAAGAATATGAAACACTTACTTTTCCGGTTTCATCGGTTTCTAATTTAGCATGTGCATAATGGTTGATTGCGATGTTTACAACATCTCCTCCAACCTGCTCACAGAAAGGAGCGGCGTCCGTCCAGCCTCCTGCGAGGTCGATTCTAACAGGGGCTCTTGCTGTAACCATATTGAGGGGAAGGCGATGGGGCTTATGTCAACTACCTATTTTCAACTAATTTGCCTATGTACATAATTAAACTCCAATTGAAAAATTGAAAATCTAATTGGAATATTCAGGATAAAGTTTCAAGCCAATCCTTAATTGAAAAGTGAAATTCAATTGGAATCATATGCCCTTTTGAATGTTGCATGCGAGTGACACTCCAGCCGGACTCCTCGAATAATTGAGGAACTTCCAAGCCAGCCTCTAGTGAAACTCGATGGTCTCCCTCGCCATGCATCCACAACATCTTGGCGGTTGGAATATCCAACAATCTTTGACGAAGTTCTAGTGGCCGAACCGCTCTAGTCCCCATAGCAATAACTCCGATTATCCTGTGGTCAAATTGCAATAACTCTTGAGCCATCGCTCCACCTTGACTAAATCCCCCAAGAACTAAATCATCATCAGGCATTAGATTTGAAAGTTTGAGTAGGGAAGAGTCGACATCTGATAATTCAGTTGCAGTAAGAATCCTGCGACCAGGTTGGTCACCATCCTCATAACGCCACCACGTGAAACCACGACTAGGATGCTCGAAACTAGCTTCAGGTACGATAAGAGTCCATCCTTGTGGTAGTATCTTCTCAGCGAACGGCCTCATCATTTCGGCTGTACCAGTCATGCCGTGCATCATGACCAAAGTAGGCATTGTGCTCCCTCAAAGATTCCAGTAGTTTTCTATGCCGCCTGCGATCATGAAGTGAATAGAACTCTGGCCACCTGTTAGCGTTACTTCCAAGGTATACTCATCAGTACGGCTTGGGATTGTCGCTAATTCTTGAGATTGGGTACCTGCAGTGTAAGTTCTGGTCAGAATACTGTTGCCCACATGGTCTTTTATCGACAATGTACCTGTTCCTCCTTGAGGTAGTGCAGCATCTATGTAGAATACGTAGTAATTGAAATCAATTCCAGAGGGATGGCCACTGTCGACAAAGGTGTCGGTAACCTCACCGTCAATTGGCCCTTCGAATACTCTATCTTTCAAGTCAGTAGCACGAATAAACCAAACATCACCATTGTAATCACTTCCAGTACTGGTGAGTGACATTCTGAATTGTAAGTCATCTTCTTGGTCCATCCATACAAAGTAATCAATGAATCCGTGAGTACCATCAAAGTGGTATTCCAATGAGTGCCCAGAACTGCTTGATGCCTTTACAACTGCCATTCCATTGGTTGAACCAGTAGTTTCAGCCAACCAAGATTCACCTAGAAGAGTGAACTGCCATGTGTCACCGGCAGTCCAAGGGAAATTGAATACAGATTGCGGGTCTCCATTTTCATAGACCGCTAAATCATCTATCATTACGCGTCCCAAAAACGGGTTGTGGTTGACAACTGCATGCCTTTGAGCTTCTCTTTCAGAAGAGATACCAAGCATATACTGCCCATCACCTTCATTGACTTCTGTCACAACTAGCCTAGCGGAGTCTTCGCCAAACTGTGCAGTCTCGAAGGTGTAGAGCCACCAATCGCCAACTTGCCAGCCTGGTTTTTCAACAGCATCAACTTCAAACTTCTCTGAACCAGAGTCTGTGTTGATGCATCCGCTGAGGGAAATTGTAACCATCAGTAGGGCCGCAAAAATAGCACGCATGCTAAACGCTAACTGGCCTTCTTCATGAGCCTAACGCTTCAAAGTTTAATCAAAGAACCCCGTTTTCTGTGAGTTTACCGGTTCCAGCAAGTACTACTGCAACAATGGACATCAATTTTATTAGAATATTTAGTGATGGACCAGATGTGTCCTTGAATGGATCTCCTATGGTGTCGCCGATAACAGCTGCTTCGTGAGCATCATCGCCTTTCTTTGCACCTTCAATGTGTCCTTGTTCGATTGCTTTCTTTGCATTGTCCCAAGCACCACCTGCATTCGCCATGAACAAAGCCATGAGAACACCTGTGACCAAAGAACCTGCAAGAAGACCACCGAGTGCTTCCGAACCAAGTGCAAGACCTACTGCAACTGGGGCGGCGATAGCAACTACACCAGGCCCTATCATTTCTCGTAGGGCAGCCTTGGTAGAGATATCAACACAGGAAGCACTGTCGGGATACATGGTCCCTTCGGCTTCAATTTCCGTTGGCCATGTTGAGACATCAGAAACGTCAACACCTTCAGGAGTATCTGCTTCGAGTGCCTTTCGCATTATTGCGAATTGTCGACGGATTTCAACAACCATGTCTCCTGCAGCCTTTCCGACTGAAGTCATGGTCATTGCAGCAACTACGAAGGGTAGACCGCCACCTATGAGAAGCCCAACAACAACCAGTGGGTTATCGAGTGATAAGTTCAGGTCCCCACCTATTGCAGCTATGTAGGCAGCGAATAATGCAAGTGCTGTCAAAGCAGCAGAACCAATTGCGAATCCTTTACCAACTGCAGCAGTTGTGTTTCCAATCGTATCGAGTTCATCGGTGATTGCACGGACATCCTCACCAAGACCGCTCATCTCAGCGATTCCACCTGCATTGTCTACAACTGGGCCGTATGCATCTACTGTCATGGTAACACCGACTGTAGCAAGCATACCCATTGCAGCCATAGCAATACAGTAGAGGCCGTAATCTGCACCACCGAAGTGATTTGCTCCAAGAATACCACCTGCAATAAGTAAGATTGGAACGAATGTAGACATCATACCAACTGAAAGACCAGCGATTGCATTGGTTGCAGGACCAGTTTTCGACATTTCACCAATACGAGGGATTGCCTTCGTTTTGATTCCAAAGACTGGCTCAATTCCAGTGTAGTATTCTGTGACTACTCCAATCAGGATACCGACGATACTACCCAGAACTACTGAGTGCATGACGCCAGACATCAACATCAATCCATCCTTGGTTAATGGAAAGATAGCCACCAGCCCAAAACAGAAGTGCTGCAATGAAAGTAGTGTTACGAAGAGCCGCTGCTGCATCCTTACCGTTCTTGAGAACGATACATAGAGAATACGCCGACAATCGAAGCAAGGTAACCAATGAGACCGAGCATGATTGGCATCATGACGTAATCAACGCCCATAATTTCAGAGTTGCTTGCAATAATCATTGCTGCGATAATTGAACCAACGAAGGATTCGAAGATATCGGCACCCATTCCA
This sequence comes from Candidatus Poseidoniaceae archaeon, assembly GCA_949373075.1. Classification (GTDB taxonomy): domain Archaea; phylum Thermoplasmatota; class Poseidoniia; order Poseidoniales; family Poseidoniaceae; genus MGIIa-K1. The sequence continues at coordinate 11,887 of CASIBX010000029.1, read as the reverse complement.
GCAACGTCACCGACGTTGTCACCAACGTTATCAGCGATAACCCCAGGGTTCCGTGGGTCGTCTTCAGGAATTCCTGCTTCGACTTTACCGACAAGGTCAGCACCAACGTCAGCAGCCTTGGTGTAAATACCGCCACCGACACGAGCAAAGAGCGCAATGGATGAAGCACCCATTCCGAATCCTGCAGCTGCAGAAAGGTTCGAGCCATCATCTCCTGCACCAAGCCAGTATGCGACCAGTGAGATTCCGAGAAGTCCAAGACCTCCAACTGAGAGACCCATAACGGCTCCACCGTTGTATGAAACAGCCAAAGCACCTGCTCGGCCATCGGTCTTAGCAGCCATTGTGGTTCGGCCGTTGGCAGAAGTAGCCGCACGCATTCCGGAGAATCCAGCGATGACGGAAGCAATTGCACCAGCAAAGAAAGCGATGGATGTTTCAACATCATTCAAAAAGGCAAGAACTGCACCTACGACAACGACGAATATTGCGAGAACTTTGTATTCAGCGACAAGGAACGCCATTGCGCCTTCTTGAATTTCTTTTGTGATACTGGCAACTTTTTCATCATCAATTTTCACTTTGTTGACTTGTTGATACAGTATAAACGCAATCACAAGTCCGACAAGACCTGCTGCAGCAGCAATCATTGGTATATTATCCATCATTATAGAACACCTGTAATCCCGGCGACCAAAGTCCCCTTCATAAGGACATCCCCCCGGAACACTACGCTATGAGGCGTTTTTGGGTTATTCTACTTTGAAGCCGAGGTCCTCAATAGCGCTGGTTAATACACCAGATTCAACGCCTTTGGCGGTGACTGACACCGAGCATTGTGATGTTGACGCTACAACTTTCTTTACTCCACGGATACCGGTGAGAGCATAGGTGATCTTTCGCTCACACCCACCGCAATCCATTCCTGTCACCTTGAATTCAAACTGCTCTGCACGAGAAAATAGTCCCATACTCAATCGTATGAGAATCTACATTTTGAATGCGATGGTTGATAGATGAGGGGCGGGTCCCACGTTTTGTGGCAATAACAGCGGAAGAGGTCCTAAAAGAAATAGGACCGGTCCAAGAAATCCTTGATGCACACGATGGAGTAGTAACTGTAATCGATACCGCAGGAGGAAATGTCATGCTGTCCCTTGATGGAGGTTGTGTTGGGTGCTCTTCGACACCGATGACTGCCATGCAAATATATTATGCACTCATGCAACTTGAAACTGTGAGCGATGTCATATTCGTCAACGGGGAATTACCAGAATACATGCGCACTTTTATCGACCAGAAAATGGCAGATGAGGCAAAGCATGAAGGCGAGATAATCTAATTACTCTTCTTCGCTTTTCTTACCGATGGTGTGCGGATTTGCTCCAAACGAAACGTTCTGTCCTTTAATGTTCAAACGTGCTGCAATTGCAATAACTACACACAATACAGATAGCGGCTTAGGCAAGTAGTTTGAACCCCACAATTCACCACCAGATAGTGATAGCCACCAGAGGGTTGCTGCAGTAATTAGAAGCGATGTCATGATGAAATTTTGAGCCATCAATTCTATCTTCTCACTGCGAGAGAATGTAGCTATGAAAATGAATGCAGTAAGTGAGATAAAACACATCGATTGGGCGAAATACTCAATCATCTCTGTTTCGACCATGCACGTGCCAGTAGGCAGGGGTTCTTCAACCCGCACGCATTGGAATAAGCATGGCAGGGGCATCTTGGAAGTTGCCTAAGGCTCGCATGGTCGGTCCGCCATTCTTCAGCCGAAACCAAATTAGCACCGCTTTGCACCAAATGGCAGTGCTATTGGAATTATCAGGCGCCAATATGTTCCGAACACGCTCGTATCAAAATGGTTCGAGACTTATTGGCTCACTATCCCAAGACCTTGGCGAACTAGTAGCCAGTGGTGAGTTGTTTGAATTGAAGGGAATTGGTAAGGGCCTTGGTTCAGCAATATCCCAAGCCGTTGGTGAGGGGAAGTGGCCAGAAGATTGGGTTGATTTGCACGAAAACACTCCTGCCGGACTAATTGAAATGCTAGGAATACCTGGAGTCGGGCCTAAGAAAATCAAAGTATTACATGACGAATTAGGAGTTTTGTCAGTTGCAGATTTACAAGAATCATGTGTCAAAAATGAAGTCGCTCCGATGAAAGGGTTTGGTGCGAAGAGTCAACAACGAATATTGGATGGAATCGACCTACTTGCTAGGTTCTCAGCTCGAAGACGCCTCGATATCGGACTAAGATATGGACAAACATTCCTCAGCATGATCGCTAAACTGGCTGGTGTCGAAAGAGCCGAGTTAGCTGGTTCGGCAAGGAGGAGAAGGGAAACTATTGGAGACTTAGATATCGTTGCGGCCGTGCAACCTTCTGATGTTGAGATGGTCACAAATGCAATACTATCATTGAATGGGATTGCGGATGTCAAAGGTGCTGGTGATTCGAAAGTATCTGTAATACTTGATACATCGATATTCGAAGGTGGATTTAGTCTCGGACACCTCGACCCTAACGTATTGGATGCGATTGGAGGGGAGAGTTACGAGCAATTGGAATCAGGTGGAACTATTGATGCCCAAGTTAGGTTAGTCCCTCCCCATGTATTCCCGTTCACATTAGCCTACTTCACTGGGTCAAAAGAACACAACATAAGGATGAGACAAGTTGCACAAGACAAAGGCTTGAAATTAAATGAATTCGGGTTAATGCCTGAAACTGAGTTGACGGGTTTAGATGCGGCTGCAACATCACTGCCTGCTTTAGATGAAGCAGAAATATACTCACACTTAGGTTTGCAATATGTTGTTCCAGAACTACGTGAGGACATAGGCGAAATAGAAGCCTCAGCCGCTGAAAGTTTGCCAGAATTAGTTACTCTTTCAGAAATAAAGGGAGCACTGCACAACCATACCACTCTTTCAGACGGAGATGCGAGTCTAGAACAGATGGCAGATGCAGCGCAACGATTAGGTTGGAAATGGCTAGGTATTGCAGACCATTCACCTACCTTAACAATCGCCAATGGGGCCAGCGCAGATGATCTTCTGTCCCAACATGCAACAATGCAAGAATATAATTCTCAGTGGAAAAATGACGGCGTTGATTTCAAATTATTTAGCGGAGTAGAATCGGATATTCTCGAAAATGGTAAACTCGACCACCCTGATGATGTTCTTTCGCAAATCGACTATGTCGTTGCTAGTGTGCATGCAATGGGTCGTTGGAGAAGCAGAGATGAATCTCAAAACACTGAAGATTTGTTGAAGTGTCTTGACCATCCTGCAACTACAGTTTTGGGCCATCCTACCGGAAGAATCCTTCAGGGTAGAGATGGGTATGAAGTGGACTTACACACAGTCTTGGAATATATGTCTGAAGCAAATAATGACGGCACACTGAAAGCGATTGAACTGAATGCATCACCTTACAGGCTGGACCTAGATTGGAGATTCTGTAAGAGGGCCAAAGAGTTAGGAGTTCCTGTTGTGATTAATCCAGACGCTCACTCTGTCAAAGGACTTGGCGATATTGACTACGGAGTCATGATTGCTCGTAAGGGATGGTTGGAAAGAAACGATATTTTGAATACTCTAACCGCAGAGAGTCTGAGTGGAAGGCTCGTGGGGTGATTCAATGAGGTTTCTTCGTTCACTAGTTATTGGTTTGCTCTCTATATTTCCAGGCACAATTGTTGGCTATCTTGGCTGGCTCGCAGTGGGTTCTTCAATGGATATTTATTCTCTAGAAGTTGTGTTCTTCTGTAATTTAGTTCCGTTTGGCTCTGTTGTTTTAGGGTTCATTTGGTCTTGGAAGAACGGGGAAGAGTATTCTGTAAACTACCAAGGGTGAGAGGATGAAACGTTCTGAAAAGGCATCTAAAATTTTGGTGATGCTGGAGGAGTTCTATCCGGAAACTCCAGTGCCTTTGGACCACGATTCACCATTCCAATTACTGATAGCGGTCTTGATGAGTGCTCAGACTACAGACAAAAAAGTGAATCAAGTAACTCCTGAACTATTCAGACAAGGTCCAGATGCCTATGCTATGTCCATATTATCTCCTGAAACAATTCAAGGAATAATCAGAGAGGTTGGTCTAGCTCCAACAAAGGCCCGCAATATTGCAAAGTTATCACAGATGCTTTGCGAATTGTATGATGGAGCAGTACCTCAAACTTTTGAGCAACTAGAGGATTTACCAGGCGTAGGCCACAAAACAGCGGGAGTAGTTATGGCTCAATCCTTTGGAGTACCAGCGTTCCCCATAGACACCCACATTCACCGCCTTGCGGCAAGATGGGGGCTATCCAATGACTCTAATGTGGTAAAGACCGAAAAAGACCTGAAAGCGATATTTCCGAGGGAGTCATGGAATAAATTGCATCTGCAAATAATATTCTTTGGACGTGAATACTGTCCAGCAAGAAACCATGACTTGACGAAGTGTCCAATCTGTTCATGGACTGCTACTAAGAAGCGGATTGCTGAAGAGGAAAATCGTTGATATCTTCGAATCCACTCATTGGGTCAGGGACACCTAATCCTCCGATAACCCATGTTAGTACATCGGCCATCCCTTTTGCCCTAGCAAATTTTGCGGCTGCTCTTCTACAACCCTCCTTGTCACGTATTCTTTTACGGTTATGGAATTTCATTTTTTGTTCCAACATTTGCTCTTGAGCCTCAGCTAACATCCATTCGATTTCACTCCAGGACCTTGTGTAAGGGGCATTCGTAGCCATTCAAATCAACTCTTTATGTTGAATCCAACTTTTTTTCATTAAACTTAAACCCCAAATTATGAGTAATCCTGAAACAAATAGTTCAATCGTTAAAGCCACTGCATCTGCAATACTTGTCATGAACCTGCGTTAACTATGATATCCATGGATAATCCCTTGATAGGATATATATTGCAACATATATTACATTCAAGCGGTGAACATCATTGATGCCCCGTCTAGTATGAATGCGGAAATTAAACTGGCAAGGGCTGCGACCCAGAGTAATTGTATCATCTGTCCAACAGCGCTGGTAAAGCCTCCTCCACGCAGACGTGTAGCGATCATAGATACTGCAAGAACCTGAATCAAAATCAGTATTGAAACAATAATTTTGAACAGAGTGATATTGTCTTCAACAGCGCTAGGGTCTTCCATTACAGGTAGTACGAAACCTCCGGCTGCGCTGGTGATTGAACCGATGTCTGTGGATTCAGAAATACTTGTTGCTACACCTGCGATAGTTTCACCCAATTGTAAAACAATGGATATGGTCACGTTTAGAGAGATAACTGATGAGATTAGCAATCCTAACGCCACTCCCCACATTGTTGAAGCAGACAAACTCCGACGCCTTCTTAGAGATAACAAATTGGTTACCGACTTAGAAACCATGTCTGCGGTTGCAGCAGGTTCTCCAGAAGATTGTGAACCCTCAATGTAGATTCTGTTATATCTCGAAATTACTGCAGAGTTTGTATCTGCAGCGAAATAATCCCAAGCCCTTTCACTGTCAATTCTTGTAGAAAGGCGCTTTTCTAGCCTATCGATGGAAGAATCCAGTGTACCAAAATCAATTCCTCTCAATGCACGTACGGTAGCGCTTGGCTCAGCGCTTCGGGCCTGGGCAGTACCACCAAGTGCTCTAACGAAATCGGGATATGCTTCATCTCTACGCAGAACCTTTTTCTCTTCACGCTGAACTAATGTTGAAGGAATCATAAGTGGAGTTAGAGGTATTGCAAGGAGTAAGAGCCCGTACTTATCCCAACTCGTAGTCAGTCCATCCCAATTTGCAATAACAACTGAGATGGTCACAATCAAAAGAAGTATACTGACTAGTCCTGCTGCCAACAAAGTTTGCCTGAAGAGTATTCTGAAAGGTGTAGAAAACTCATCTCGTGCGAATGTTTGGTCATCAGGTATTGTTGCCCTGAATGCAAAAATCGCACCAACTTGGATTACTACAAACATGAAACCAGCTAACAGAAGCCAACGGATTCTAGAAGCGACTGCAATCGGAGTGTTATCTCCTCCACTACCAATTTCAAACAAGACTAGATGAATTCCTGCAACTACTAAACCAAATAATCCTGCTGAAACTAGAGACACATAAATCTCCTTCATTGTGTCTACACTCTCTAGCCTAGTATCGTAGAGAGTATTGTACTGCTCAGCGACTGTTTCTTGTTCTGCTCGCATAAACGCATCGATAGGCTGGCCTGCTTCTATTGAGAATGCCATGCGGTCTAGAAAATCAGACCAGAGAGGGGAAGGTGATTGTTGGGCTACGATTCGAGCAGCCTCGGGCAGTGAGGTGTGCCATTTTTCGACAAGGGTTTCAATCCTCTTAACTTCCTGGGCCAACTCACCATAATCTTTCATCTGTCTTAGAATATCGAAAATGGTATCTGCACCAACTTCTCCCAATGAGAGAATACCCATTCTTGTGATGAACATGTGCATTTCTTTCTCAATCAAAATTGCCGAGCGATTGACTTCCAAAATAGGGAAATAAATCGCAGCGCCACCTGATAGAAGCGGCAAAATTAGTAGCAAGAGGATTCCAGTAAATCCTGCAAAGAGCCCTCCTTCAGAGAAACCCCCTGTTAGCCAAATCATTAGAGCAGCACTAACAAAACCGGCGAATGCAGCAGGTAAAATGAATGCGAATAAGAATCTAGCAACTGGCATCTCTAGACGGCGCAGGGCGATCTCCCAAGTCGCCATACGTTCCATCTAAATCATCTCCAATATTCAGCGCTCAGTAATGCTGACCCAAGTTTCCACTGCTGAACGGAAAGCATCCCAGCCTCCATTATAGTATAGATTCAATAAATCAAATACATCATCATAGTGAGTCAAATCTCTGTCTGCCATAATCTGAATCGCCTCAGCACGACGAGTCAATTCATCATATGCATCTCTCTTGTTTTCGAACCCCATCTGAGCGGCGATTTTATTCTCTAACAAATGTGATTGGAACATACCACGGAAGTAGTGTTTATCCTTTACAGGGTCCCATTCGAACATACCACGGGTAAGTACACCATCGCTGTGTTTATTGTAACCGATTACTTCGTCGATTCCAGTAATACGGCGAGCTATTCCACCGCCTGGTGCTTCGACTACTTCTTGGAAAATTGCGAAGTTCAAGTTGTCGAAGAAACGGATTGGAACATTGATTGGGTCACCAGTAAATCTCTGAATCATCTTTACGATAGATGATGCGTGGAATGTTGCAATTACTGGGTGGCCAGTCTGCATAGCCTGGAAAGCCGTTGCTCCTTCTACACCACGTATTTCTCCAATGATAATATATCGAGGTCGTGAACGTAAAGCTGCCTTTAGTAAGTCGAACATTTCTACTCGACTTTCTTCATTCTTAGAATCACGAGTTACCAATCGCTGCCAAATCTTGTGGCGTACTTTCACTTCAGGTGTATCTTCAGCCGAGTAAATCTTGACATTGTGGTCAATGAAAGGCAATATTGCATTCAACGTGGTCGTTTTTCCTGAAGCTGTTTCGCCACTCACCAGTACAGACATTCCGTATTCAAGGCATATCCAGATGTAAGCCGCTACTTGAGAGCTCATAGTACCCCATTTGATTAATTGAGTAATCGAGATTGTTTCCTCGGCGAACTTTCGAATAGTGAAAGATGGACCGAGCATAGATACGTCATCTGAGAAGATGATGTTGATACGAGAACCGTCGAGTAATGCACCGTCAATAATTGGTTTATTATCGGAAACTGGACGACCAATACGTTCAGACATAGCCCTCAAATAGCGAGCAAGTAGGTCTCTTTCACGGAATCTTACGTTAGAAGTTACCATTCCAAACACTTTGTGATCCATATGTACATGTTTCAGACCAACGGAATGTATGTCTTCCAACATTTCATCAGAAAGTAGGGGTTCTAAAGGCCCGTTGCGGATTAAATCTCTGATTATGATGTAGCGTAGTCTTTCTCTTTGCTCTTTGGTGACAACTATTCTTTTGTCATCCATTCCAAGTACTTCCCACATTCGTCCTTGACGGCGTGTTGCAGATCTAACTTCAGAGTCTAGTACCGTATATCTGTCAATCATTCCTGAAAGGATGTTTTCAAACTCATCATCAGTAGTGAATGTTGGAGCACTAGGAGCCTCTTGAAGTAAAACCTCGATTAGAGTTCTACGAATATTCTCCTCTTCATCTGTCAATTGAGGCTCTAGGCCAAACCAGAGAGTTTGACCTTGTGAGCCATCCTCGGCAATTGGTCGATACATGTGAACAAAAATTGGTTCCTTGGTGATGTAAATCAAATTCATTGGCTCGATTTTTCTAGCATCCCTGTCAAGTGGCCCGTAATAGTGAGGCCTGGTGCCATATTTGGCTTCAAAGTCTTTGACCCAAAGCGCTACATGGGGATGAGCAGCCATTACCGACTCAAGGTCGCCACGCTGGAATTTTAGATCTTCATCATCCATATCAGCTCACCGCCGTAATGTCTACGATGAAGCCCATGTATGGTTCTACACGCCATCCAACGCTTGCCTGGACGGGGCCAGCAGCACGTAAAAATCGTGTAACAACAATCGTTCGCTTGATTTCTCCGCCTACGAAACCAGCTCGCATATCGAGAAGTACTTCGCAAGATGTTCGTAATTTGTGGAGGAGTTTTTCATCCATTTCAGTAGGATCTACTGTCAATAATAATGAGCGTGATTCACTGCATACTCTTCGCAGCCGTTGTAATACCGACATCTGTTCAGAAGTCTCTAAACCGGTAGGAAGCAATGCTGAAGCAGAGTCAATAACGACAACATCTGCCTTCCCTATTGCTTCAGACTCTAAGACATCAAACATGTCGACACCTTCTTTCGATTCGGCAATAACTCCGAATTGTGAAAATACAAGTAACATACCATTGGCGATATATTCAGTAACGGGATACCCGACTGATTCCATTTGTTCAATCCAGCCACGGGTGGTCAATTCTGTAGTAACTACTAGGAGTTTTGAGCCGTTTTCAAGTAATCCATAAACCAATCTTTGACTGACTAATGATTTACCACTACCAACTTCACCCTGTATCATCCACAGGCTTCGATTAGGTAGTCTGGCACCCATTGCATTCGACAAGCTGTCTTGCTCAAGAGTGAACTCGTAGCCGTCTTCAACTGGTTTAGGCGGTTCATCAAACACTTAATTTCACCTCGGCGGTTTCTGTATCTGTACCTTTGAGTCCATCAGAAACTGTTGACTGTGCAACAATTGTAACGGTTACGATGTCTCCATCTGTATAATTGAAGCTCGGTTCGGACACCGTTACTTTGAGAACATAATCGGGAGCCCAAACTCCATTAGCAGGATATAGCGTTGCAGCGCCGGTGGTTGAAGAAGAAACTCCATCAACGAAAATAGTGAATGATGATTTATCTAGGGGACGAATACCTGAGTTTTGGAAGTAAAGAGTGATTTCTTGATTTGTGCCTGATGTGTCGAGGAGAACATCACTACGGTCACCACCAAACGAAACATCGGTTTCAGCGGCAGCAACTCTGCTGGAAGCATTAGTGCTGCTAGATTCAGCAACACTCCCCCATGACTCTAGCAATACAACTGATGCTGCACCGCTAAGCAGTAATGAAGTGACAAGCATAATCATCGTACTTGCTCCACCATCAGCCATAATATCACCTTCAGACAACGGTTGACGATTTCGTCACACCGTCAATAGTGACAGCTGTTCGGCTAACAGCAGCCTGTGTTTCGCTGTCATAATAGAACTGGAAAGTCTCTCCGGGAAAGATGGTAGTCGAATCATAACCATCATGTCCATTTGAGAGGTTTATTGGTTCACCACCATCTGTAAACACCCATGCGAAATCAGTATCAATATCTGTAGCGCCATCATTGGTTAAATTCAGATATACAAGATTCCCCAAAGTTGCTGTTATATTCAGGTTAGTGCCAGTGTTAGGACCTGTGACCTCCAAGAAGTACGTGGAGGCGTAGAGATACGATGATCCGTGGTCAAGGACGTTTAATCCTGTAACTATACCACTGGAGATCACGAGGTCCGCGAGGAAGGAACCAGCACTACCATTCACTTCGACTTGACCGGCTGAATAGCCGGTTCCGCCGTTATTTATTGTGAATGATGTCACTGCTCCCTCAACGTTGGTCGCATCCTCAATTGTGAAGAGAGATATGGGTTCAGCAGCCGCCTCGATTTGCGCGATGGAATCGTCCACCTGTGCATCGAGTGTAGCCATCGCTAATGCGAAAACTACGAGCATGGAAGTTCCTATAACCATGGCTCCAACTGCTACACTACCCATTTCACTCATCACCTCTGAGTGCTCGTGCCCTTCTCCAATTGGAGATTAGAGCCGAGAATGTTAGCAATTCTCTGTGTTGCAAATGGTCCTCAAGAGCGCTCTCTGTATCACCAGGAGCGGCCATTTGGACAATTGCTAACACCTGCTTTCCTTCATCTGCCAAAAGCATGCCAGAACTCATTGCCTTCTGTGTGAAGGAAACTGATGCCATGCCAGACAGATTGTCAAGCAGAAGTGCTGCTACGGTCGGTGCACCGACCGTTCCATCTGCTCCATCGCCTAAATGCGCCGGAGCGATTAGGAATGGATTAGATGCCAAAGCTTGAGCTTCATACAACTCTAGTAGAGGGGCGGCGTCTTCCGCCTTCAGACGCTCCGATGAAGAACCAGAGATGACTTCTCCGCTAGCAGTGACGATAGTATCGCCTCCACTAAGTTCGCTGCCATCGCTTTCACCTGATTCTGAAACGCTCATGTGAGCGCCTTCTTCAAGTCGGTTCTCGACCATTCTAAGAACGTCTTCGACCATGTCTAATCGAGTGGAAATTAGTCTTTCCAGACTCGAAGTGTCGACATTTGCCTGTATCTGTGCCGGACTTGCAACTGGTGCTGCAATAGGCAAAGAACCTGTACTGTTGAGTCGTGCTCTAGTAGGTCCGGGTGCAATAGTCCAAGCGTCCTCTTCAGTCATTGAGCCCTCTTCGGGCATAGGCACTTGCTCGATGGCGATGTTCGCCATTACGCGCAAGCGCTCTTCTGAGAGATCGCCTGATTTGTCACCAGACCTGTCATTGCTACCGAATGGCCATGCCATATCAGTACCTCCTAATTCTAAACGAGCCCTGATGTCAAAGACAGTCAGGGCTCAGTTCGAATCAGATGACTAGTGCTCCGTCTGAGTCATCAAAGATATACAGTGTCTCATAAGTTGAGCCACCGCCCTTTGCGTGAATCCAGAATGTTACATCGCCATTGATACCTACACCGCCTGCAGAGCAGTCAGCGTTAGCGCCAGTGTTTGCATCGATAACGATACTGTAAGATGTACCTGGGTCAATGGTTGCAGCCGCGGCTCCATCCATATCTTCAGCAGCTCCGAAATCATCGTTTACGTAATTGTAACCACCATTTTCGCAAGACATCTGGAATTCAATATCAGCCGAAGTTAGAATTTCTGAACCTGGTGATGATTCAAAGAATACCAGATAAGTGTCAGCACTGATGTCAACGAATACTGAAGAGATCGAGATCTTTCCAGAGATTTCTTGTTGTGTATCAGAACCTGTTTGTTGAGCATTCTGTTGAAGTTTTTCACCAGTCTGAATGATTACAGCTGATGCTACTGCTGCAACTAAAATCAAAGCAATGAATACAATCATTGCACCGATTCCGATTGAGCCTAGTTCGTCGTTTTCTATTTTTATATTATTATTCTTCATCATAATCACCTCAAACAATTGCTTCTCCTTCCTGTGTACTCTTGTAGTACAGAGTTTCGTAAGTTGTTCCTCCGCCGTTAGCAGTAATC
>CASIBX010000028.1 GCA_949373075.1 Candidatus Poseidoniaceae archaeon | reverse complement strand
AGGAGGTAAAAGCACAGTTTTTCAGGTTAAGTGAATCCTCACTACCTGTTGATGAGGACCCTAATCATAACATTACGATGATAATTTATGGCTCAAGAGCAGACTATCGGGCTTATCAACCCTTGATCTATGGTACAAGTTCGAATAACGGTGGCATCTATATTGAACAGTGGGGTAAATTTTTCACTTATCAGCGGACACCCGATGAAAGCATATACACTCTCGAGGAGCTTGTACGTCATGAGTATGTACACTACTTAGCCAACCGCCATATTATTCATGGCATGTGGGGCGAAAATGAAATCTATGACGGTAATCGATTAACATGGTTCGATGAAGGGTTAGCAGAGTTTTTGACAGGGAGCACCAAGAGAGATGGAATTGAGCCAAGATTAAGTGTTTTACAGAGAATAGATAATGATGGTCCAAATCGACTAACTACAGACCAGATATTTTCATCATCTTACAATTCAGGCGCTAAATTTTATCGTTACGGTGCTGCATTGTTCGATTTCATGTATCACAATCACAATCACATAATCAGAGATTTATTTGAATGCCTGAATAATGATGATGCAGATTGCTTTGATGCTATTGTAGACGGTCTTGCATCAGATGATTCTTTTGAGGAGGATTATCAACTTCATATTGATCAAATGCTGCTTTTATTGGACTCATACAGTTCACCGACGGCAGAATTCTTGGAAAATGAGAATCTTGCTTACATAGAAACAGCATTCGTTGAAAATGAAATCAGAAGAATTTCAAAATACGGTTACGATGTAGAATGTGATTTCGCTGTTAAAGAGAGTTTCCAACGATACAGATGTATTGGGACTTTGCATCTAAATAATTCATTTGATTCGACCAGCGAAAATAGTTGGTCGGTGTTTAATCTACATTTAGATAAATTGATGAATGACATAAGTGAGAACCCTGATTTATCTAACCTTAATGATGCAGTATGTTGGTTCGATAGCATTCTTATCGAGCCTACCCACTTCCGTTCGACTTTCAATCATTCAACATCTTACCATTGTGAAATTCCGTTGCCCCAGGGCCAGTATTTTGCCGAGAACATCCTTGTTCAGTTGGATGAAGACGTAAATAGAACAAGGGCAAATGGCTCTATTGAATGCTTGGAAGATAGTACAATCAATTATTATCGATGTAATATTTATGTTGAGTCGGAATGGTTGGATTCTGACGCTGAGGAGGTATTATTGATTGAAAGCTTAGAGATGTATGCTTATGAAATTGCCAATCAAATTCATGCTGCAAATCCAGCAACATACGCTCGCACAGTTTGTACATTAAGCCCTGATTATCAATATCATGATGTCGAATCAAGTTATACCTATATTTCCACAGATTTGATTTGTCAATGGACTATTGGCAATTTATGATTCATTGCGAATGGGCTTGTGTGGGTCATTTTTGTCACTACCCTTTGCAATGACTTGCTAAGTGAAAACTCTCAATTTAGCTAAGTCCAGGTACTGGGTGAACCCATCCAAAGAGGTCTTCATCAACTTCATTTTGGATATTTGTTAGAGCATCATACAATTTCAAAGTCAACTCTCCAGGGGTTGAACCGTCTGAGTAGGTGGCGGTTTTGTCACCTAGTGTGATTGAACCTATTGGAGAGATTACCGCCGCAGTTCCACAACAGAATGCTTCCTCTGCACTCATGGCAAAGTCTGCTGGCACCTTCTTCTCAACCACTTCATAGCCCATATGTCGGGCTAGGCGTATTATGGAATCGCGTGTAATACCCGGGAGAATGGTTCCCGTCAATTCAGGCGTGTACAATACTCCATCTTTTAGACAGAAGAAATTTGCAGCACCAACTTCTTCCACGTACTTGTGTTCTTCAGCATCCAAGTAAATGACTTCGGCGAATCCTGCTTCCTTTGCTTTCCTTGATGGCATCATACCAGGTGCATAGTTTCCTATTGCTTTAACTCCACCAGATCCACCCGGTGCAGCACGGTGATGGTCATCGCTGATGAGTAAGTTGATACACGACATTCCACCCTTGAAATATGGTCCCACTGGTGTGACATAAATCATGAAGGTATATTCGGGAGCAGGTGCGACTCCAAGTACTGCGCCACTCCCGTTCAAAAGGGGTCTAACGTAAAGAGCACCCTTGCCCATTGGAGGGACCCATCGGGAATTCTGCTGTACACACTGTTCTACAGCATCGATGAAAATTGATTCAGGCACTGGTGGCATCTTCAATCTGTCAGCGCCACGCTGCATACGCCGAGCATTTTCTTCAGGGCGGAATAATACTACTCTTCCTGCAGCAGTGCGGTATGCTTTCATTCCCTCAAACAGCCCTTGCCCGTAATTTATGACTCCGGCTGCTGGTGAAATTGAGATATTTCCGTAAGGATGCATCTCTCCTGGCTCCCATGGTGCATCGATGGTGGTCTTTGCAATGTACATATTATCAGTCTCGGTCATCGAGAATGTTAGGGAGTCCCAATCGACCGGTGCTTCGCTCATCGTAGCGTACCAGAGCCCGCCGGTATTCAATGATTGTGCGCGATTTCAGCGAATGTGCACTTTCGACAAGTTGTTGGCCTATCGACTTTCACAGTGTTACATGCGCTGGAGTGGTGATGTTGCTATCATCACCGGCAGGTATTCATCTGTAGGCAATTCTACAGTCATAGAATTATGGGCTAGAGCACGTAGCAGTGAGTCTGTATTGCTTAGAGTTCATGGTGTCAAACCATGGTTCGAAATCACTCCCAATGGGAGATGGGATGAATCTCGAGTTATCGATTTAGACCAAGTGCGCTCAAATGAAGAAGTCACAGAAATCCAAGGCCCTGAAATGAAATGGACCGACCTTGGAGTTAAACCAGTTTGGAAAGTATTTGCCAGCCAACCATTCATGGTTCCCAAGTTGAGGAAAGAGGTAGCTGGGAGTTGGACCATTTTGTCAGGTGACATCCCCTTCGTAAATCGGTTTTTCTTGGATGGTGACCTTTCTATGCATGTTAGTGTTGAAGGGGAAGTTGTAGAGAGCGATCATCCAGTCGATATTTGTCTTGATATTACCATGGATGATGTGCGCGACTGCGAACCTTTCCCTGCGCCTTTCAAGATCTTCTCATTTGACCTTGAGACCTCAATCGCTCATGATACCATACTGTGTGCTGCTGCAGTAATCGAAGATATGGGTACAGGCGAAAGAACTCGACATACATATGCTGGTGATGAAGAATCAATACTTCGAGAATTAACTCAATTGGTAAGGAGTAATGACCCCGACATTATCACTGGATACAATATCGACAATTTCGATATGGGTCGCATTTTTGATAGAGCGAATCTTATTGCAAAGCGTGACAAATCTCTCAAAGTGGCAACTCTGGGGTGGGGCCGCGTATCAACTTCTGAAGAGGGGCGTCGTCGAGATACCCTGTATCCAACACGGGGTGTTACTAGAGCCTGGAATCTAGGTGGAAGATGCGTAATGGACGCTTGGTGGCAAGCCCGTCAAGCTCTTAGGCCTCAACGAGAGACTCTGAAATTTGTCTCAAACTTGCTATTTCCTGATGATGAAGAAATGCAAAAGATGGACGTTGATGCTTCAAAGATGGATGAAGAGTGGGCAGCACGCCCTGATGTAGTGATAGAATACTGCCTGCGCGATGCAGAATTACCTTTGGACATAATGCATAAAATCCAAGCATTCCGCCGTAAAGAGGCAGTGGCTGCTGTTGCAAAGGTTCCACTTGATACCAGTGCTAATGGTACGACTTCACAATTGATTGATTCACTGGTAATTCGTATGGCGGATAGAACTGGAATTGGAGTTCCATTGACCGGTTCAGCCGATAAAAAGGAAAGTCAAATCGAAGGTGGATATGTGCACGATGTTGAAGCGGGATTACATCGCTGGGTAGCCATTCTTGATTTCAAATCGATGTATCCTTCGATTATGATTGGTAAAAACATCTGCTATACAACGCGGATTGATGAGAGTAGCACGGACCAACCAGATGCTGATGAGCAAGAGTATGAATCTCCAACTGGTGCGAAATTCCGTAATGAAAGCGGTCGGAGAGGAATGGTTCCAACATTACTAGAAGATTTGATGGCTCAAAGAGATGTTCACAAAGCGGGAATGCGGGATGCAGATGACGAGTCAGTCCAATCTTATCATGACCAAATGCAATATGCTGTGAAAATATTGATGAATTCATTTTACGGTGTTTTTGCAAGCGGCTTCTATCGCTTTACTCATCGGCAATTAGGCGAATCAATTACGGCGTGGGCGCGACAGAATATCAAATCAATAATTCAAAAACTGGGTGATGAAGGTCAACATGTTGTGTATTCAGATACGGACTCAATCTTCGTCAAGACGCCAGTCGAAGGTGTTGATGACCCGTATGATACTATGATTGAGTTTGGTCATAGCACAGCGAAACGATTCAGTGAAGCAAGCGCTGAACTTGAATTTGAGACTGGGCTTTCAGTTTTCTTCAGCCATGGCGCAAAAAAGAGATATGTCGGGCAAGTTGTTTGGCCAAAAGAAAAGATGATGATCAAAGGATATGAAACACAAAGGTCAGATTCATTCAGGTATCTTACAGACGGCCTGAAGCAGATGTTCAGGTATGTCTTGGATGATGATTCAGAGGCAGCAATCAATCTAGCAATCGATACAATTTCTGCAGCCAAGAATGGAGAAGTTCCGGTCCGCGACCTGATTATGAGTAAATCCTGTAAAGGGCGTTGGGACAAAAAAAGGGCAAAATGGGATTTCACCAAGGATTATGCAAATCCAGATTCAATGATTCAGGTTAATGCCGCAAAGTCACTGATAATGAAAGGACTTCCTTTCACTCCTGGAATGAAGGTATCATACATTGTTACCAATGCAAGAAACCGACCTATGCAAATAAAGCCTTGGCTGGAGGAAGACCCTGTTACGGAATATGATGGCCAATACTATGCAGACCGCCTAGCTACCGCTTTTGGCAGAATTACTGAAGCATTCGGATGGAGTGCGAAGGAATTGCTTTCTGGAAACCGTCAAACATCCCTATTCTCGTTCTAATTGATGGGTCAGGAAGGGCAAGAGTTGAATGGGACCTGTTATCCTCGCTGTAGTGATGAAACCTATTTTGATGGCCCTGTTGTTCATCTCAGCCAGCCTCGCTGGGTGCATGTCTGATGACGAATCTTCCTCTTCAGCGGTCGAAGCGATATTCGATTACGACCCTGCCAAGAACATCAGAACAGGCATGGATATTGATTTTGATGGGGGAGCCTCTCTTCCTTCTGGAGCTTCACTTACTTACAAGTGGGATTTTGATAGTGATGGCGCTTATGATGACACCGGGCGAACAGTCACCTGGTCATATCCCGATGCAGGTAGTTACGAAGTCAAACTTACAGTCTCTGACGGAACCGATTCAAATTCACAATCCCGTACAATAAAGGTAATCGATGCTGATGCACCAGACCCTACTGCAGATGCAGGCTCATATTCTCCTATGAGTGATTGTGAAGGCGAGAGTGTAAATTCAGGCAATTACTACTGGGTTTACATTTGTGAAATGGATAAAAGTACCTCGAACAAGAATCTGTTAGCAACAACAACCGTCAATCTAGATGGCACAAATTCAGATGGTGGTAGTTCTGATGAATATATTTCAACTTGGGATTGGGACCTTGACCTTGAACGCGATGAAGACGGTGACGGTGATTCGGAGAATGACGCAGACCTAACTGGCGAGACAGTTGAATGGAAAGAAGTCCTTGCAGGAGAGTACAAAATCGCATTAACAGTAACCAATGGTGCAGGATTGAGTAATACTGATGAGGTTGTAGTTTACGTTAACTACGTCGCTAAGTGGAATGATTTTGCAATTGGTGGAAACAACTCGAATAGTCCAATTGATATTGAGTTCTCATTCCCTGTAAGTCAAGACCTTGATTCAGGAAATACAATCCGTCGTGCGGTTGGAGAATTGGTATATATGAAAGAAGATGCAGATGATTGTACCAATGTCCCGGGTACTAATAATTGCCGAGCAAAATTAGATCTTTACGGATTCAACTCTACAGACGAAGAAGCAGGGAATACCAGTGCAATTGGGCTGGACCAGCGTCAAAGTGGAGATTGTGATTCAGACACTGATTGTGTATGGCTACAGTTCACTGGCTCATATCACTTCAGTGAGTCTCAATGGAAGGACGGCGAGTGGACTATGACTTTACGCAACGATAAGGTAAACGACCTAGAAGTTGAATCCCTAATTATCCGCTTAGTCTACAAGTGAGGCACCGAAAGCCACTCAGTCACCAGTTTCTTCACCTATTCATGCCTTATCCGCGTCGCGGTATTCAAATAGGGGTGGAATGTCGGCAGATTGCAAAGGAGAGAGCAATATGGGATCTCAATGGGAAGATAAGAGCAAACCACACCGCAATATTGTGTTTATTGGACACGTAGATCACGGAAAGTCGACCACTGTAGGTCGTCTTCTTTTGGACTCCGGTCACATCGAAGCACACGTTATCGAAAAGAACGAAAAACTCGCTGCTGAGTCCGGTAAGGCCGGATTCGGTCTTGCATATGTCATGGACGGTCTAAAGGAAGAGAGAGAGCGCGGTATCACAATCGACGTTGCGCACAAAGAATTCTTTACACCTAAGTACTACTGGACTATCATCGATGCTCCAGGTCACCGTGACTTCGTAAAGAACATGATTACTGGTGCTAGCCAAGCTGACACAGCAGTTCTACTATGTGCTGCTAACGACGGTGTAAACGCTCAGACAAAGGAGCACGCATTCCTTGCTAAGGTATTGGGTGTTGCAGAGTTAATCATTCACGTTAACAAGATGGATATCTCTGGTGTTGACTGGTCGGAAGACAAGTACAAGACTGCATGTGAGCAAGTAACAAACCTACTGAAGACTGCAGGTTTTGCAAGACAACTTGACCGTATTCCAATGATTCCAGCATCCAGTCTTAACGGAGACAACGTCTTCGATAAGTCTGACAAGTGCCCATGGTACAATGGACCTACATTATTCGAGGCTATTGACGCAGCAGAAATGCCGAACAAGCCAGTTGACAAGCCACTTCGCCTACCAATTCAGGATGTCTACAAGATCTCCGGTATTGGAACAGTGCCTGTTGGTAAGATTGAAACCGGAACTCTAAACGTTGGAAAGACAGTAATGTTCAATCCTTCACAGAAGTCTGCTGAAGTCAAGTCAATCGAGATGCACCACACAATGGTACCTAAGGCAGAACCTGGAGACAACGTTGGATTCAACGTTCGTGGACTTGCTGCTGATGAAATCCGCCGTGGTGACGTTGCAGGATACACTGACACAGCACCAACATTCGTTCGTCACGACGAACACTTCGTTGGACAGATTCAGCTTATGGACATTCCAAAGGCAGTATCCGTTGGCTACACACCTGTATTCCACGCACACACAGCACAAGTTGCAGTCAAGTTCATGGAACTTCTAGAGAAGACAAACAAGAATGGAAAAGAAGCTAACCCTAGTTTCTTGAAGTCTGGTGACGCTTGTCTAGTTCGCTTCCAGCCTACTAAGCCAATGGCAATCGAGGACATGAAGACGTTCCCTGAATTGTCTCGCTTCGCTATCCGTGACATGGGTAAGACCGTCGCGGCTGGTGTCTGTATGAAGATCGAGAAGAAGGCTTGAGATCCGACTGGATTAAGATCCGAATGGAATAGAGGTGAATATCATGGCAGCAGTGACCATCATCAAGTTAACAGGAGAGAACCATCGAGATATCGATGCAGTCGCAACTCAGATTAAGACAATCTGTGATAATGGCGGTATCAGTCTACGTGGTCCAATTCCACTACCAACACGTCGTCTTGTGGTACCAGTCCGCAAAGCACCTGATGGTGAAGGAAGTGAGACATACGATCATTGGGAGATGCGAATTCACAAGCGTCTTCTAGAGATGGATATCACCAGCGGAAAGGACGAAAGCGCTCTAAGACAGGTCGCACGTATTCCAATCCCTGACACCGTGAGTATCGAATTGTCGATGCGCTCGATGAACTGAAACTAGTCTAGAACTAGTGGCGTTTACGCTAACCTTGGTGAGTGGGCAGCAATTAACAACTTGCTGTCTACTCATCTTTTTTTTATTTACAACTTTTATTCTAAAGTTGAGATTTCATAGTGCTGCATTTTCAGCGACTCCAGAATCTACCAGGTAGTTTGCTGTAGATTCATCTAAGAACAGAATATCTCCTGCTCCTAACTCGATTTCCCCATCAGCAGTAATAATCGGGTCATCCATCGATTGCAATACTCTAACTCTCAGTAGTTGACTATCTACGGGTTCTGATGGCTCTTCAACGACTTCGTCAGGAATTACTGCAACTGCTTCAGCAGCAGCCCATGCGTCAAAGTCCATTTCTTCTTTCTTTTTCGAAGGTGCTAATTCCATTGCTGCTGCATGATTGCTACCCTCTTTCATAGAGGTGGCAATTGGTCGCTCTTCGACAGATTGAACTCCCTCTAATTCAGGGTAAGCATCAGCTTTAGCCAACTCTTCTTCCTCATCAACTTCAGCATCAGGTAGGGGTTTGGAATTCTCTTCTAGAGCAATTGCAGGTGGGCCTTGGCCAGTAAGGCCGCCACTTTCTGGAACGAATGAATCCAACTGAGTTGTTCCTGCTTCCATTTTGAAATTTCGAGCTAATTCTTCAGCAGCTAAGCCCATTTGCATAGCATTCCAATTAACTGATTGTTTGAATCGATTAACCTGTTCTGTAGCATTGGAATAAAATTCTCTTTCAGCCGGGTCGTGACGAGACCAGTCTAGATTAGGTAGGTCTTGTGCTTCAGTCCCACCTTCTGTTCTAAGCGCCTTACTCGCCGAGTGTTGCATCATTGCCACAAGGCGCTTTCGAGCGAGTTCAGAAGCAGTTCTGCGAATATTAGCTTGCCTTTTCTGTATGGTTTGCATTTTTAGAGAGGGACCAACAGTGCGGTAAACTTCGTGGATCTCCATTTCGACCGTATCAAGCAACTGACCGACCTTTAACCAGAAATCTTGTCTTGGAAGAGGCATAGGTACGCTCCTTCCAACCTGCTGCCTTAGGGTTGAGAATAACTGCTCCTCAACCTCCTTGGCTTGAGATGGATTGAGGAAGGTTCGCTCGGCCATACTACTTTGCGTGGCGCGGGCCATCTATCAACCCTTCAGCCGTGAAGTCGAATCATCATAGACGAAGATTCAAACCCATCAACCATGGGTCCACCGATGGTGGACCCAATTAAACAGGCTTTATTCCTCACGTTTCTAATGCTGCTCACCCCGTGGGCTGCAGCGGATAATTCAGTGTGGCAAGGGCCCAGTTCATCACCAAACTCTTGGGATTTAGGACCATCTAATTCGACATATGATGGCTTCACCGTACCTTCGAACTTTACGATAACAGATTCTAATTTTGAAATTGAACCCGAGTGGGTTGAGGCTGGAAATAATGGTACATATTGGGCATCAGATTCCTCAGGGGGGTTTTCGGTTGGAACATCAAATGGAACCTCTTCTCTAAATTCCAACGGTGATATAACCTTAGCAACACAGTCGAGTTATGGGCAGATGACCGATTTTGAAACTAGCAATCCGCAATTTACTACTTGGGCACCACACGGTGATGACATCTGGCAGCCAGTAAATCTCTCGAATGTAACCTACGGTCCAACCAATGCCACCTCTGGTCATATCGTTGCAGGTAGTAATGGAACAATTCCTCCTGGCTCACAAGGATATATTCGTTCAAAGTTCTGGCCTATCCCTGATGTTGTAAAACACTTCAATTTAACATTCGACCGCTGGAATTCATTCGATAATACTGATGATGCTTCAATTCAGTATTCAATAGACAATGGTCAAAATTGGCAGGACCTCGATAATTGGACAGGTACTTCTTCAGGGTGGGTTAGTGAAGGATATTCTCTAGACTCATTAGTTCAAAACGGCAGTAGTATTGGGTTCCGCTATTGGGTTGTGACATCTAATAATTCAGGTAGCGATATTGGTTTGTTTATCGATTCATTCAATCTATCAAATCAAGGTGAGCCATTAGGTGCTTGGTTTCATGGAAACTCTAGCGGTGAATATTCAGTTAATGCTGATGGCTCTATTATCATACCAATCAATCTGTCAGGATATGCTGCTCCTCTCGAATTTGTTTATTCATCAAACTGGGACATTGAAGCCGATTATAATGACAATCTGGAAGTCATGATTTCATTGGACAACAATTCTACATGGACTGTAATGAGTCCATTCCCAGGAGTTCCAGGACTAGGTATTCCTTCCGGAGGGACAACCTACAATCAACAATCATACGGTTGGATAGATGTTCAGCACCCATTCCCTTCATGGGCAGCAGGACACGTCAATGCGTCACATGCTTTACTGAAATTTAGAGTGACTACAGATGGAGTCAAGAATCACGGTGGTAGCGCTATTGATGGTTGGGAGGGGATCATGATAGATGACCTAAGGGTTCTTTCTTCAGTTGGTTTGCCGAATATGCAATCAAGTTTGTTGGAAAATTTCACAGACTCATCTACAGCAACCTCAGTTTCAGTCCAAGGTAATGCAAATGATTGGCAATATGTCACATGGGAAGGTCATAATGGTCCATGGTCGGAATCTGATTCTTTTGAGACAGTCCAATTACTTCCTTCGGGTTGGCATGTAGAGCATGAGAGAGGCAATACTCCCTGGGAGACTGGAGTAATTTCTAATGCGGGCGGTTATGGTCCTAATTCTACAGCATGGCCTAGTGGGAATAAAGGAATGGGGATAAACCTTGACGATGTGTATTCTAACAATGTGTATTCGCATTTAGTGTCTCCAATCTACAACATTCCTCTTGGTTCATCAGCTAGGTTGACATTCAATCATTGGATTTGTACTGAAGCCGCTTGGGATGGGGGGACAATCTTCACATCGATAGACGAAGGAATGACTTGGCAACACTTTGGCGACAATATCACAGGATTCTACGAACGCCTGTCGCAGGTTAATACAAATTCCCCATTCCATGGATACGGGATTTTTGATGGTTCAACAGTGAACAATGGCTGTGGTAC
The DNA here is from genome assembly GCA_949373075.1 of Candidatus Poseidoniaceae archaeon. Taxonomy (GTDB): domain Archaea; phylum Thermoplasmatota; class Poseidoniia; order Poseidoniales; family Poseidoniaceae; genus MGIIa-K1. The sequence goes on along the minus strand of CASIBX010000028.1, from coordinate 21,611 downwards.
ATCCAACACTAACCATACTTTCAGCCGCGTTAGTGGTGATATTTCGAACCTAGCGGGGAATAATGTCCAAATCCGATTCTCATTCTTCTCAGATGCCTATGTCGAAGAGGATGGTTGGTACATCGATGATGCTGGTATTGAAATTGATAGGTTTCAGACCAATGGCACCTGGGTTAGTCCACTAATCGAAGCCGATGAGGCAGGTTGGGCTAGGATGAGTTCACTGTATTGGATGCCCGAAGGCACGACAGTAACAGTAGATGTATTGGACGTGTACGATAACGTGATAGAAGGTCATGACAATCTGCAACTTCCATTTACTTTAGACATTGCAGCATGGAAGTATTCTCACATAAAGTTCCGAGTTGAACTTTCAACAGATAATGAAACAGTTACTCCGAGAATAAGAATCCTACATCATGGAATAACTGAATATCTGACTCTAGATATAATCCAGCGGATGCCACAAGCAATACCAGAATGGGTCACAAACCCTTCTTTGGCCCCTTCATCATCCTCTGAGTATAATCTGGCAATCGACCTACCTTCATGGCGACCATACGGTGATGTGATGGTAGATTGTGTTGGCAATGTTTCTGCAAGCCTCAACCCAATTTTACATAGGGAACCGGTTTTGGGTCTTGGTTACCCTTCAGCACTAGGAGGAAGTCAACCTTCTGTTATGGATGAGAAAAACTGTGGTCAAACATTGGTCAATTCTTTCGGGCCAGCCCAAGCTACAACTCTTCAACTAAACATTGGTGTTGGGGAGACATTTGAGTGGTTCAAATTAGAGCCAATCACGCTACGTGCTCCGGTAAGTCCAGCAATCGATTTAGGAGATGACGGGGTATTAGATTGGAAATGGAATGGAACATTTCATCATACTAGCGAGTTGTACTCTTTAGAAGTAGATGGGGTTGCATCACAGGTTTCTGAGACTCATGGGTTTGAACTGAATTATTCTAGTAACTTGGAATTCTCAATTCTCTTGCCATCTAGGAATCTAACTGATAAATCGTGGGACTGTGTTGCAACTTTGTATTGCTATAACGGAGGTCTAAATTTCATCACGAACGGCTCGCAAAACGCTACGGTAAGTGAGGACCTAATTTGGATAAACAATTCCGGATTCTCCCATCTTATGTCTGAGTACAGATTTAATTTCGTAGCAAATCAATCTACTTCATTTTCATTATTATCAATAAATTATGTTTCAGGTTTCAATCATTCAATATTTATGAATAATTCACTGTCTGAATTATTATCTTCCAATGAAGATGGAACATCGACTCTTCCGATCACAATAAGCATACAAAGAGGCGGTGTGAAATTCGATGGAACAATTGACCATGAGAAAGCAATAGTTGATTCATGGGTGGATCTACCAAATGACACCTTTAGGCCAGGGTTTACTCAACAAGCAATTTCAAAGCATCAGGTTTTACAAAATACGCCTGATTTAGATTCAATAACTCTCAAAATCTCCACTGGTCCTCAATTATCGGGGATTATAGCCGAAGTGACCGTAGATAATCTTGCGAATGGAGGTCGTTTCATACAAAATTCAGGAGCTGGCGTCTTGTCTCTTGATTCCAGCAATAGCAGTTGGGATGGAGAAAATGTCACATGGTCATTTGAATCAAAATGGTTACTTGATGACCATTCTCGACTTTATTGGTTTGTTGCAGGTACCAATAGCGAGGACTTTTCCTTAGGGCCGGTAATGGGTGTTTCTGGCTCTGGGCAACACGCAGCATCCACCAATGACCTCGAAGTAGTTGAATTGAGAGCTTGGTCTAACAATCGTTCTTTACACGACCTAGGGGACCCATTGTGGCCATTGAATGTGAAGGGTGATGAAGAAATTACAATTTCTGGCGAAGTAAGGTTTTCAGGCTTAAGTGGAATCAACCCCTTACCCCAAGATGTTGATTTAGAGGTCAGTATGTTTGATGACCAAACTGAAGTTATTTCACAATCTGTGACTGTTGATGAGTTTGGAATGTTTAACACAACCATGTACAGTCCAAATCTACAATCGATGAGCGGTAGTATGCTGACAATAATTCCTTCAATTATGGACATTGGAGATGAGCAATCTAATAATGCAAATGATGCAACATCTCCATCTCAAGAAATTAGATTTGTTCTAGACTCAATGAATGCAGAGGTAATCACACTTGAAATCAATGCCCCTGGAGGAAATCAATTGGCAGACGGCCATATTTGGCACATGGGTCAAGATATTCCTCTGCAACTGCACATCAGTGACGATAATGGATTCCCATCGACAATGGAATTATTCTACAACAGGAGTGGCCGTGGCTGGGAGTCAATAAATTTCCTTACCCCACTGGGTGCTACTTCAGCAGTAATCGATTTGCCTTTGATAGATGAAGCATCAGTCCCACTATCGAATGAAGAAACAGGGTGGTTGGATGTATTCATTTCTGGGACAGATTTAGCGGGTAACCTAATCGATAATGCAGGCGACTTCGAGGATCCATACGCCCGAATAAATGTTCAACCAAGATACGCTACATGGATAAGTGGTGAATCTCTGAACCTTGATCGGGTAGACAATTATCTTCTCCCTGGCAATACACACCGTTTTAATTTCACAATTTCTGATGATAATGGAATCGAATCCATAGATTCAATCCGTTTAGATTTAGCCAAAGATGAGAATCGATGTGAGATTGAATGGATTCCTTGGAGTGGGCAAATAATACACGATGTAGGGTGTTTCATCAAACCACCCTCTATTCAATCTACAAAACGATGGCAAACTAATACTTGGGATGTATCCATCGACTTTGAACTGAGGTGGGATTTAGTGGAGGATATTGGTTCTCTAGAGCAAACTCCTTCTTTGAGAATTTGGGATGAGAATGCTCCATTGGGAGCTGGGTTCACATCTATTGGTGTTCTCTCATGGTCTATCCATAGTGGAATTGATTTGCGGATAGTCGATATTCAAGACAAAGTGGCACCGTTAGGAGAGTTTGAGGACAAAGTGGTCTATCTTCAAGCCCAGGATATTGTTGACATTGAGGTACTAGCCTATCACATGGGTTATAGTATTCCAGCCAACAATTTACCTTTCAGTACCTCATATGTCATTCAGTTGATAGGAAATAATAATTCAACAGTATTTACTAATTCTTTCAATAGTGATGGTAGTTCAACCAACAGAATTGTATTTGATTCAGCATATTATGGCACCCAAATAAAGGTTTTAGTTGACCTTAATGCCCTTGTAGGCCACAATCGTACTGGGGATTTAGCGGACGTGGTAATCGATGAATCCATCCCAACAATTTCAGTATCCAGTGGTTATTTGGTAATTGTAGAATCTGATGATTTAGATGCAATTCCGATCGAGGTTACAATGCAAGATGGCCATGGATTGAACTCAGAACCCATCGTAATGCATTGGAGTTTCATTCGTCAAGGCCGATTGGTTGAAGGAACCTCTGGAAGCGCCTCAATTCCGGTTCAGTTCGAAAGCATTAGGTCGAATTTGTATACTGCAGTGGTCGATATGAACACATCTTCAGATTTGCAAAAAGGTGATGCAATCATAGTCTGGTTTGAAGGAAGAGATGCCTCTGGCCGGGCGATAGAAGGTAGTGGAACAAACGATGTTGACCCGATATACACAATGATTCAGTGGGTGGCATATGAGCCCGTTTTAGGTGAAATAATCGTTACACCATACCGTCCAAATGTGGGCGATATAATTTTGATTGACGTTGTAATTTCTAATATTGGTTTAGTCGATGGTAATACACAAATTGCATTATTGGATGGAGATGGACAAATCTTAGATCAATTGAATCTCACAATAATTGGTAATACTCAGGCCGCTCATACTTTCGAAATAGAAGCTTGGAAAGAAGGAGACTTAGGTTTACAGGTTCGCATAGATAACCAACCAGCGGTTCCGATTCCAATTTCTGATATCAAAAATGATGTTGATGATTCTTCAAATTCTCAAAATAACATGTTAGGACTCGCAGTTTTGTCAGTATTTATTGCAGGATTATTGCTAATCATTGCTAATGTTCGGAGAAACCAACCATTGTCTTTCGATGAGGAAGAATGATGTTTGATGAACTCGGCGCAGGGCTGTAGCCGGAGTACCCGAGTGGTCAAAGGGGGCGCACTCAAGATGCGCTGCGAAATGCTTCGTAGGTTCAAATCCTACCTCCGGCATCTAACTAATTGTCACTGTTTGCACCTAATATTGCATCAACTAAAGGGGGAAAGGTTTCACCATGGGGGTGGGGCGAAATCACTTTTGCAACAGCGGCTAGTTCTTCAAAGCAACCGCCAACTGCGACACTGTGGCCTACAAATTTGAACATCGAAATATCATTTGGAGCATCACCGATTGCTAAGACATCAATCGGATCAATATTCATTTTTTCGAGTGCGATTGACAAACCTTCACCCTTAGACAAATGAGGCTCCATAAGGTGTATCGCAAAACCAGTTTTTACTACTGACAAATCAGAAAATTCACTATCCGATATCAACTCGGCGATATCTTCAACGTTTTCATCAGGGAATAGGCACCATTCTGATTCTCTCCACTCGTTTGTCGTAATTCCTCTAGAGTCAATTCCTAATTTGTCTTCTAGCATCTGGCCGGCTCTACGAGCTCGAGAGCCATCAGCCCGCACGATGGGAGACTCCCAGTTTGGGTGCCAAACCACACCTCCATTTTCACAGACCATCGGCCCAGTTGCTCCAATGAATCTCCACAATCCATATGTTATTGCTCGGATATTACCTGTTGCTAAGATGATAGGGATGCCAGCGGCTTCTAAGCGGCGTAATGCTTCGATTGCTTCAAGATAAATCTCCTTGTTAGAATCAGTAAGTGTGCCGTCGATATCGACTGCAACCGCTTTCGGAATCCATTCTTGTGGTAACCACTGCATAATATCCCCTCGATGGTGTTATTCAATACGCTTGCTATACGAGCCTTCATGACCGATGAATGTGTGCATCAGTTTGTGCTGGGAGACTCTGAAGACTTTTTGTCCCTAGAGGAAGGGGATGATGCGCCAAAACCTGAGGTGCCTCCTCAACCAACTCGTACTTCCTCTTCCTCAGTATCAACAACAAAAGCAATCGATGCCGAAATAATCGATATGGAAGTTCTTGGAGACTATAGTGGCACCCATACTGTCAGTTGGCCTATTCAAGACATGGATTGCCCACATTGCGCTTCTGAAGCTATGAGTGCTTTAAATCGCTTAGACCAAGTGAATAGTTCGCTTGTAAGTGCTACAGAAGGAACAGTCACAATCGATCTCGACTTTGAGAAAGGCAACATTTCGCAAGCATCCTCTATATTGAGCTCCCTTGGTAACGGGCCTAATATTCCGTTCATGGAAATCGAAGGGGTCAAAGCAAGTGATGTCGCTGCCAGACATTCAACCTCAGTCAAGAACCTCCCTCGTATTTTCCGCCGTCAACCTGGCGTTCTAAACTGTGAAATTGAAAAAGAAGGATATATTATAATCCAGATTGTTCCAAATTTGTCCAATGAATTACACAAGGCCATGGAATCTGCTATTCGTAATGTAATAGGGGCAGATTATCGTTTGGTAACGACTTCGATAAAGAGATTATCTTCTGGTGAATGGAGAATGATTGGTTCAGGATTGGCATTTGTAATGCTTATTTTGGTATTTATCTGTGAATTTGTCACTGATAATCCATGGGTCATTGGTTCATTTGGTCTTTTAGGGGTCTTATTTGGCGGATACACAATGTTTAGCAAAGCATGGGGGTCGATTCAAAACAGGCAACTAGGGTTCCAAGTTCTCACTTCTCTGGCTGTAATTGGAGCATCAGTTCTACAAGCTTGGGAAGAAGCACTGATGGTAATTATTCTAGTGTCTTGGACTGAACATATGGAAGGAGAGGCTCTAATCAAAGCAAGAGAGGCTATGCAAGGAGGCCTAGACAGACTCCCTCGAAAAGCAAGACGTCTCCCTCAGAAAAACTTCAGTAACTTTTCTATCGCATCAGGACCAGTATTAGCGGCTCCTGCAACATCATCCAATCAACAAATGGAAGAGATTCCTATCGGCTTGGTAATGAAGGGAGACCATTTAGAAATTCGTAGCGGGGAATTGATTCCCGCCGATGGGAAAATAATTTCTGGAACCGGTTCAATAAATCGTGCACCCCTCACCGGAGAGTCTGTGCCTGAAGATGTATCCAATGGAGATGAGCTTCAGGCGGGATTGACATTAGCACGCGGACCAGTTACAATTGAAGTAACAGCGGTAGGAGAAGAAACTAGACTTTCTGAACTTATCGACAAGGTCCATTTATTCAAAGAAAAGCCTACTAGGTTGCAAGGAGCATTGGAGAACTTCACTGCAATTTGGGTACCTGTCGTATTGATAGGAGCTGTCTTGGCTTGGGCTCTTCAGCCAAATGCTGATTGGAAGATTATCCTCTTACTTTGGGTAGTAGCTTGCCCTTGTGCTCTTCTTCTAGCATCACCAGTCCCTCATGCGGCTAGCATTTCACAAGCGGCAAAGTCAGGAGCGATTGCTCGAGGAGGAGATGTTCTTGAAGCGGTTATCTAAGGTCAACTTAGTGCTGCTGGATAAGACGGGAACACTTACTTCTGGAAAACCAAGGATTGGTGAAATCACTCTTGCTCGGGGCCGCAGGAAAGAAGCAGCGATTGCTTTAGCGGCTGGATTAGAAGCATCTTCGAATCACCCATATGCTCAAGCAATAATCGATTTAGCAGAAGACGGAAGAAATCACTCCTACAGAAATTAGAAAATATCTCCGACGAAGAAAATGGAGTCCATGGCCAAGTTAAAGATGCGAATGTGTGCATTCATCAGAGCCGACAAATCACTGGTTTCCGGTAGTCTTCTCAAAGCATTAGAACGAAGCACTAAGTGCGGGACATGGTGCAAGCCTTCTTCTCAAAGAAGACAAACCAGTGGCCCTATTTACATTCATACATGATGATCTGCGAGAGGGTACAGATGAATTGGTAAAGACATTATATGCTCAAGGAGTAAATGTCGAGATATTGTCTGGAGATAACCAAGATTCAGTAAATGCATTGGCTAAGAGTATCGGTGTACCAGAATCTGCAGCACGCGGGGAAATGACTCCGGAAGATAAAGTCAAATGGGTCCAAGACCGTTCAAAGACTCACATCACAATGATGGTCGGTGACGGGTTTAATGACGCTGCAGCAATGGCTGCAGCTGATATCGGTATTGCAATTGGAACTGGAGAGTCGGCCAATTTAGAGGCTGCAGATGTTTTGATTCCAGGCGATGACCCTCGCCTGATTTCAGACCTTCTTACGCTAGCAAAGCGTACACATTCAGTTTTAATTTCTAATATCGTATATTCTGTTCTAGTAACTCTGATGCTAGTTTATGCGGTACTGGCTGGGTTAAATGAAAATCTTAGCCTTCGGCGTACTGGTCCATGAATTGAGCGTAATCGGCGTAATAATCAATGGAGCAAGACTGTCCGGAAGTGGAGGTACTCTTGCACTGATAGTCGATATTGGTAAGTCGATATGGACGGGAACCATTAACGCGTATCAGGTCATTATTGACGCCGTTTTGATAGTAAAACAAACGCTACCTTCAAGCCTCATGGGCGATAAGGCCTAATCAACGGTGGGAGTAGAGATGGCGAGAATTCATGCAGACCCGGTCAGTACTTCTTTGATGCACCCCACCCGTCGTGCCCTCTATGTGGCCCTTTTAGGTGCAGATGAGTATCACAACGGTCCAACTTCAGAAATTAGTTGGCGTTGACCGCTACAATCTTTACCACCACTCTAAGAAAATTAGAAGTCTCTTGGATTGGTGATGAATCACAGAGATCAAGGGCGAACTCGTTGGTGGTGTGTAATGGACAGAGTGCCACTTCCAAGTGATGGTAGCGTTGCTTCATCTGAGCAATTCATTGGGCGCAATCGACCTTACAAACCCAAGAGTTCAGGCAGCTGCTAGGACATATGCTTCGTGAATTAGCCCAGATGTCCGGTAACCCAATCAATTTAGATTCAGCCACTCTAGAAAGCCTTGAAATCACGGGAAGAAAGAATTGATTGGTGAAGCGGTCAAAAATGGAAACAGGTTGGTACTGATTATGTCGGATGAAGAAACCCCAGGCGTTGAGTCAAGAATCTCACCACCGGATTTGTCTTGCCCTCGTTGTAAAAATCTTCTACCAAGTGGTCTTGGTATAATCAAGTGTCTAATGTGTAAGTCTGAAGTAAATGTTGAACATGAAGGAACTAAGCGTAGTTGGAGAGAGGAGAAAATAAGTTGTCCCGAATGCTCTAAAGTCTTAGTTTGTGGCGTTGATAAAAGGCCCGCAAATCTTCAGTGTTCATCTTGCCATACTCATTTCGTACTCAAACCCCATCGTCCGAAAGTTGAGATTGCATGTCCAAAGTGCGATCGTAAACTTCGCATGAACAAGAGGCCAGGAGAAAGAGAAGTATCTTGTCCGGCTTGTGAGACTGAATTCAAAATTAAATTCTGAGGATTAGCGATGAGGACAACATTCAGGTTGATGGGTATCGCTGATTACATTACGATTACTAATGGCTTACTAGGCGTTATGGCAATCGTTTTCGTCATATTATCGGTAGAAGATATGGAAACTCCGTATTATGAGGGAGGATTGTTGACCGATTATATTTGGGCAGCAATGTTATGCGTCTTATTGTCTGCTTTGGGCGATATAATCGATGGGCCAATTGCTCGAAGATATTCTAAACGTCAAATCCTAGGAGGGTCTCTTGATATCATGTCGGATTGTATCTCATTTTGTGTAGCGCCTGCATTGATAATATTCACTATGTTTGGTAGAATGGGGGAAGCATCTCCATTGTGGACCAGTGCCTTGGCAATAGGCTGTTTCTGGCTGATTGCTTGTGGTATGCTAAGGTTAGCAAGGTTCCAACACGAAGAAGGTGGTTATGTGCCGTATTTCCACGGCCTTTCATCTCCAGCTAGCGCGTTGGTATTACTTTCTGCTGCAGGATTAATTTGGCTACAACCTTCATCTGGTTACGGCCCGGAATTAACATCTTGGGATTGCTCATACTGCTGGGGTGCAGGGGAATTAAAACCATACTTTGACTTCATAATGTTACCATTATTACTGCTATGTGGTGGACTAATGATCTCAGATAGAAAGATGTCTAAATTGAAATCAGGGCCCCAATTGAGGATTTCAACCCTACAATTTGCGTCTTTATTATTCGCTGTAATTCATGCCATGACTCTAACCAATAAATCGGATGCTGGCGAGAATCTTTCTGGAACAGCGTTCACGATGTTTTTGTTCTCATTTTCATTATTTTGGACCATGGTATACATTATCGGAGGGCCACGATTGGTCGTCGAAAACCAACCGAGTTCGGAAAGTGAATAATGGCGCTCATCTTTAGTCGGATAAATCGCCACGCGACAGGGGTTGACTATCGCGCCCCTTATCTATCATGAGAACAGCATCCATAACTGGATGGGGATCCTATGAGTGTTAGCGAAAGCAAGTCAGGAACAGGTACAAGACATAGACGAGGTGGCGAATCTAGCCATACTGATCTGTCTTCTTTACGAGCCCAATTCACCTCTACTCCTTCCCCATCATTGGACCAGACGTTAATGCAAAGCTCCAGATTCCGTGAGGAAGAAAAGATTCGTGCACAGACTTCGACGTGACAATAAATTACGTCGAGAAGCATTGGCTGAAAGAATCTCCCTGATGCAAGATAATATGGCAACAGATATTTCACGCCAGCATGAAATGACTCTCAATGCGTTTGAAAATGATTTACGCAGTGAGATGGAAGATGAATTATCACAGTTAGAATCTGAAACCCTTACCAGAGAAGAGATCCGTATTCGAGAAATTCATGAAATGCGCCTTGAAAGAGAAGTCCAGGCTTTGAAGGAATCCTTAGAGGTTGAGCAAGAAAGGAAAGTCGAGGAACACCGAACAGTAGTCATCACTCAATTAGAAGGCCAATTGTCAGAAGAGCACCGACGTCGTCTATCATTCCAGCGCGAAAGGTTAGAAATAGATTTTAATCAAGCACTACAGAGGAAGATCCGTGATTTGGAATCAACGATTCAAAGTGAAATGGAAAGCCGCTTCGAAGATATGGAATCTAAAGAAATTGAAAGACTTGAGGAGACACAATCCCAGAAACTTTCTGAAAGAGAAGAAGCACTTCGCCGAGGAATTCGAACTCGCCTTGAGCAACAACTCAAACTCCGACTCAAGCAAAGAGAAGCAACAATGCGTGCTGAATACGAACGCCGAAGTTTGCGTTTGGAAGAGGATATCGCTGCATCTATTCAAGATGAATTAGAATCTAGGCTCAGTTCTGAAACCAAGGAATTGGAAGAGAGAATGCGTCAAGATGTTGAACTTGCAGTCGCTAGGCGTAGGGAAGAACTACGCGTTGAGGTTGAGAGGCAATTAGAATCCAAACATACTGAGAAATTATCTTCTCGTAAGAGCAGACTACGTGAAAAGTATGATTTAACTTTCTCCAAAGCAGTAGATGACATTTCTCGTTCATTAGAGGGAGAGATTGAATCAGATCTTGAAGCAAGAATGGACCAAGAGTTTGCGTCCTATCGTAATGCTAGAGAAGCAGAGATTCAAAACCGTCTTGCTCGTTTCAGATATGAACGAGAGGCCGAATTACATGACCAATTATCGGATAAGTTTGATGCCAAGAAGACCGATTGGTCTGAGCGTTTAGAATTAGAATTTAATGCTAGAGAAACAGCCGCACGTAAGGCTATAATGTCTGAAATCGATGGACGTCTGAGGAATGAAAGAATTACTCATGAAACCGATTTAGATCTTCTCAAAGAAGAAACAGTTCTAGAATTAGAAGCTGAAATGGAAGAGAGACTATCTGAGTTTAGAACTCGTAAGGAAGATGAAGTTGCTACTCAACTAGAGAGGCAACTGGACAAGCGCGAAGAAATAATGCGCAACAAGGCACTAATTGAAGTCAGAAAGCGTGAAGCAAATATTCGCGCTGAAATCGAGGCCCAACTCGGTGTCAAGCGTGCCGAAATTAGAGACAGACTCTCCACACTAACTCAACAGATGGACGACTTCCGCTCAATGGCTGAAGTCAAGATGAGAGAATCTATTGAAGGAAAGGTACAGACTGAAATCGACGCTGATGAAAACCGTTTAGCAGAGCAACAATCTGAATTTGATACCCTAAAGTCACAGGATAGTAGAGCGGAGAAGCGCCAGTCTTGGTTACAAGCAATCTCTGGTGAAGGAACTCAAGCAGGCCAACCTCAGATGGGAATTGACCCGAGTGCACTAGGAGCAAGACCTACTGCAATTGGATCTAATGCTGGCAGACCAATGCGCGGTGCAATGGCCCAAGCAGCAGCACAGCACACTCCTTCTATGGGACTATCCGGAATGAGGGCTCCTCGCTCAACTGCTAAATCGCTAAGCGGTGCTCAACCTATGGCAAGGCCTGTGAAGGCTCCAATTGGTGGAATGAATTTACCTGCGCAAGCAGCAAACTTACCACAACCAATTATGCCGAAGGTTGTACGAACACCAATACAGCCTGTCGTTCAAGCCCCTGAAGTATTGCAACCAACAGTCGAGGCAATTCCACAACCAATCGTTGCGGCGCCTGCATTAGAGATTCAAGGTATCGCATTAGAAGAGACTCCTGAAGTAGTGACTACGGAGTTAGAACCAGTTTCTGAATTGGTACTAACTCAAGACCCACAGGACGAGGGAATACCTGCAATTGATGAACAAATTTCTCCAAGTATTGAAGAAGATTTGGAATCGATGGATGAAATTCTTGAAGAGGCTCTAGACGAAGCAATGACGGACGAGATGGCTGAAATCCAGCCTACAGCAATGCTGACTCCTGTAAAGGTCCTAAAAGTAGCATCCGAACCTAAGGTTGCTACCCTCAACCCAATTACAGTTAAGGTGCTTAATCCAGTTAAGAGTAGGGGTGCTCCACCTTCTTCGGCTCCAGGGAAAATGCCTGGTGAAGAAGTTGATGAAGTGACTACTGCGGTCCTAAAGCCAGTTATAAGGTTGAACCCAGTTTCATCTCCTAACACCAAAATAGACATCTCTTCAGAGGACGAAGATTAGTGATTTCGACAAACGCTTAACTCCGAGCCATTCATAGGTTATCGGCTCTTGGCGTTAACCATGAGGAAGGCAATCGCAATTCTTCTTGCAATACTTCTGATACCAGTAATACCTTCATCAGAAGCTGAATCCAATCTGATCGATGTCGGAATAATCGATTCTATCGATGGTCGTTTTATCCATACATCTTTTTCTTCAGCATCCACATTATTGACGCTGACTACGACTGGTAATTTATCAGAACACTTCTGGGGTAATGGGGAATTGATAACCCAGTGGTCCATTGAACTGAATGTAAGTGCTAATTCTGCTACTGCCGACTCCACTGGACTCCAAATAGCAATAGCGCATACTGAAGGAGTTTACATCTACAATACTGAATTAGGAATTGTGACCAGTTCATACAATGTTTCCAACTCAGTGGACTTCGTATTATGGGACACTGAAGGTGAACTTTGGTTCGGTCATTCTGGTGGCGAGCGTAGAGCCAAGGAATACGATTCGTTTGACTGGACAGGTGCAGCCACTCCTAGCCATAATACAGCAATGACAGCAATGACAATCATTTCTGAAAACAGAATAGTTACAGGAGGAAGGGACAACTTGGTGAAAATTACGTCCCAGCAGGGACTGTTGGAACAAACACTTGCCGATTTTTCATATTACCCTACTCAAATAATTAATGACGGCAGTGGAAATATAATCGTTGGCTGTTCTAATGGAGATTTATTCCGTTATGATTTCACTGACTGGACTATGGAGTCAATCGCGATCTCCAGTGGCGGTAATATTTACTCCATCACTCTCGCTCCTGATGGTAGAATATTGGTAGGTACACAAAATGGTAACCTGCATGTAATCAATTCAACAACATTCACAGAAGAAAGTGAGTTTTCTGCAGCAGGTCGTGTCATGATGGGAATTTTCGGCGATAGTGGAGAATTGCATATCATCTCATCATTTTCAACATCATCTAAAATCCGATTATACGATTTGGATAGCGATGGTGATGGTGTAACAGACAGTATTGATGCCTTCCCATTAGATTCAAGCCAATTCGAAGATACTGACAGCGACGGTTATGGCGACGATAGCAACGGAAACAACTCCGATGCCTTCCCAGATGACTTTTCACAGTGGGCAGACGCTGATGGGGACGGCTATGGGGACAATCCTGATGGAAATGACTCGGATGACTTCCCTGAAAACTCAGGACAGTGGTCGGATAGTGATGGCGACGGTTATGGCGACAACATGAATGCTGAAGGTGGCGACAGATACCCTGACGAATCTACCCAGTGGTCAGATAGTGATGGGGATGGATATGGTGATGAGTTATCAGGATTCATGGGGGATGCTTGCCCTCAAGAGAATGGATTTTCAACAAATGATAGAATAGGATGCAAGGACTCTGACAATGATGGCTATTCTGACCCTACTGATGATTGGACAATAGTCGAGGGAGCAGATACTTCAATTTATGACAAATCACAATGGATGGACACTGATGGGGACGGATATGGTGACAACTTGTCTGGTAATGACCCTGATACCTGCCCATATGAATGGGGTAATTCAACCAGTACCTATGTGCCAGAAATTGCCAATGACGGTACACTAACTCTAACTTATTCAGTCAAAGAAAAGTTTGGCTGTATTGATTCAGATGGTGACGGATTTTACGACTTTGGAGATGACTTGCCTAACGATGCTCGTGACTACATCGATTCAGATGGAGACGAGGTAGGAGTTAGTCAAGATTACAACGACTCCAACAAGTTGGTGCAAACCAGGGAAAACCACTGTGCATTAGTTGCTTCAGACCAGTCTGAGATGTGCCTCGGAATTAGGGATGCTGATTATCAAAACTATGTATCGGATAAAGATTCAGAAGGAGAAAATCCTAAGGATTATTATGACTGGAAGAAATCCTTAGAATCTTCTAGTGAAGAGGAAACTAGCGACGAATACTTATCCACTGCCACAGAGATTCTACCATTCTTAGGTGCGGGCTTTGCAGCGATTGTAGCGGCATTGCTAATCTATGCTGCAATCGGGCGTTCTCGCCGCCGTCGTTCTTTAGTGAAGACCTATGGAGTACCATTCATTCCTGAAGAAAATAGTGCTGAGGCCGAGGCTCTTGAAGGTAAAGCAGGACTTTCTGCAGTAGGCGGAGTAGACTCCAACAAATTCTGGGATGATGAAGTTGAGCCGATCGCAATTGGTGATGACGGAAACGAATTAGGCGGTGGTTTTGATGATATTGAAATCAAAGCAGACAGTGAAGGGTCTGATAATTCAGAAGTTATGGAAGAATCTGCTTCATTAGAAGAACTTGCAGGTTTACCAACTCCTGCTCCTGTTGAGACTCCAGAACCTGCTGCACCTCAAGTTGTGGAAGCAGCAGCTCCTGAAGCACCACCTCTACCTGCAGAAGGATTACCTGAAGGCTGGACTATGGACCAATGGAAATGGTACGGTGCTGAATGGCTTGCTAAGCAAGGCAAATGATTAATCTATACGCCAAACAATTGGCAGTGATGCTTTCAACTCGCCTAATTGTGCTCCAGAGTAGATTGCTTTACCGCCATCTTTTATGGTGCTGGTTATCAGCCATAGAATCGCATTCCAACTCTTAGGTGCGGCAAATAACTCAATTTCACCTAATGTCGCTTTTACTAGTAAATTCCCAGCATCACTATTCTTGTCAAAAATAGCGTGAACTAAATCACTGGTAGTAAGTAAATATCCCGGTGGTCTCCAATCCATACTTTCACCTCAGACTTTGAATGGTGCTAGGTTTAATCGCTGGACTAAGTGTTCAGCACTAACATCGGCAACTTCCTTCATTTGGATTCGTAAATTTTCTAGTTCTCCATTCATTTTAGCCAGTTTGTGTGCACGAATTAAATCTGTGAGAAAGTCATCAACACTACGGTGACCATCCATGGTACGTAGAGTATTCAATTGTCTTCTTACTTCGTAACTGACACTTACAGAGGTCATTCCTTCGCCGGTCATGCCTTGGCTTGGAAACTGTTGACTACTTGAATCCCGCGCGAGTAATTACGCAAATGGGACATGTTTGAGCGATGTCTCAAAATGCCCGACCTTGTTTTTCAAGTAACAGGCGAGGATGCTCTGTAACTCCGAACTGGCGCCTCATCTCTTGCACACGCTCATGATATTCTTTGGTCAAAGACCAATATTCTCTGCTACCCGCCCCTGCGCCACTATTGCTTGGGCGATTTAGGATGACAGTAGGCGCTCCAGTCCATGCTGCTTCTGCAACCTTGGCCAGTCGTCGAATTGGAGTTTTGAAAACCTTACGTGGAATTTTTGACTGAACTTCATCACAAACGTGTAACGAAAGCTTAGACCTCTGATCTACCATCGTCATAGCCACACCGAATATTTTCAGGTTTCGATTAATTCTTTTTTGAATCATTTTCACGCTATTCATCAGCATGCTGAATCCTTCAAGAGCGTAATATTCAGCCTGTACTGGGATGAATACCCAATTTGCAGCGCATAGAGCGTTAATCGACAAAAGCCCTAGAGAAGGCGGAGTGTCGATGATAATGTGGTCAAATTGGTCGATTATGGGGGCTAAAGCCTCTCTTAGACGTGTTTCACGCCCAATTCGGTGGCTAAGTTCAATCTCAGCACCAGAGAGGTGTATATCGCTAGGTAATAGCCAAAGATTGTCAATCGCTAAATCCTCAGGTACTCTTTTTGCATTTTCATTTCTTTTTGCCCATGCCCTTTGCATTGATTCAGTCAATGCTTGAGGTGAAATCAGATATTCTTCCATCAGAGGTAGGTCTTCACCACTATCATTAACCAACAAATCATAAGCGGTTTTCTTGATTTTTTTCTTCTCGACACCAAATGAGGTCGCACAATTCCCTTGGGGGTCTAAATCAATTAGCAAAACCTTCGCAGGAGGGACTTTGAATTTTTTTGAACCTTTGGCAAGAGCAGTAGCCAGATTAACCGCAGTAGTCGTCTTAGCGCAACCACCTTTCTGGTTTGCCACCGCTACTACCATTTTGTATGGATTCATCTAAATCACCCGGAAATTCCGCTGCTATGAACTATCGAGATGGTCCACCCTCTGTAAAGAGTCGCATTACTCGAGCACCAATCATCCCTGTTGGATGACCGGAACTGGAACTTCAGACAGTATCTTGCGCACAATGTGCATACCTGTGATTCCACGAATCTTGGCTTCAGGTTTCATATTGATTCTGTGGGAAATAATCTGCAGAGCAATACCCTTGATGTCATCAGGGATTACATAATCTCGACCATCGATTGCAGCAGCAGCACGTCCCGACTTGAACAATGCTTGCGATGCACGAGGTGAAGCCCCATTCACTACACGGTGGTCTTCTCTTGTTCTCTGAACAATTTCGATGATGTAAGATAGAATTGCAGGGTCTACATGTACAGTCTCCAATGCTTTCTGCATTGCAACAACCTTCTTTGGTGAAGTAATCTGTTCAACATCGTGACCATCCTTTCCACGAAGTTTACGTCGGGCTAAGATAGCCTTTTCTTCTGCACGGTCAGGGTAACCCATACTCATCTTCATCAAGAATCGGTCCATCTGAGCTTCTGGTAGAGGATATGTTCCTTCTTGCTCGATCGGGTTCTGTGTAGCAATTACAACGAACGGTGCAGGCAACTTGTGCGTGATACCTTCGATTGTAACCTGCTTTTCTTCCATAGCCTCAAGCAAAGCAGCCTGAGTCTTTGGCGGAGCACGGTTAATTTCGTCAGCAAGTAGGACGTTAGCGAAAAGTGGACCTGCACGAAGTTTGAATTCGCCAGTCTTTTGGTCATACATGTAGGTCCCCATAATGTCACTGGGCAGCAAATCGGGAGTAAATTGAACACGCTTAAACTTACATCCGAGAGCCTGAGCAAAGGTATTTGCTAGCAAAGTTTTAGCAAGTCCAGGGAAATCTTCTAGCAACATGTTACCATTGGATAGAATGCCAACGGTTACTCTACGCAGATTTTCGTTCTTACCGATAATAACTTTCGATACTTCGCCCATTAGCGAATTTGCTATCGAAGAAACGGTAGCGATGAGGTCCTTCGTACGGTGGTCACCTGTTGGTGCGCCTGCTTGGAATCCTGCATTCATGATAGTTACATCCCGTGGTACAAAAGGCAACAATCTCCTACCATACTTCAAGGTATTGCGTGAGTAAGTCGCCTAATTTATGCGTTTAAGGGTAATTTATCTGCCCCAAAAGTGGTCTTCTTTCCTGTGCAGCAGTGTTAATTCTTCGAGAATTTCTTCTTCTATTGGTGTAAGTTCAATTTTGCGCAATCGCCTAGCATGGGATGCTGGAATGTCAACCCAAAACTCGTCACCTTCGTCAATATGGCGTCCAACAGTAGGCCCCATGACGGCAACTGCGAGTTCATCTCCTTGCCTCCCTTCTTTGACTTCTTCACTGGACCGATTTCTCAGACTCTTGATTTGACCAACCGGGGTGCCATCTCGCTTCATAATTCTCTGACCAATATGCACTCTTCCACCAATTACTCGCATTCCAACGATTGCTGGTCCTTTGTTTCTGAAAGTGTGATCTTGCAGATAGAGTAAGTGACCAGGATAAACTAGGTTCTCTCTAGCAGCAGCATTTATCTCTGCTTGAGTCGTTTCCCGCCATTCTTCTAATTCTTCTAGGATGCGATAGATAATATCTGCACCAATGAATTTGATATCGGCATCAGGTCCCTGTAATCGAGGCTGAACTTCGGAATTACCCTTTACTGAAAAACCTAGAATAATTTGATTGAGTTCACTTTCTGCACATTGAGCGGTAATTATGTCTCTCTTGTTTACCGGGCCAATCGTAGCCATACGGATAGGAATCTCCAATTTATCTAATTCGAATGCTAATGCTTCTAGGCCACCTACGGTGTCTGCTTTGATGACGACGCCTTCTTCTGCAATATCTACCGATATAGATGCTTCTTTACGTGCTTCATGCTCGGCTTTTGCCTTTGCTTCAGGAGTATTGGTTTGACGTAAAGTCGTGCCCGCTAACACATTTTCAAGTCCAGGAGCGACAATTTTCAAACCGCATGCTGCAACCGCATTTTCACAAGATTCCCATCGGTCTCCAGCGTCTCTCATTTCAGACATTCCTCTGGGCTTGAACATTCCTTTGATGTGAGTTGAAAATGGGCCATCTGCGCCAGCTAGAGTTATTGTGTCTCCCAAATTGAGTTCTCCTCTATTGAGGATAACATCGATTGTTTTGCCCAATCCTCTTTCGTCTTTCATTTCTAGATACGGTTCCTTCGCCGTCTCCAAGTGTGTCTCTTAGACGCTCATCGAGGAACCGTTCTGCCAAACCAACCGTTACGGTAAGCAAGTCTTGCAAACCTTCGCCATCTTTGGCAGAGCAAGGAACCAATGCTAGATTTGATTTGAAATCTCTAATTTTATCATAGCGTTCGATATTGAAGCCATGCTCACTAAATTGTCCTAGTAACTTCCAATAGCGTTCATCGAAAAAGTGCCTGATGTCATCTCTTTGATTAGCCCATGATTCAATGAAAGAACGTCCTTTTTCAGTTCTCCATCCGTGAATTCGGTCAACTTTGTTAGCGGCTACCACGAACGGTGTTTGCTTGTCTCGAAGGATTCGCAGACTTTCAATCGTCTGAGGCTGCAATCCTTCCATTATGTCAACGACAAGAATCGCAATATCTGCTAATGCCCCTCCTCGGCTTCGTAGGCTAGTGAAAGAATGGTGACCTGGTGTGTCGATGAATAACAACCCGGGGCTGTTGAAATCTTTACCACCTGTCATGGCGGCACAGGTTTCATTGAGGATTTTGGCGGGAACTTCTGTTGCTCCAATGTGTTGGGTAATACCACCGGCTTCACGGTCCATTACGCTTGCTTGTCTTTCACTACCCAGCGATCTAAAATGATCCAAAACACTTGTCTTTCCATGGTCGACATGTCCGAGAACGGCAACGATTGGTTGGCGTTGCCAGCCAAGGACCTTTTCTCCTCCGCTTCAGGAGTGGCCTCTATGGTCCTCCTCCTCGTCAGACATATCTAAAACCTCCAATTGCTTTTTTAAATTTTCAATTGGATAATTAAATCACTCGTAGACCCAAGACTGACTGTCTTGGTTCCACTCGTTAATACCTTCTGGGAACCAAAGTCCTAGTTCGAACTCTGCGGTTTCAGTAGCATCAGATCCATGAATCATATTGTAGCCAATATCCATTCCGAAATCTCCACGAATAGTTCCAGGAGCGGCATCACGTCCAGTTGGTGGGTCCGATCAGAGTTTCGAGCCACGCTTATTGCATCTTTTCCGTGCCAAGCCATACAAACGACAGGGCCGCTAGTTACGAATTTGATTAGTCCAGGGAAAAATGGGCGTTCTGAATGAACGGCATAGTGTGTCTTTGCAATTTCTTCACTTGGAATGACTTGCTTTAGACCGACTAATTGTAGTCCCTTTCTTTCGAATCTTTGAATGATTTCTCCAACCAGTCCGCGCTGTACTCCGTCGGGCTTTACCATGACATAGGTAGTCTCCATACTAATTCCACCATTGTGGCCGACTGGCACGCCCTATTTGAGCGCAGCGATTGAATCAAGTGACGTTTATTGAGTACTAAACGCCGCCTTTGACGAAATGGCGAGTCCACTTGACCTTGCGTGAATTTCGCTTTAGTTTGACTGCATTCTTGCGAGCCTTACTGTTAGCAAACCACTGTACTGTGCCATCTCTGCGGATGAACATCAAGTCCAGTTCCTGGTTCGATAATTTCGCCGGAGAAAGTGCAAATTCTTTGTTCTGGCATATTGAGTCACCTATAGTTGAGTTTGCGTGCTTCACGACCAGTGTCACGTAGCATCAGAATGTCTCCCATGCGGACAGGTCCAAGCACGTTTCTTGTAATAATACGGCCCACGTCACGTGGGTTTGGTGCGTCATTGACACGCACCTTTACTTGAGTAGCTTCACCAGTCATACCGGTTCTTCCTACTACTTCGACAACCTCAGCAGGCCATCCTCCGAGTTCTTCAGACATTTTCTATTCCTCCGAATTCAGTAACTCAGGTTCAGCTGGAAAGCCCCTTAACAAGCTCTACAACTTCGTTGAATTTTTCTTGTGCGCCCTTGGACACTTCCAAGAAGTGCCAGAGATGCAGTCTTAACGCCACCAGGCATTCCTGCTTCCTTTGCTAGGAATTCTTGGCTAGGAACATATCCGAATGGAATGACCTTTCTCTGCGCAGATCAGTGGGATGTGAGCCAGTAGTTCTGGCGGATTAACATCCTCTGCCATGATGATGAACTTGGCAGTGCCTCGTCTCAGCAGCCTTAGTTACCTCATTAGATCCTTTTTTCATTCTACCGTTGTTGTTCGCCTGAACCATCTCGTAGATTTTATCTGCGACATCGTTAGGGGTTTCGTATGACACGTGTGCACTCATTGAAATCACTCTCATGCTTATGTGAAGCAGGCTGCGCACGACCTCGCGAATATAAACACCACGGATTAACAATAGTGGAGTATATTCACAATTCTTGTAGGATAATGCGCACACCACGAGCCAGTGCAGCCCCTCCGGAGATGACTGCGCGACTATTCGCTAGGCTAGAGGTTGCATGCACGCCATCGACATGATTCGCAAGTCTTGCGATGGCCCCGCCTGTGAATAAACCATGCGTACAGGCAGCGTGAACTTCGGTGGCCCCTTGACTTCTCAATGCATCAGCGGCTTTACAGATAGTACCGCCTGTGGCAATCATGTCGTCGACAATAGCCACTACTTTGCCATCAACATCGAGATCTTTCGCTTTGTGGATGATAGTATGGGCATCAATTCTAGTCTTCTCAAGATATGAGAATGGTAAGCCGATTTCCTTTGCAACCGCCGTTGCTCTTTCGATAGCACCCTTATCGGGAGATAGGATGAAGTCAGGTTTTACTGTACTTTGTAGATGTTCTGCAATCTCTGGCATTGCAGATGTAAATGCTACTGGAATTGGCATATCTTCTAACGCTGCAGGTGAGTGAAGGTCGAATACGACGATGCCATCACAATGAGAGGATAATAATCGGCCAATCGCTTTTGCACTGATAGCCTCTCCTGGGCGGAATCTCTTATCTTGCCTAGAGTACCCAAAGTACGGTATTGCTACAATTACTCCCGGTCCAACCGACTCCATCGATTGAGGACCTATCTCTTTGAGATTGTCCGTGCGTCCTTCTCTGACGTCTCTGAGTGCTTCTAGTAGCAACAAAGTTTCCACTATACCTGCATCAGGGAATGTATTGGACACCAATACTACTGGCTCTTTACGAACGGCTTCGATTGAACTTTCTGGTATTCTGATGTAGCCTTC
>CASIBX010000027.1 GCA_949373075.1 Candidatus Poseidoniaceae archaeon | reverse complement strand
CATATCCGCTAGCAAGGATACGATTATCTTCGACCGTTTCCAGCTTGGTGTATCTGGGATGATGGGAATCCTTGTATGGATCATTAGAGGCTGCATTATAACAGCAAATCATAGCCCAGCGTGGATGATCAGACTCATTGGCATCGGAAGAATGTAATGTGTTGGAATGGAAAAATAAGGCATCGCCCGGCTCCATTGTGACATGAACGAGATCCAGTCTCTTCTTTGCTTCTTCGACCCGTTCCATATCAGCTCCGGCCTGATCTCCTGAAAGAATATGGTTAATCCTACCCAACTTATGGGATCCTTTAATTACCTGCATACATCCGTTTTCAATCGTTGCCCGATCCACCGCTATCATAACACTACACAGATTTGGGGAGAGTACGCCATTCTGATACCAGTATCCATAGTCCTGATGCCACGCCCAAGCTCCGCCTACCTTCGCATCTTTTAATATCATTTTTGAATGGTAATGATATGGCTCGTCTTCGAGTATTTCTTCAACGCGATCGACCATCTTACGGCATCGGGCAAACATTCCGTAGATTCCATCACCTGGATGATTCCATAGAGCTAGGCGAACTGCATTGCCTTCTCCGTCGTCTCTTCGAGTGGATGATTTATCCATTTCGTTATCGCTACGGGCAGCTTGTCCAAGCAAGTCAATTTCGTCTTTGGAAAAGAGATTGCGAACCACGATGTAACCATCACGGTCATAATCGCTTAATTGTTCTTTTGTGAGTAATTTCATTTGCGACTTTTTTTTATACTTTGTTTTCAAGGTGTTAGGAATTCATTTTTATTGTGGTGGGTTTGTGGGCTGAAGAGGAGAAGGCTTGAATAATAAAAGAGTGTCATGTTTTTTCTGATGATTCAGACAGTGACAAGGCGAGAACCGAAATACGATTCACATTCATTTTAAAGATCTGCGTTTTAGCTTTTCAATGTTTTCACGGAGCTTAAATTTTCAAAGAAGTGAGAGTAGTCTTAATTAAAATCATTCGAAGCCTGTTTTACTTTTTATTACTGATTTCTGGTGTGGGAATTGTTCAGGCACAGGAGACTCTAAACAAAACACTTAATTTAGGCGGTCTTGATCGGCAATTCATTGTCTATTTACCCAAGAATTTTACTCATACAGAATCGCTTCCTGTCCTTTTCTGTTTTCACGGTGGAAATGGTTCAGCGGAAGGTATGATGAGCTTCACGGCTGATTTTCGTGCTCTTGCAGATGATCAACGATTTATCGTCGTTTATCCCCAAGGTGCAGTAATCCGTGATGAAAAGGACCCGCAAGGTTCATCTAATTGGAATACCATAGGACCGTATGACAATGGCACTGACGATATAGGTTTTACAGGAGCAATGATCGATTTTCTTAAAATGGATTACTCCGTAAATTCGAGTAGGATTTATGCATGTGGCTTTTCACTAGGGGGGAATTTCGTATGGGATCTGGCGTGTTACCTTGGTGATCGTTTTGCCGCAGTATCCTCCGTGGCAGCCAGTATGTGGCAGTGGACCCTTGAGGAATGCCCCAGTAATGATCGCGTAGGAATACTCTCAATCCATGGGACAAATGATTTTTATAATCCTTATAATGGAAACCAATACTCCATTTCGATGAACCAACTCAGTGAACACTGGGTTTTAAAAAATGGAAGTGAGGGGACTCCTGTAACTAGCCAGTTTGCTCCGGGGGTAACTCGATTTTTATGGAATAGAGGAGACGCTTGCTATGATGTTGCGCATTACCGTATCCAAGACGGGGAACATGTTTGGCCGTCTTTCGCTACCCAAGTAATCTGGGATTATGTTTCTCGTTACACCAGCTCAGGATTACTCGGATGCGTTCCAGTGGAGCTGTCTGTGAATTCTTATAACAAAGAAGCTGAGGAGGTCAGCGTCACCGTGAAAAATATTCCTGAGGGAAACTTTGAAATAAGAACCTCCACAGGTGGACAGCCCTTTCAACCGATGAGCCCCGGAATCAGTATCAATCAAAACACAGTTTTCCCGCTTACCATTTCTAAGGTCCGAGATGACAAACTCCTCTTGCAGGTCTGGAAAAAGGCTTTGTAGGCAGCCAAGAATCTATTTTATGAGATAGGTAATCTGAAGATGGCGGGAAGATTCTTTTGCAATAGGGACTTGTAGCTAGGTCTTTAAGCTTGAGGCGTTATCCTTTTAACTTAAATCGAGCGACATAGGCAAACGCTGTCACATAAAGATACTCCTCATTTTCGTCAAAACAGCAGTTAGTGATCGGATCCGGAAGCCTTATTGTCGCAAGCTTTTCACCTTCTGGGGAAATCACTAGGAGTCCACCCGGTCCTGTTGCAAAGAGATTCCCGCTTGAGTGCATCTTCATTCCATCAAACCAACCGGCGTCGGCTTCTCCATAAGGGCCTTCAAAAAAGACACCACCAGAACCGTCTTCCGCAGAGAAGCGCCACATTTTGGGGTCTTTCATGTCTGAGCTGCCAACATAGATCCATTTCTGGTCTGGAGAAAGCGCGATTCCGTTTGGTAGGTCCATTTCGTTGTTTACTAGAGATACTTTGCTAGTAGCAGCTTGGTAACGATAGATCCCGCAATAGGGAATCTCCCGTTTATCATCGACAAAGACCATCCCCTCTCCCGGGACACTGTTCGCGATGTCACAGTGACCATAGGGTGGGTCGGTAAAGTAGATGTCTCCGTTGGCTGCAATGGTCAGGTCATTCGGGCTGTTGAATCGTTTGCCTTCATAGGTTGCAGTCAGCGTCGAGAGGCCTTCCTGAGTGATGTTGTCAAAGGCCAGCTTGGCGAGCCTCCGGTCTCCATGCTGGCAGATAATGAGGTTACCTGCGGTATCAAGAGCAAGACCATTAGGGCCTAAGACCCCGCCCTCAAAAAATGGAACTCTTCCCGTATGTCCGCCAGGAGAGAGAAATACATCGGATTCTTTTTCCTCGGACCACTGGTGAATCTTATTCCCCTTCACGTCCGTGAAAAGAAGTGTCTTCATTGAAGGAATCCAGAGCGGTCCCTCCGCGATTTCAAACCCTTCCGCAAGAACTTGAAGCTTGACCGACCCGTCGAGAACCATTTCCAGATTAGGGTCATGAAGTTCAACTTGGCAGGTCAGGTTTTCCGGGGTCATTGCGCTGGCGTTAACCTCTGCTACCTTGCTTTCTTCCTTTTTCTGAGAGACGTCTGCTTTCTCTCCGCAGGAGCAAAGAAGAATCGAGAAACCCAATAATCGTTCTATACACCTTCCCTTTTTCATTCATCAAAAAAATAGAAAAAAGATCCTCGGGATCAAGGAAAAAGCGGCACCTAGGAAGTTACTTTTTTCGATACGATTTGGCATTCCTTTGACGGACTATTTTAAACCGAGATCCCATCCTTTTTTAAAGGTGGGTTTAATGAAGGCTTGAGATTTGGGTGCATTTTTGCAAATCAATTTTCCCGAATCCCAATCGAACTCTTCTTTGGTGCGGAAAGCGTTGTTGGCCAGTAGAACAGTTTCGGTTAGAGGGCCTGTGTAGGCAAAGTTACAGGTAGGAGATGTCTTCTCGCCTTTGCAGGCGTTAATGAATTCATTATGGAAACCTGGTGAAGCTGGAATACTTTGATCTGGGTATTTGAAATCTTTGTAGTCTTCCTCAGGTAAGAGTTTGTGCTGGTCAAATCCTGTAATGAGCATGCCTTTGGAGCCAATAAAGAGTGTATTAGCGCCTTTTGAAGAAAGACTGAGTTCTTTCAAGATCGCTGGCCCGGCTTTGGCCTGATGCCAATAGAGTTTTACGGGCACTTGCTTTCCACGGGCAGGGAACTCAAACCATGAGGTCATACTCTTTGTAGTCATTTCTGGATGGGCTTCGGGCCCGCTGGCACTACAACGTGTAGGATATTTCAGGTCCAGTGCCCAATAGGGTATATCGAGAATGTGACAGCCCCAGTTGCCTGTTTCACCGGTGCCGTAGTCCCACCAAAAGCGCCATCCGTAGGGGGTGATTTGAGAATCGTATGGCGTGTCTTTGGCTGGCCCAAGCCACAGGTCGTAGTCGAGGGTATTGGGAACAGTTTGTGGCTTAGTTGAGCGGGGCTTCATTCCGCGGCTGCTGCTGACCCAAGAGTGAACCTCGGAGACATCACCTATAGCGCCCGACTGAATCACCTCAACCACGCGACGCATATTGGATTTGGTATGGCGTTGAGAGCCGAGCTGAGTGACTAAATTGTTTTCTTTGGCCTTCTTGGTTAGTGTGCGGACTTCCCATACGGAGTGAGCCAGAGGCTTTTCGAGGTAAACATGTTTACCGAGATCCATCGCGATATAGGCAGGGTGAAAGTGAGAATGATCGGGGGTAGAGATAGCTACGGCATCGATCGACTTATGCATCTTGTCGAACATTGCGCGGTAATCCGTAAATTTGGCCTTGCTATCAAATTCTGCGAAAATTTTCCCAGCGCGCACGGAATCTACGTCACACATGGCGACAATATTTTCGCCTTTGAGGCCATTGTATTGGAAGTTACCTTGCCCTCCGAGACCAATGAGTGCGACGTTCAGCTTCTCATTGGCATTCCGTGTTCTTGCGATGGCTGGGCTGGCAACGCTGAATGCCGCTGCGGACTTCACAAAATTACGGCGTGTAATATGTTTTGACATGCTTGGATTTATAATGAATCGATGTAAAGTTAGGAGCTTATTTTTATGCTCCCAAGATGGTTGATCCCAAAAATATTTCACGAGTTATTAGGAAAATTTTTGAGGGAAGGGGAGGAAATCCAGGGTTGAGCAGGCCAGGTGAGGAGAAAAGAGGAGTGATAAATACCGCTCAAGTAATGTTCTGAATCTGCGTTTTTCTATTTATCTCTAGTCAGGTCCTTAATCAATCTGCTCATCCTTCTTCTTAATCATTTTACTTTCTCTAGATGTTACGAGGAGACATCGGTAGGCTCATCGAGGCTGCTTCTGAGACTAAAACGCGAATTTGACCCATGCGTTCGCAACTTCTTGATTGGGATACCACGAGGCAGTTGATTTATCGCCTTCGAAATTTGTGTAGGGAGCTAGATCTCCTGAATCGATCGATCCAAGCCAGCCTTTTTCTATTTTTATATTGCGTAGCTTTACTGGTTGTTGCTTCGCATTTTCTACGGTTGGCAGGCGGAGACGAATCATAGCCTCGGTCCAGGGAATTACGATGTCATTGGCAGCCCAGGCGCGCCAATCTTTGGGTGTCGTCTCATTCTTTTTGAAGTGCATGCCTCTGGGCCAGTGACTTTGACCTGGTAGCCAAATCCAAGCACGGGGTGATTTTGCTTTACGGGAATGGTGGAAGTGCTTGCGAATATCTTGCGGTTTCTTGTCGATCTCTCCCATTAGGTAAAGCCCGGGAACCTTTATGCTGTTCGCCTCTTCTTGCATGAATTCGGCATCACTCGGATTAGCCCGCAGCGCAATGTGGAACGCTAGGACTCGCGAAGGTTGAAACCGAACAAAATCCTGTGCGACTCGACCCCCCATCGAATGCCCCCAAAGAACAAAGGGAGCATACTGTATTTCGGGACGATTTAGTTCAATGGCGAATTGGTTGCAGGCCTTAAGCATCGACGCTCCGTAGCCATTTTCCTGAACACCGTGTGCCTCAAACTCACAAAACAAGATGGCTGAATGAGTACGTTCGGCTAATGCTCGCCACTCTTGATCCTTTTCAAAGAGATGCCTCCCGGCTCCGCGCATATTGATTACAAAGACACATTGTACGGAAGAGATGGATTCGGGGATCCAAATGGAATATTTCGATCCAGCGATGAGCGGTTCCTTAGATTCCTTGACGTCGGTTTGAAATGTTTGACCTTTCGTTTTCGTGGCATTCGCAGATACCAAACCAGCGACGACAGCGAATACTGCGATGGGAATCAGGTTCTTCATAGGGTTATTGCTAGATATTCGTGTTCCGGGAATGGGTTGAAGTCGCATTTGGACCGGAGCAGCCAGAAGAAACGGAGTAATGAATAGCTCAGTACTATCGTCTGGTAAAGTAGTCTGACGATACGATCTCCAACAAAATGTCTCGGAGCCTGAAGTTGGCCTTAGCGGACTGCTTGTAGAGCTCTTCAATATGCTCACGGTCGAGAAAGTTAAGCTCACGAGCCATTGCATAGGACAACATGCTCTCTAGGAATGTTTTAAAAAACCTCTCTTTGTCTTCCGTTAGAATTGACTTTAGTCCCTGTGGTCCTTCAAAGGCCCGGCCGTCCATATGGACAGTTCTTGCATCCACTGGAAAACGTTCTCCCTTCGTATTGCTCTTCGGGGCATAGTTACTGACGTCAGTGTATTTGTCCCGCCAGCGTCCTAGGACGTCGAAGTTTTCGAGGGCGATCCCAAGAGGATCCATCTTCTTGTGACAGATGTTACAACTGGTATCCGCTCGATGTGCATCGATCGTCTCTTTGATACTTTCCGTTTTAGTAGGGGGGCTGAGTGCGGAGATCTCAAGGTCATCCGGTGTCTCTAGATGGTCACCGTAAAAACTCTTCAAGACCCACGCTCCTCGATAAAACGGATTAGTATATTCCCCGTTATTGGTCGTCATCAGCATGAAACCTGCCTGTGAAAGTAGGCCTCCACGAAATCGGTCTTTTTTGCTCAGCATCACTTTAGAAAATTCTGATGTGATCTCTTTAGGCCTATAATCTTTCGGTGATATTTTATTAGCGCCAGGTCTTTTGCTAGGCGAGGCGACTGGATGTCCTTCGATTCGATAGATGTAGTTGAGCTCCTGCGTTATCATCACGAAATCGGAATCAATAAAATTCAATAAGCTCAAATTGCTCGCCAGCAATTCCCTGAAGAACTCAACTGGTTCTTCTTTGATCTGATTCCGGACAAGGTCAAATTCGTCAACAGAGAAAATGCTTAGGTCTGGTTCGACGATCTTGAGTTTTTCAAGATCGAGCCATTGATGAACATAATCTCTGATGAAGCGATCAGTTCTTGCGTCTTGTAGCATTCGGAGCGTCTGATCACGACGGGTTTTGGGGTCCTTTAGTTTTCCCTGTTTCGCCAGCTCGGAGAGGATCTCGTCGGGCAAGGAATTCCACAGGAAATACGACATGCGCGCAGCGATCGCGAAATCATCTAAAGTCTCTAATTCCCCTTCTTGCTTAAATAGGAACTTCGGGGAACATAACATTCCTCGAATGGCTGCCTGCAGACCTGAGAAAATGCTTTGGTCTTGGGCAAACGCTTTCATGGCAAGCTTATAGAATTGTTCCATCTCAGCGTCGGACACCGGACCGCGAAACATTTTCCGAGCAAGTTTTTTCAAGATCGTTTGGCAGGCCTCAGATTCAGCAGATGCATCTATGTCTTTGCAGTAAGTTTTATGAAAATAAGTATCCGGTGGCCATGAATCATAAACTGGCCCCGTAATGGTCGCCGTTTCAATACAAAACATTCGCTGAAGACCCCCTCCTTTTACCGAATTACATCTGAGAACAATCGTGTCATCTGACGACAGCTTCGTCGTGAACCCGATGCTTGGATTGAAGTCTTGCCAAGCCGCATTTTTGGGGATGACAGTGACGATACTTTGTCCCACGCCAGAGTTTTTGCGGAGGAAGTAGCTCATCGAGTGGTCGGTCGCCGAGTGGTCGTTGGTATTAATCTCTAAAATGTCCGTAACGGCGGGCAATCTTTCTTCAACCCGGTTTCCTGCAATAAACTTGGCTTGGATATAAAAGCCCTTTGGAACAATCCGATAAATACCACTCGTTTTGACCGATGGGTTGATTTTTATTTGAATGGACTGGGTCGCAAATACTAGTGGTCGTGAAGTTAGGGGCAGCGTAGGTGCAAAGCCATTGGTGTTATCCTTGTGGCTGTGCGTATCAATGTCTGTGTCTTTCGTGGAGTAAACAATGACCCGTGGATCAGGTTTGTCGCCGACAACACTCTCGGAAATAAGGTTCGCAACATTGAAGTAAGACTCCATATCGACAACCGACATGTGAAGGTTGTCGGCATTGTTATTAAAACCAGCTTCGATGCTATCAAGTGGCAGCCTGTCGATTAGTGAGAAGTCGGTGCCAAAGACATCATTCACCGTATTTTGATATTCGACTCGACTCAGTCGTTTTAGCATTCCCGGCTTTTGCTCCTCTGCGAGTCGGTGCAGTTGATTTCCTAATACCTTTTCTAATACTTTGATTTGATCGATTTCTGGACGTTTAGGTGCATCTTCCGGCGGCATCTCTTCAGATTCGATAGCTGAATAAATATCATCCAAGAGACTTGGATCGTTCCATTTTTTCAGGTCAATCTGATCTAGACGGAGGCCACCCTTACTCTTCTTTGGTCCGTGACAAGAAACGCAAAACGTATTGAAAAAATGCTGCGATTGTCTCCGCTCATCTGCGATGATGCTCGAAATATGGGCATCGGAAAACAACAGCAAAAAAACTGCAAGCTTTGTGATTCTGTGATTCAGCATAATATCACAATGCGATGCTCTTCTTGCTATTTCCGAAACGATCTCGTTCGATGCCAAATTGCTGAAGTATTGAGAGGTAGATGTCGCAGGTCGTTTCACCTTTACGAATGATATGGCCGCCGTGATTTTTGAATTTGCCGCCTGCAACGAATACCGGAATTTCATTTCCGTTGTGAGGGCCCATTTTCTGGCTCACGCTATTGTTCCCTGTGGAGACACTGATCGTCTCGTCCATTAGCGTGCCTCCGGATTCGGTTCTCGTGCTAGCGAGCTTATCGTAGAAGTTTGCCATCAGTGAAAAGAACGAGGAGTCATATTTCGTCAGGCTTGCGCGTGCTTCCTCGGATTTGTTGATGTTGTGCGTCGTGAGGTGATGGTCATTGTCGAGTCCTGTCATATAGAAATTGACCACGCGTGTGACATCAAACTTGAAGGCCTTGTAAACCATGTCGAATGCAATGCCGCGTTGAATCTGACGTGGGTTTGTCAGGAATCTTTGTTTATCGATATCGTTTGCGAGAAATTCATTCTTAAATGAGGGGGCGACAGGGAATTCGACATCCTGGCGAGACCGACTGAGCCACTCGATAGACTTGTTGAGTTCCTGCTCCGATTCACGTAAAGCCGCGAAATACTCCTCCAGTCTCTGTTTGTCGCGGCCCGAGACCCGTGCCATCAGTGATTTCGCTTCCTCAAGGGAACCATCAAGGACGCTTTTTTTATTCGCCAGAAGTCGCTCCTCTGTCTTCCTGTCAGTCTTGGCGAAGAGAGTTTCAAACAGCACCCTCGTCGATTGAATTGGCATAACAGGAAGTCTGTTTCGCCAGGAAGCAACGATGTGGTGATGGGCATGACTAATGAAAGTGACTACGTTTCTGACGCGGGTTAAATGCCCAACGTGGTCCGCTACAAGTTGGTCGAGAGAATCTGGGTTCGTCGTCGTATTTCCTACAAAGCACCTGTGATCATTGTGATGGTTTCCTCCAAACTTCATCTTGGAATAGAGCGTGAAATGGTCTCTGTGTTTTTTAAGAGGTTCCATGTGGTCGCTGAATAGGTAGTCAGCGCCATCGGTCTTTGGCAGAACGTCGGTGAACAAGCCGTAGCCCATGCTCACACAAAAAAGCCGTTTCACATCAGCTTCGGCCGGGGTAGACCGATTTTCCCCAAAGCTCTCAAGAGACGGTAGGAAAAGTGTGCAGCCAGCGGTTTTTAAAATTTCGCGACGTTTCATAATATTACTGTAAGAAGTTGGCTGTTTTGATCGATTTTCTTGGGATTTATTAAGGAGTTTGTCTTACAAGCCTTCAACTTCCCAGCCCTTTCGGTAGGCCTGACGTATTAGATTATTTGCTTCTAGGCTGTTCGAAAATTGAAGCTTAGTGCTATCCCAATGCAGATTCTGCCTCGGAAAACGGCAAGCAATCGTGCCTAGAAGCACTGTCTCGGTCATCGGGCCCGAGTAGTCGAAGTTTGAGGTCGGAGTTCCTTCGCCTCGAATTGCCGAAACCCACTGACCGTAGTGATCGTTAGCCTCCGGGGTTTCGAGCGGGTAAGTGAGTTTTTTTCCGTCTACATAAAAGTCTGGGAGATGACCACTTCCGTGTTTCGTCATCAAGCTTGCCTTTTCTCCGACCAAAATGACTCCGTTGTCCGGGATTTTGGTTTTCGATGGAAATCCTGCCTCTTCGGCTGTGGGCTTCTTTTTTCCATCATACCAAATCATTTGGAAAGTTCTCACCCGAAGTATGTTTCGTGCCGGCAAAGTCGTAGTGGATACGCTCCCACTCGGGAAAGGTCTCCTTCATCGGCGCGGGGCCTTCATGCTTCACGCTCCGGGCCGGTCCAAGGTCGAGCGCCCAGACCACGGGGTCGATGATGTGACATCCCATGTCGCCGAGCGCGCCCGCCCCAAAATCATACCAGCCGCGCCATGCGAAGGGATGATAGATCTTCTTTTAGAAAAGGGCGCTCCGGGGCCACGCCGAGCCAAAGATCCCAATGGAGGCCTTCCGGAATCTCTCCCGGAGCCTTTGGGTCGCCGGTGACCCTGGGGCCAAATCGGGACGATTTGACCAAGCATACGCCCGCTCGATCTTCCCAAGATGGCCAGCTGCGAACCAGGTCGACGAGGCCCTTGTAGTTGACCCCGCTGTGATTTTGGTTGCCCATCTGTGTGGCCACTTTGGCCTCGCGCGCCGCCAAGGTGAGAGCGCGCGCTTCGTGCACCGTGCGCGTGAGGGGCTTCTGTGTGTAGGGGGAGATTCCGAGCTTCAGCGCGGTCATCGTGACCGGCGCGTGCATATGATCAGGCGTCGATACCGTGACTCCATCGAGCTTCTCCTTCTCGAGCATCTCGCGCCAGTCGGTGTAGCGTTTCGCCTTCGGCCACTTTTTGGCCGCCTCAACGAACCCTCCTCTTCGTCCTGTTTCCGAGTTCATCGACGTCACAAAAGGCTGCGATCTCTCCGTGCCTTCGACGCCCCGTGCGAGTCCGACCCATCCCTTTCCGCCAACCCCAACCGCGCCGAGGGCTGGCCGCTCGTTCGGTCCGGCCTTAGCGCCAGGTAGACTCAAGACTCCGGCGCCATAGCCCAGAAAAACTCTCCGTTTCATTATACAAGTAAACGATCTCGCTGGCGTGATCCTTTCGCTCCGATGGCTAGGAATTTGATTTTGGCGGCAGGGCTATGAAGCCTAATTTGGGTTAAATCTGAAGGAGGAGAGGGATAATTTCAGGGAAGTGCTTTCCATCCTCCACCCATAAATAGCAGTTGGCAGTTTGGGGTTTGGAGATTCCTTTCGGAGATTTTAAATATGACCCGGTAGGATTTACCGCTTTCGGGGGTGAACATCGTCTTAGTAGTATGAAGGTCGCTTTGGAATGCTCCGGCTGAGCCCGAACAAGTCCAGTTCTTGAGCGGAGCCTCTTCGGAAAAGATTTCTGTGCCGTTGTGGTCCTCCAAGGACATTTCGAAGATCATAACGCCAGCCTTAAATTCCTTGGCTCTACCTGAGCTTGGAAGAGGATGGTCGACCCGCAAATAGGATACGAATTGAGCATCTGGAAGTCCTTCCAGCTTAAACACCCGCACAATGGCTTCTTTTAAGTCAACTGCACCAAGATCTACGACCAATCGTTGGATAGCGGACTTTCTACTATGATCTCTTAAATTTCCATCTCCGGTGTAATTCAAATTAGAAAATTTGTGGTCCATACCGAGACGGGCGGTTTCATCATTCGGCATGAATTGTTTGAGTTTTTGACATCCATAAAGGAAAAAAACAGAGGGCAATTCCTAACGTAAAAAAAGAGTGTTTCGGGGAAGCCAGAGCCACTCTTTTAATCATCTTACTGCTAGGGTTTTACTTTTGAAAAGGGAGCTTTGGAGCTGGTAGGCGAGAAAGGCGGGTTGAGCGAGAAACGTGTCGTCACCGTATCAGCGCTTCCGCTTTGCAATTTTGGCTTTGCTGTGCAACTTGGGCTATTTTCATGGGGTTGGCGATTTAGCCAGCTTTTCAATCATTGCAATCGAACCCCGGCCCAATTGCTCGCAGGTAGCAGCAGTATGCCCAAAATCTGCATCTAAACGGGTAATACGATCAAGTTTCAGTATTACCACTTTGCCTGACCATGGATCGGGTGAACCAGGAAGGTAGATCGTGGCCAAGCCCTGTTTTTCATCCCGTTCTGTTTCGAAGGCGATCCGTTGGCACTCATCGAATAACACGAGCACGGGCTTCATTTGTGGTCGTGTCTCATCACTCCCAATGGTATCAGCCATCTGATCCTTAAGGATCGAGTAACGTGGGAAGAAGAGCGCGAGCTTTTTCTCGAAAGCGGTTGAGATTTTCCTCCCGAGTGACCAGCGTGCGATCATCCCAGCAGCGAAGCAGAGCAGAAGGATGATTGTGATGGAAAGCCCTACAAGAATAGCGATCCCAGTGGCCGTTTTTACTGGAAGGTATTCGTTGAGGACCGATGTAATCGACACGACAACTGGGGCGATTTGCCCACCTAATGCACCCAATACAATCAGTGGCAGGAGGAACAGTAGCCCGCCGATTGCAGTTGTCTTAAGGAAGTTGATAAAACGCTTTGAGTTTTTAACGATCATGCGGCAGTCGTCGGTGTGATTGGGGAAGTGATGCTAAAAAAATAATATGCGCAAGGGTTATTGTTCGACCTCTTTTAGTAAATCGACTTGTTCGCCTTTGCTGTTCTTTATCTCAGGTCGATTTACAAATTTAGAACAATATTATAATTGTCGAGGGTCGTGCACGCTGTTTTAGCTCTGGGGCTATTTTTTGTAAGAATGTTTTTGGTAACTACTTATTTGAAGGGGCGTGGCACCTAAGTGTTTTGGTTGTATGAAAGCGAAAATTGTTAACATCTCTTATTTGACTCAAATTATTTTTGTCCTTTTCCTGGTCGGTAGTTCGGCGATTGGTCAGAGGATCAGGCTCGACCCTCCCGGTGAAAACGACTTTATTTTAGATAAGGCTGAGTTGATCAATGAAGAGGATCTAGATGAGGTTTTGAAGATCGTGAGAACTTTGTCTCAGGAAACAGCGACTCCGATCGTGGTGGTTACTATCGATTCAATGGCGGATCATGGAGGCCGAGGAATGAGTATTGAGGGTTTCTCACATTTTTTATTCAACCAGTGGGGTGTTGGCCACGCTAAGGTGAACGGTGAAGACTGGAATTCCGGGATCTTGCTTGTCGTTTCAAAAGGTGATCGTAAAGCACGTATCGAACTTGGTGCGGGCTGGGGTCATGAGAAAGATCAACTGTGCAAACAGATCATGGATGAACAGATCATTCCTAATTTTAAACAGGACAAATATTCTGAGGGAATTCTCGCCGGTGTCTATGCGCTCGAGCAGATGGCTCGTGGTAAAACATTACCAAAAAAGGTTCGACCATGGTGGCACCCCCTATTGTTACCTTTGATGATCGGGCTGACGATTTTTACGATTGTTTCTCTGATCCGTCGAGGGGCGAGCGGTTGGGCGTGGGTTTTCTGGGCTGTGGTATTTGGGTTCCTTTGGTTTTTACTTATAAGTATGCTCAGTGGAAGCGGTGGAAGTGGCGGTGGTTTTTCTGGAGGGGGTGGAGCGAGTGGCTCTTGGTAGAACTAATCTTAGATCAATAATAAAATGCAAATAGCTAGTAAATTTTTCAGCAATGAACAAAGGGCAGCCGTCGGGAAATCAGTGGCGGAGGCAGAGGCTAAGACTTCGGCTGAAATTGTTCCATTAGTGACAACATCCTCAGGACGGTATGACCGTGCCGAGGATATTGTTGGAGTCTGGTTTGGCTCGATTCTTATGGCTCTAGTTTGGTGGTTCTTTCCTCGAGCAACGGTGGAAGCCGGACTAAGTGGTGACTGGGGTGATATCCCGATTGGGATAGAACTCCTCGCCTTGATTACCGCCATCGTGATCGGGTTTTTGCTCGGTGTTATTTTGGCGACGAAGATGGCCTGGCTACGGTTGCTTTTTATCCCGAAATCGCAACTCGTTGAAAAGGTCGATGCACGAGCCTCAGCCGCGTTTTTCGACGAGAGAATTCATCACACTGTGGGAGGGACCGGTATTCTGTTCTTTGTATCGCTTTTCGAGCGGCGTGCTGTTGTCCGTGCGGATTGTGCCGTGGAGAAGAAGCTTGGCGAAGGTGTTCTCGATGAACTCTGCGATTCGCTGGTTGTTGGCCTTAAAAGGGGAGATCACCCTGCAGATGCTTTAAGCAGAGTGATCGCAGATGCTGGAGATCGACTTGGTAAAGTAATGCCAAGGGCTACCGATGACGCTAACGAGATCCAAGATGCTTTGGTCATATGGGATTAATCCCGCCTTTGTAGCGGCCAAGACCAAAGCGAGCTTCTAAGAAGGATAAAGCCTTCTGCCAGAAATGGCTGCTAATTCTGAAGCTGAGAGTATCGTCTTTCATAGTCGTATGTGATAATAGTAATTTGAAATTTTATAATCTAAGTAGATCTTTGTGAGGCCTAAAATGACGATTCCCCTTGTTTTGGGATAGGATTTTTTTTAACGAAGATCTGCCCAATTGATTTAGTTTAGGAGAATATGACAAGATCTAAAACCCTCGGAGTAGCCGTGTTCATGCTGAGTCTGGCAGTGTCACTTGGCCAAGGTTTTTTTTATTGGCCTCAGGCCTCTCCCGCAGAGGGAGGTGCGATCAATTCGTCGATTGCCTCAATCTCGGAAGACGCAATCGTAGAGCATTATCAGGCAGTCCCCGCACTTGGTTATGTGTTTGATTCATGGAGCCTTTATCCACAAGGAGAACATGCGGAGAGTCTATACGTGCACACTTACGACCCGAGGCTCATCTTTACTCAAGAGATCAAAATGATTACCGCTCGTTTTATAAAAGAAAATACCGTTGCTGAGCCTATAAGAAAGGATCTCAAAATACGCCGCAAGGAAGGTAATCAAATAGAACTTTCTGTTTTCAGTCAAACTGGAGTTTTTTATACAATTTATACTTCAAATAATTTACAGGATTGGAGGGGAATAGGAGTTGGCGAGGGGGATGGAGAGGAACATATCTGGACTTTTCCGACGCAGCGGGGAGGAAATGGTTTTTTTCGATTGCTCAAGGGCGGCGCCGCTGTGAAGCCGGTGAGTGCGGTTTTCGGTGAGTTAAGCTTTATGGGGACTCCTCAGTTTGGAGATGATAGAGGAACCGCCATGGTTAGGTTGTGGGAATATGACTCCCGAATCGCTGACAAGGAAGCGGAGCTATTTGCCGAGCAGATAATCGAAGAGATCCCGATTGGACCCGGTTTGAAGAGATTTAGGTTTGAGCTGGGGGATCAATCAAAAGCGAATCCTAATCTCGACTATTATATCACGGCGGCCATTTATAGAAAAGGCAAGGTTGGAGATGCCGATGCTCGAATCTATTTTCTGAATGAGTTCAACCGGGTTGATTTTCCGAGTGAATTTTCAGCAATGCTAAGATGATTCAGGTAACGTAAACCCATTGACTGTTAATTTTCTTTTGGGAGGTGGTTTTTGATCCTCGCATTAAGGCGGAGATTAGAGAAAGGGGTGGGCGACAAAAGGTCATTGTTGAAGTAGTCGTGGAGAGGCTTTTTCAACCCAACCGGCTTGACGTTGGCTCTTTCCGGGTCGGCCCACGTCGCCGAGATCTTCCCGGGCGGCTTCAGCATGAGCGAGGAGCTTCTTAACGATTCGCGGATGTTTGGCAGCTACATTATTATCTTCATGGATATCTGTGGCGAGGTTGTAGAGAGCGAGCGCTTTCTTACCTTCGGGGTTTCCCCAGTTGCGCTTCTTGGAGTCCATTGCCACGCAAAGTTTCCAAATGCCGGAGCGTACCGCTTGTAACTGATCCATCTGATAATAAAAGAATGCCTCGCGAGGGTGGCTCTTTGACTTACCGCTGAGGATCGGCCAGATGTTTTTACCATCAATGAGACGGTCAGCAGGTAGTTTGCCACCTGAGATGGCGGCGGCGGTGGGTAGGAGGTCCATGGTGCAGGTGAGGGCTCCGCTGGAACTTCCTGCAGGGACTCGTTCCGGCCAGCGAACGATGCAGGGAACCCTCATGCCTCCCTCATCCGTGCGTCCTTTCCGACCTCGCAGAGGCAGATTGCTACCCTGTTTTTCTCGGGCGGATCCATTATCTGAGGTGAAGAGGACCAGAGTGTGTTTATCAATACCTTCAGACTTGATGGTCTTGAAGATTTCTCCCATCGACCAGTCGATCTCCTGGACCCAGTCTCCATAGGAACCAGCTCTACTGGTGCCCTTGAAGTCCTTTCCGGGCACGAGGGGAAGGTGTACTGCAGTATGGGGGAGATAGAGAAAGAATGGTGCCTTGCTGTTAGATTTGATAAATTCCACAGCTTCCGCGGTATACTGCGCAGTAATCGTAGTGTCTTTTTGTACGCTATCTTTAACTACGGTCAGGTCGCGTACGAGAGGTAAGGGGACTTGTTTACGGTTCATGTCATTACTGTAGGGAATACCGAAATAATGATCGAAGCCTTGGCTGGTAGGCATAAAATCGGGGTGATCTCCGAGGTGCCATTTCCCGATACACATGGTCGAGTAATTTTGCTCCTTCAGGACCTCGGCGATGGTGACTTCATCCGGATTGAGACCCTTACGCGCCGCAGGAAAGAGCACACAAAGATTCTTCTCATCGACATGCATGTTGACTCGACGCGGATAACAGCCGGTCATGAGGCTGGAGCGAGACGGGGTGCATACCGAGCAGGTAGAATAAAAGTCAGTGAGCCGCATGCCTTCCCGGGCCATCTGGTCAAGGACGGGCGTGGCGTGCTTCTTGGCTCCGAAGGGCCCGATGTCGGCATAGCCAAGATCATCGCAGAAGATGATAATGATGTTAGGTTTCCGTTCGGTGGCCTGAACAAGAGGAGTAGAAATCAGGAGGGAAAGGAGAGGGAAAAAATAGACGCTTTTCATAGACACTGGGAGGTAAGAAATATTCGCACGGAGGTTGGAGAGGGTAGGTGGCAAGCAATACTGAGGCATCAGTTGTCGTGGTTTTCCTAGAGATTTTCTTTCCCCGTTTTTGGTGTCTCTGGGCTGAAATGCCATGAGGCAACCCTAATCCCCAGACAGGCTAGGATCAGGGATGCAGCAATCAGCGCGGTCATCACGCCAGGAGAGCGCAACCACTCGCCAAGCTGAGCGCTGCCACGGAACCCCTCTACCCCGGTCCACGCATCCCAGAATGCGCCGGTGATCAGAAGCATGAAACCCGGAGCAAGCAGGAACATGAAGGCGAAGCACAAAATAAAGGAAGTCAGCATTCCATATGCAAATGTTCTAGCGACGGGGGGCTGGTCTTCGAGCCGGTCGCCACGCTCTTTCAGCTGGGTGTTATGCTTATCAACTTTCTTCGAATACTCCCTGGCCTCACTCCCACGACCAGCTGCGCCTGCTTCATCCCTTAGTTTATGGAGCTCCTCAATTTTGCCTTCCAGTTGGAGTCCCTCGAGCTGGGATAACACATCCTCGCGACCCTCCTCAAGCTTCTCGATCATTCCCTTCGCCCCTCTCTGCCGGGCTTCACTCAGCTCCTCCTCGATCTCTGCAAGGTGGACCTCCAGCTCCTCCCTGCCTTCACCCCAGTTGTCCTCATCCTCGGGTTTGCCTGCGGCGGCTCTCAGCTTTCTCCTCTTGAATTCCCGAACGCAAAACCAGCAAAAAGCAGAGAGGCTGACCGCCACGAGGATCGCCCATTCCCAAGCCGGTCGGCCCAGCTGCCCGTAAAGGAAAAGACTCCCAGCAAGCCAGAACAGGCTGATCATCCCCCCAAGAACCACCGCGAGGTGAACAAGGAATTCGTAAATTTTTCCAACCGTGTGGAAATAACCATAGGGGGCGCTCATGCTCGAGCTCTCTCCTGAAGGTTAAAGTCAGCCAATGCCCTATGAGAGGGCGAGGAGAAAGCGAGTTTGCTCGTTGTCTTGGAATGAAGCTTGGTGTGACTCATAAGTAAAACGATGGTGCTTCTACTCATCGGCCGTGGACGCAGTGTCGTCATGGCGATAGACCTAATCGTATAAGTAGAGGAACTCGCATACAGTAGGAATGCTCGAAATGGTAGGGAATTCTTTACTGCTGCAGCATATGTTCCGTGTATCCTAGCCCGACAAGTTTTTCGTAGGCATCGAAAATCTCAGTTGGAATCTCCTGCGTGGTTTGAAATTCACGCTTGGGATATTCTATAATGCGCTGTAGGTCTCCCACAATTTCGTGGATGATATCTTCTGGTGAGTGTCCATCAGCAGGACTGTGGAGGAAATGCGTCCTAGGATGACTGCAAATGACGCGTGCTTCCGGCCAAAATTTTTGCATCGTTGCCCATCCACGGCGGTTCATGTTGGGCTTCGAGACAAGAATGACGGATGAAACTTCAATTTGCTTAGTATCGAGTAACTTCCGCGCGAAGCGGACATTTTCACCGGTGTTGGCCGCTTTCGGTTCGATGAGAATGCAACTCGGTGAAACTCCTACCTCGATCGCCCGATCTGCAAACATTTCGGCTTCAGATTTTGACCATTTTCCTCGGGTGAAATTTCCCTGAGAACCGCTAAAAAGAATATGCGGCGCAAAGCCTTCAAGAGCAAGTTTTGCACAGTGGTCCGCGACACGCAGGTCATAGCTTCCTAAGCCTAAAATTAAGTCTGCCTTTTCCACAGGATGATCAATCTTGTGAAAATCCCACAGGATTTGAGCGAGAGTGATTTCTTGGTTGGAGAGCACTGGTTTATTACTAGGAAATTACTTTTGGCGGGAAAGGGTTGAAGTCGCGTTTGGACCGGAGTGGAGAAAGGGAATTAATCATCGTTACGAAACGATCTTGAATCTTTTAGCCTTGCATCAATTCCTGGAGGGGCCCTTTGAGGTCGAGATCCTTCAAGTTTGAGTCTGACTGACCAAAGGATTCGGAAGTTTTCATCCCAGCGGCTTGCATCAAGGAAAGGTAAAAGTTGCCCACTGTTCGGTGGCCTTTACTCCCATATTTAGGATACTCGAGGTAGCGTCCCGCCTTGAGTTTTTTTCCCATTCCGCCCAACAGGACGACCGGCCAGTCATGACCGGCGCAATGATGGTCGCCTGATGAGCACGACATGTAGACGATCATCGTATTGTCGAGCATTGAACCATTCCCTTCTGGGATACTGGCGAACTTTTTTGCCATTTTTGCGATCTCTTTGAAGTGCAGCTTTTCGATTTCCATACGGGCCTGATGACCAGTCCAGCCGTTTGAAGCCTTGTTGTCTTGGAGGTGACCTAAGGCATGAACGGAATTCGAGAGGCCTAGTTCGGAATATTTTACGCCTAAAGTATCTGGCCGCAGCGTGACCACGTTTGTAAGACCAGCGATCAAAGCGGCGGTTGCAATTTCAAAGTGCGATTCGATTCGCCCGGAAGGCGCAGTGGAATTAAAGCGTTCCGTCTGTTTAGGAGTATGTTTTTTAATGCGCTCCGTGAGGGCTGCTTTCTTTTCTTCGATTTTTCTTAGGGAATCGAACGAATCCATATACTGAGCAAATCGTGCTTTGTCGTCTCCGGATAGTTGCTTCTCAACGCGGCGGGCATCCTCAGTCAGGAAATCCATCAGGCTTCCGTTCAGTGCGATTTTCTTTTCTAGTTCCCTAGGGCTTGCGACCGCGGCGCCGAAGAGCTCGAAAAAGGCTTTTCTTGGCGAACCCTGATAAGCAACGGGCTTGGCCGCTCCGTAGGCAGAGAGGTTCGGATAGCAATAGGAGTCCTCCGGTTTCCATCCTGCCGATTCGAGTAGTTGGCCACTCATTGCCATGCCATACATCGGATATGGACCCGTGGAGAGATGTTGTCCGAGTAGGCAGTCCAGAGTGGGGGCAACGGCTACCTTTTCCGAATCGTGAAGCGAAAGAGTTCCAAACCCCTTGGTATGGTTGCCCCGGAAGCCAACTCCGGACAAACTTTGAATGATTGTTAAGCGGTCTTTTAATGTTTCCAAGGCTGCCAGTTTTTCCGGTAGTTTGTGATCTGCTAGAGCAACATCTACGAGAGGTCCTTCTCGCCGTCCCCGATTCCCAAGTTTCTTATGGTCATCTGGATTGACGAAGTGATTTTCGAGGCCCTTGGGCACGAGGTTGAACTTGTCGATTCCGGAGGATTTCACGACGAAGACGAAACGCTTAGGTAATATGGCCTCGTTTCCTTCTCCATGTGCGCGAAGGGATTGGAAGAAGGGGGTCAGAGCTAGAGCGCTTCCGCCACGAGAAAGCTTCCGAAAGAATTGACGTCTTTTGTAAATCATAAAAAAGGAAAGGTTATCGTCTGTAGAGGAAAGAATCGGAACTTAGTAATGAGGTGACGAGCGCCTTGAAGCTTCCGCCATTATTCACATAGGCTTCTTCGGCTTCGATCAAGGTTTTTGAATCGCTCAGCATCTCGTTGCGACCCATGAAATACCGGAACAAATGCCGAATGAATGACTGACGGGCCCGGTCCGAACGTCCTAAGCGTTGCATCATTTCGACTGCATTCTTCACTTTCCCATCGATCTTGGGGTCGCCCGAAAAGGCGATTTCTCCGGAGGCGTCGACCTTGCGGCGCTTTAGTTTTCCCTCCTTGAGCTTGCGGTCGAACTGGTTATCGCGCCGCATGTAGATTTCACCGTTCTCGTCGAAGTAGTGATGAGTTCGATAGCGGCCCCAGTCATCAAAGATTTCAAACGCTTCACCAAGCGAATTCATCTTGCGGTGGCACTTCCAGCACCTTTCGCTGCGCAGGGGCTCCATCCTTTCCCTGAGTGTTTTGTGAGAATCGCTTGGCACTGCCGCATCGACGTCTGGCGGAACGTCCCCAAGCACTCCGGCCAATAAACGTTCGTATATCCAGATCCCCCGATGAATGGGATCATTGCCCTCATTGAGTGAATAAGCTGTCAACCACGCCGGATGCGTCAGTAGACCCGCCCGCTCCTCCTTGGGCATCTTCAAGGGTTGTTCGATAGGCCAGTCCCACTTTTGTTCGTCGTGACGACCGTTACTTGGCAAATTGTAGGGCTCAATATAAAGGAGGTCCCCAATGCCTCGCCCCTTTTCAGAGAAAGGAAAATTAGGGTGACGATGTATTCCCTTTTTTAGGGTCGCCTTATACATGGCAACAGTTTGCTCCGCATCTTTTCGGGTAGCAACCAGCGCTTCCTCAGCCTTTTCTGGCATGTCCTCAAAATTAAAATCTCGTTTAATCTGATTCTTCTTTAA
Source organism: Candidatus Poseidoniaceae archaeon (assembly GCA_949373075.1). Lineage (GTDB taxonomy): Archaea > Thermoplasmatota > Poseidoniia > Poseidoniales > Poseidoniaceae > MGIIa-K1. The sequence continues at coordinate 8,417 of CASIBX010000027.1, read as the reverse complement.
TTCAACACGGGCTTCGACAAAGCCTGGATTTATAATCTCGGCTACTTTCTTTTCGTAATGCTCACGAGCATAATTGTTGTCACCCGGATGTGCGATGAAGTATTCATTTGTGGTCAATAGCTCGACGATAACATCCTTGTCCTTCTTTAAGGCATGCTCAATGAGCATCCGGGCATCGTGGATGAGCATATCTGTGTTCCACTGGTTAATCTTTTCCGCTCTTTGTCGGTCGTTATCCTTGAAGACCGTTCCGGCCCGTTGAAAGCCAAAGAACTCGTCAAAGAACCGCATGATCCGAGGTAGATCTTTCCGGTTCCAATGCCCGGTCAAGAGCTGTTCGTCCAGTATTTGCCGAGTGAGTCGGGCCACGTCTCCCTTGGTCTTTAGCTGCCCGTTTTGCAGAGCTTCCCGAATGAGTTGATGGTTGTCCGGTTTGTGATCGGTTAAGGCATAAGCGATCGCCTGAGCTAGTTCTTCCGGAGATAAATGCCGGCGTCCGTGCTCATCGACTTGGCCCATACCGAATTCCATCCGATAGATCGATTCAGGACTCAGAAACATTGCTTTGATCGTGGTTTTGAGTCCTTCCAACTTGCCGCCCATCTTGATGCTGCGCTTGAGGAATTTTAGATACTTTTCTTGCTCCTCGTTGTTCGGGTAGCGTCCGAGAACCCTGCTATGCTCGCGCCGTATCACCTCGACAAGGGCCTGTTCCTCAGGGACTGGCTTAGCATCAGAAAAATCCAAAAAATCACCCCGGTTTTCGCGGTCTGTGAGAAAGGAATCGGCCACGATCATAGTCATTTGGACCGTGCTTTTGTCCGCTATCGATAGCGCGGAGTAATCGCGGATTCCGCGCTCCGAGGTGACGTAACTGAAGGGGCTCTTGGCCTTGCCAAAGCCTTTGTGGGCAAAAATCTCAGTATTGAACCGCCAGAGGCGCGAAGGTGAAAAAGGAGGAGTTTTGATTTCACCCGAAAAAAGTTTTTCGTGGTTTACCCAGTTGCCGTATTCGGGGGCGAGTAGCTTTTTGCGATAAGTTTCGCCTGAGCCCGCCGTCAGTAACTGCCGGTCGATCCATTCGATTACCGAATTACGTTCCCGATCAGTCGGCTGGTCCTCCTCGTCTAATGGGGGCATATCTCTGGCGGTCAGTTGGGCAAGAAGCTCGAGCCAAAAATCTGAGGTCTCGGGCTTCGCGAAGTCGACTGGTGCATCGTGAAGAGTCAGTTTCCCCTTTTGTTTTTTCTTCCCGTGACAACGAATGCAGTTTTCCTTCAGGAAAGGTTTTATCATTTCGTCGAAGCCAGAGGGTGGTGAGGCCTTGGCTGAAAAAACCGACGTAAGAAGGACCGCAATGGCTAGAATCCAGATGGAGACTATTCTTGTGCTGTTCACCTTGATAGCCATGCTAACGCTGTGGTGGAAAAGGAATATTCGTTCTCCGTTTCATGTTTTAAGTAGGACTATCCACGGTTTGTTACACTCATTCCAAAAAATAAGACAGGATGTATAACAAATCTCTGATGAGGCTACAATAGACACTTCTCGATTAAAGGAATAATTTGCGTAAATTCTCCTTTCGCTAATCTGTGAATTTTGGTGCGATTTTTTTCAATTTTCAGGAATTTACTTTTATCGGGAGATGGTCAAAGCCGTCTTTGAGGGCCAGAGATAAGGAGTCGGATTGAAGTATTTCAAAGATACGTTTCTGTTGTAATAAAGGTGGCAGTCGCTCCTTTTAGCGCATTAAATTGGGACTCATGATCCCTTTGACGATACCAACGCTTCTCTTGGCGCTGCTCTCCTCCTCTCTCACGGCCTTCTTGTCTGGTAATGAGCCAATCAAAACACTCGACTATCGTTTCGATGGAAAAATTTCCCGGTCTGTCCTCGAGAATTACCTTGCCCGCAGTGCCACTGTCGCGTCTCTGCTTCACTACACTTTGGACGATGACTTGCGTATGATGAAGAATACCGGCGTGAAGTTTGCGGGACGTGTTATCTGGATGTGGGGTAACGAATCGGAGATCGATGGTCTGGTCAGGAAGGGTGAACCATTCGTCAAACGGATCCATGCGATGGATCCCGACATCATCCTTCAGGGTGCGATCTTCGAAATTGTGACCACTGATGTCGACAATGTCGCGATTCCTGCCTCCGTGTTCAATGAGTTCGGCATCAAGCCGGAAGCGCGAAATTTCCGTTACAAGGATATGCTCTATTCTTTCAGGCGTCGTGTTGATCACTGGAGTAAGGGTGCTTCGGTTCCGGACATGAGCCGCCTGGAGACCCGTATGTGGTTCTTTTATGTGGGGACACGCTGGATCGATATGGGTCTCGAAGCCATTCACTTTGGTCAGGTAGAAATCATGGATGACCGCGATAGAGATCACACGCACTGGCGAGACATGATGAAGCGTATTCGTAAATATGCCGGGAAACATGCGCGACGTCACCTTGTGCTTGCCGACGCCCATACTCCAAGTGGTGGCATCGTCCACGAGGGCGAACTCATGTTTGATCTCCACTCCTTTCCCTCACGGCCGAAGTCGGTCAAGGGTAAGCCCTACGAGGCTATTCTGGAGAAGAGCTTTAGCGATTCGATTTACGGTCGAAGTAAAGGTGGGCGGACTCCCAGCGGTTGGTCCTGTAAAGCTCTTCCCTACATCGTTGAACTCGACAATTTCGGCAGCTCAGATCATGGAGGTGAGTATCGCGCGGCGGATAAGATCCATGTCTGGGGCTGGGACGAGATTGGTTGGTTCACGAAACAACCGGAGAAGTATCGTAACGAATGGCTCAAGTATGCTTACAACTGGATTCGAAGAACAGACACCAACGGATACTTTCAGCTCCCACTGCGTCGCTTCCAACATTACACGGCTAGTATGAAGCCGCCCAAGGGACAGCGACAGGAGGAGACTATCAAGGCTATCTGGGCGGCTGGCGATAAGCGATGAAACCTATTAAAATACCTGAGGATTTTTAAAAGTTAGGATGATGTGTTTACAGTGTGAAGTAAACCTGCCCAATTCTGGTTGTGATTGTAATTATCACACTGATATGGCTTCTGCCAGTATCCGAAGATTGAGGTGTTTTGTGATGGGTCTTGTCGTTTGTCACCTAGCCCCATGATGGTTTCCCTAATATGTTCAATGAGGACGAAACAGGCACTCACTTGTATTCTCTAAAGGGTTTAAAGAAAAGGAAGAGGATGCCGCTACCGTTAACGCTTTTTTAGGATTTGCTAGAAATCCCTTCTTAGTTCGTCGCCTAGGAGTTTTCCGATGGGGCCATCGAACCATCTTTATCGAGGGGATTTAATAATCTGCCATGGGATAGGACTGTCTTGAACTTCAATTTCGTCATGGCGATAGTGAATACGAGTCCATCGTTCCTGAATTGGTAGGCGAATCTCCATCCAGTCCCATGCTTTGGGGAGGGCCGGCTTTACGGTGAGCGTTTGATTTGGGAGAGAAAGCTTGAGGCCACCTATGCCTTCAAGATAAAGGAGAATTTTCCCAGCGTTGAAGTTTGAGTATTGATCACCAAAAAGGGTCCGGTCTCTTTTGTAGGCTTCGGGGGCAATGGGGATTTTCCAATCAGAGTGGAAGTTGTAATTTAAAAGATGGTTTAGTGTGAGCTTTGTAGCTTCGGCTACCAGACCCTGACGAAACATTCCATCTAGGGTGAAATAAGCGGTGTCGGGAGTGTAGCCGAAAGAATGATCCACGTCCGAGGCAAAGGCCTGCATGGATTGTTTTGACATCGCGAGAGGGAAGAACTCTCCGTAGAATCCTTTCTCCCGATCAAGGGCCCACTTCTGGACCATGCTGATCGCATATTCCTTCGGGAAATGGGGAGAACGCATCGCCCAAAATCCATTAGTCATGAGCATTTTGTTTTTAGGAGCGCCAAAGTAATTTGGCACTCCGTTTGATTCCCAACGTTGATCAAACATAAGGCGAATATGTTTAGGGTCCCGCCGGATCAATGTTTGCCAGTGTTTTACATCATCTTTCTTGCCAAGGATGCTAGCCATTTCCTCGAGAATTTCAGCAACTTCGAAGTCGTTCATCGCAAATCCAGTTATGCGTTTGTAAAACAGCGTTTCAAAATGATCTTCATATGCGTCTCGAAGGAATTTGATGTCGCCGGTGTGTTCGTAAATTTGCCATGCTCCCAGAACGTGTTCTGAGGTTTCAGGTCCATAGGCGCCACTGTGCCAGGCGATGCCTTTATTGTCTGAGATCAACCGGCTACCGTTTGGAGATTCTCGGAAGTGATTGTTCTTGGTTAAATACTTCCAAGTGAGAACGTTGCCATACGCAAACTTACGTTTATCGCTCATCCACGCACCAACTTTGATTTGGAAAGCCGCGTCGTAGCGATGGAGGCCAAGGAAATTATTGACGGCGGTTTGAGTGTGGCCTTCAAGTTCCCATCCTTTTCCAACCTCGATGTGATACATGAGGTAGAGGGACCAGAGGTAGTAGTAGATATCCACGAACTTTTCATCTGGGCATCGGAAGTGGGGGATTTCATCGTTCAGCAGCCGATTCATTTCGGCGGTTTTTTCTGAGAGTAAAGACTGGTGATTTTGGATGATCTTTGTAGCGGATTGAAGAGCCTGGACCTCTTCATCGTGCATCGCCCAGGAAACAATGGTGCCTTTATCGTCGCAAGGAATAGAGAAGGCATAGTGCTGAACCCCTTTTTCATCTTTCTTCGTGAGTAAGGTTTTAGCGAATTTGCGAGAGGCGCCTATTACCGTGCTCATGCCGTCGTAGATCGAAGGCCCGACACGTTCGGGTCTATTAGGATCTGGGCGGGCTTTCATCGTGCCGCCCTCTGAAATTATGAGAGCCTTATTTTTCTCATCGTGTTTGAGACTCGCGGTTGATGAGGCGCTGTTCCGCGTGTAAAAGCTATGACCGGAAAATTGAAGGGTCACGGGCTTTGACGATCTTATGATAGATGCGGCAGCATCGCTGGCTGCGATGAATTTTTCTTCCGTTAGTCTTACTCCTGCGACCTCATACTCGCAGACTATTTTATCGGGGCGCCAACGCATACTCGTGGGCTTAGGGTGTTGGTACGTTTCCCCATTTACGATTACGCTACCATAAAGGACCCTCGTATCTTTATAGAATTCCCAACTTAGGAAGTCGTTTCCTTTTCCGGTGTTTTGGTTGCCTCTAATTTTGCTTTTTAGGAGCGAGGCGCCCCTGCCACGAAGATCGTGATAGAAGGGATGGGTTAGACCGAGGGTTTCATCTTCAAACAGTTTCCAGCTGGCGTGAAATCCACCGACGTAGTAGGCTAGATTCCCAGCAAGAAAACCGTGTTTTCTCCCTTGGATTTCTTGTTCAATCCGTTTGCAGTAGTTGGTGAATTCTGGTTTTTGATTTGCTTGGACAAAAGCGCATAAAGATAGGATGATAATGGATGTAAAGATAGTTCCCATTTTATGGAATATCATAAGTTCTAAGAAACGGTATCAGACATTTGTAGTCTTTCGTGAGAAAATAGAAAAATCAGGACTCTTTCTTTGTGAGTTCTGGAAGAAGGATCTTCCAGACGTTATCTGCGACAATTCTTTGTCCCTCTGCAGTTGGGTGAATACCGTCTGCCTGGTTAAGGTTTTCGTCTCCACCGACGTCTTCGATAAGAAATGGAATTAGGCGGGAGTTCGATGCTTTGGCAATTTCAGGGAAGATTTTTTTGAATCGTTCGGTGAATTTGGGGGCCCATATTAGCGGGCATTTGCATTCCGGCGATGAGAGTCTTTATCATGGGGTTTTTGGTCCGGGCCTTTTTTATAATTCCAAGGAGATTTTTTTTGGTTTCATCAGTTGAAATCCCTCGAAGTCCGTCATTACCACCAAGGGCGATGATGAGAATATCGGCGCCTTTACTGAGCGTCCAGGCCACTCTGCGTAAGCCACCGGCCGAGGTGTCGCCGCTAACTCCGGCATTCACGACAACGAAGGGAAGCTTGGCTTGCGCAAGTTTTTGCCGGATGAGAGCCGGATAAGCTTCTTTTAGCTCTAACCCATAGCCAGCAGTGATGCTGTCGCCTAGGATCACAATTCGCTTCTTGGTATCATTTGCTTTCGCGGTGTTTCCGGCGAATAATAATCCAACACCGGCAGTCAATAGCCCGATCCAAAATCTCTTTAGTAATGATTTCTCCATCTGTCTCAAAACTAGAACCGCCATCAAGTGCTGTCAAACCACCCATCCTAAAGGTTTCAAATTTACGGAAGATTCATCAGACTGCTTCACAGGAATTGACGGTTTTAAATGATGTTAACCTAAGCTTAGAAGAAGGTGATACTTTGGCCATTGTTGGTCCATCAGGAAGCGGGAAAACCACTTTGCTAGGGCTTTGTGCAGGGTTGGATGATGCGACGGTGGGTTCGGTTGTATTGGATGGACTGGCGATCGAGACTCTCGATCAGGATGAACGGGCTGCTTTGCGAAATCGACTGGTTGGCTTCGTATTTCAGAGCTTCCAATTGATCCCAACTTTGACGGCGATCGAGAACGTTTTAGTTCCTTTAGAATTACGTGGGGAGTCCGGAAAACAGGATGAAGCGGAAAAGTTGCTGGTGGAAGTAGGCCTTGGTGACCGGATGGATCACTACCCTTTACAACTCTCAGGAGGCGAGCAACAGCGAGTCGCGCTGGCTCGGGCTTTTATTCATCGCCCCAAAATCTTGTTTGCAGATGAACCGACAGGAAATTTGGATTCGGGGACTAGTGAGCCTATTGTGGAGATGCTTTTTCGATTGAATCGTGAAGCGGAAACGGCTCTCGTTTTGGTGACCCATGACCCGGGACTCGCAGCGAAAGCACGACGTGTTGTTACGATGAGTGGCGGAAGAATTGTCTCCGAGGAGGAAAATGAGACTTTCTAAAGATAAGCCTCTTCCAAGGAGTCTATGGCGGTCTTTGTTTTGCCGTTGGGTCTGGAAAATGGCTTGGCGTGATAGCCGGTCGCAACGCTTACGATTAGTTGTTTTTTCGCTGGCCATTGTTTCCGGTGTTGCTGCGTTGACGGCCATTCATTCTTTAAAAACAAGCGTGGAACGTGGGATCGAATCCGAGGCGAAGTCACTTCTTGGTTCTGATTTGCGTGTGTCTTCCCGCAAGGAGCTTAAATCTGACGAGATTGACGGTTTGGCGAAACGGGGTGAGCGCGTTAGTCGGGAGGTGAGCTTCCCTTCGATGCTTCGTTTTTTACCGGATCTGGGGGCACGCTTGATGCAGGTTCGCGGGATGGATGGGGCGTTTCCTTTTTATGGTAAGGTTCAGACACAACCATTAGACGCGTGGAACCAGTTGCATCAAGAAGGTGGGATCTTATTAGAGCCGGCGGTTCTTGACCAATTTTCAGCGAAGATTGGCGATAAGGTTGAATTGGGCGGAATCCGTCTAACCATCCTTGGTGTCATTAAGAAGCCAGCACCTCGAGGAAATCGCTTCAGTGGATTTGCTCCTGAGGTTTATGTTCGTCTAGGTGATATTGAGCGTAGTGGTCTTTTAGGAAAAAATAGTATGGCGTCGTATCAGCTGCATCTAAAAATCAAAGAGGCTCGTAATGAACGTAAATTAAAAGAAGCGATTCGAGATGAGTTTCCCAAGAGTCGCTGGAGAATGGAGACCCCGGAAAATCGTAGAGAGAATTTGGGAGATGCTTTGGAAAATTTTCAAAAGTTTTTAGGGCTTATTGCGTTGGCTTCCCTCGCGCTTGGGGCGATCGGGGTTGCGGGTGCGGTTCATGCTCATGTGACGAGGCGGATCGCGACAATCTCGGTCTTACGTTGTTTGGGGTGTCCTGGAAGCGTGGCGTTTGGGATCTATTTTGCGCAAGCAATCGCTCTGGGCTTACTTGGGGCTCTGCTCGGAGGTGGACTTGGGGTTGGGATTCAAGTGGGGCTTCTCGAAGTGCTTGGCGATGAATTACCTGTTTCTGTGAATCCATCACCAGAGTGGAAGGTTGTCGCGCTGACAACAGCTACGGGATTTTTAGTTTGTTGTGGATTTGCACTTTTACCCTTGTTGAAAATTCAGGGAATCTCGCCAGCGATTACCCTGAGGAGTGATTCTTGTTTAAAGGGTAGATTTTGGCAGGCATTTCCGATTTATCTTCTGTTGGTGGCACTACTCTTAATGGTTGCTCGCTCTAATGGATCTGATTGGAAACGTGCGTTGGCTCTCGTCGGGGGAATGGTCGTGGCTTTTTTGATGCTTGCAACCGTGGCAAAAATACTAATGGCAGTGACACGTCGGATAGTGGGGAAACGTTGGCCGTATCTTTTGCGGCAGGGCGTTTCCAATTTGCATCGCCCTGGAAATCAAACGCTTCTTTTTCTGCTCTCGCTGGGATTAGGTGCATTCTTGCTAGT
>CASIBX010000026.1 GCA_949373075.1 Candidatus Poseidoniaceae archaeon | reverse complement strand
TTGGCACCAACCTTGGTCTTCAGGATTCAATGAAACCTTAGCAGCATGGTCTAGTAACCTAGCGACAAGCGCATCTCTTCCCAAGTCGCGTGCTAATTCAACAAGATGTAATGCTAGACTTGTGTTTACCGATTCCAAACCTTCGCCTTCGGCGAACATCTCTAGAACTTCTTCTGCTTGTGTTGGACTCATTTCTGGCAAGTTCTCACCTCAGATTGAACGCATTCGTCCGCCGTCGACAGCTAAGGAGACACCACGAATACCGCCTGCTATGGGCATGCAAAGATATGCGATTGCAGCACCGGTTTCCAATGGGTCGATCAATCGGCCAATTGGAACCTGAGTCATCCACCCAGAATGTACATCTTCCACACTCTTTCCTGTCTTTTCATTGATGGAAGCCGCCAAGGAACCTAGACGGTCAGTATCTGTAAACCCAGGAAGGACATTGTTGATGGTAATGCAAGATGGTAATTCGCTTGAAAGCGTTTTCGACCAAGATGCCATTGCTCCACGAAGTGTATTGGAAAGTCCAATGTTTGGAATTGGTTCTCTAACTGAAGTAGAGATGACATTGACTATCCTACCCATTCCTGCGTCTTCCATCATCGGAGCGATTCCTCTGACTAAAGTGTGGGCGGCGTGAAGATGACGCTTGAAAGGTGCTTCAAAGTCTTCGATGTCATTATCCAGAAGTGGACCTCCTGGCGGACCTGCTGCATTATTGATTAAGATGTGACATTCGCCAATTGAAGAAATGAATTCGGCAATTGCTTCTTGGTTTTCCAAATCGAGACTAACTGCTGTATGTCCTGAGCCTGATAGTTTGGAAATTAAGTGCTCAGGATTCCTACTAACTGCAGTTATTTTTGCTCCTGCTTTTGCCAGCATTTGGGCAGTTGCAGCACCGATTCCTTTGGATGCCCCACAAACAATTGCATGTTTGCCAACTAAGGCCGTAGTTGAGAAGGGGTAGTCGTCTCCTAGCCAGTCCATGCCAATGCCAAGGGGCGCACAGTATTGAACCTTCACAGCCAGTCTCGAATAGTTTCTACTTGCGCTAACCAATCATCACTGGCTACATCGATGATTGAAAAATGGTCGCCAGGCAACCATAACTTCTGAATTTCTACTCCCTTAGCATCCATGGCTCTAGCGTATGATTCTGATTGTGTCCAAGGGACTTCATCATCCGCTTTACCATGCATTACTAGGACTGCTGTTCGAGGGGGATTATCTACTGGATTAATCCGCCTCCAAACCTCCTCATTACCTTCTGGCTTACAACCGACCCATCGGCGCACTGCATCTCCATCATCAGATAATTTAGCATGATCTGCTGCAACTAAATCTGTGATCGGAGCTTGAGCGATAGTTAGCCAAGGTTTTCGATCTGCAACTGCAGCCATCATCAAAGCAAGATGACCACCAGCAGAATGACCCATTATCATTGAGCGAACAATGTCGATTCCGGGTAACAAAGCAAGTTGGCCCCACGCACGCATGACGTCAGATAAAGTATCAACCCAAACGCCTTCATCACCTTCTGACCATCCTTTGAATTCGATATTCCATGCCGCTATTCCTTGCTCAGCAAGGTCTTCAGCAATCGGTGCCATCAATTCCAGAGTATATTCAGTCTTCCAAAAACCACCATGGATTAGCATGACGCATGGAACACCCTGGTCCTTTTGGTAAGGAGATGGCTCATCCGGCATATACAAATCAGCGAACTGCCAATCTTCTGCACCCCACTGCATGCGGTCTACGGCCAAGATAATCAACTCAAGGAGTAACTCTACTTCTATCTCTAGGGAAGAGAACTGTTTCACGAACATTTCGTGAACCGGTCAAAACCATCAGTAAACGTGCAACTCCGAGGCCCCATCCAGCGTGTGGAGGTGCGCCATAACGGAAGCCATCTGTATAGAAAGAGAAGTCAGCAGGGTCTAAGCCCTTGTTGCGAAGGTTTTGCTCAAGAACATCGACGTTGTGTTCTCTTTGGCCACCACTAGTCATTTCATCTCTACCGTAATTCAGGTCGAATCCACGAGACAATTGCTCGCCAGTAGCTCCTACATCACCAGGTATGTGGTGGATGTAGAATGGTTTCATTTCCATTGGCCAGCGTGGCAAGAAGTGGAACCCTGGATACTTTGCTGCGATAATATCGCAGTGAGATGAATCTATGTCATCTCCCCAAGAAATCTCCTCACCTGCATCTTGAATCATCTTGATAGCATCACAATATTCGATGCGTGGGAATGGTAGGCTAGGTACTTCAACAGTGATTGGTTCATCGCCTTGACCTTCCCTGTAATGATTGATGATTTCGATTTGGTCTTGGTCATGTTCTGCAACTTGACTCCAGATATGGTGAATCATCCTCTCTTGAACACACATTACGTCGTCATCATTCATCCAAGCACCTTCAATATCGAAAGAAATGAATTCGTTTAGATGGCGGTATGTGTCGTGGTTTTCCGCCCTAAATGCAGGACCGATTTCGAATACTCTCTCCATGCCCCCTAGAATTGTCAATTGTTTGTACAATTGTGGGCTTTGTGAAAGGAATGCTGGTGTGTCGAAGTACATCATTGGGAATAGGTTAGTTCCACCTTCTGATGCTGATGCAATAATCTTTGGAGAATTTATCTCCTTGAATCCTTCAGTGATCAGATGGTCCCTTCCATATTGCAAAACTTTTGACCTTAGAGTAAACATTGCATTAACATGCGCTCTTCTCAAGTCAAGGAATCTGTTATCTAAGCGAGTATCTAGTCCGATAGAAACCGTGTCTGTAACCCCTAATGGAAGAGGTGTTGCTGCTTCTGTTAAGACTGTGAATATTGATGCTACTACTTCGTAAGTAGGTGGAGGGGTAGGCTCACCTTCTGCAACCTTAGGTGGACGCTTTTGAGCGACTTCTCCAACGATTTGCACCGTGGACTCTCGTGATAGACCTTGAGCCATTTCTAGCTGTTCATCACTAACTCCACCTTGCTTGAGAAATATCTGAACTCTTCCAGTCCCGTCTCTAATATCCATAAAACAAATTTTTCCTTTGCCACGGTTTGCTTCCATATATCCACAAATGGTTACTTCGGAGCCGACGAGAGATTCCCCGTCGGATTGAATTTGCCCTAAAGTATGAGTTCGAAATGATGTCGGATGCCAAACTGTGTCGCTCGCCATGATTAGGGGCGTGACACTTTCGGCCAAGAAGTCATCGCTAGGAATAACATACATTTCATAGAGGATAATCTAAGCCCACGATACATGGCAGAGGAACTGTTCACATCTGAAAGTGTGTCCTCAGGGCATCCTGACAAGTTGTGTGACGCCATTAGTGACGCCATTGTTGATGCGTGCCTGTCAGTTGATCCCAATGCAAGAGTTGCTGTTGAAACCAGCGTTAAAGGTGGGCCGGATAAAGGAATAATTCTTCTGGCAGGAGAAGTTACTCTTTCTGGAAGCCATCCCAATTACGAGAATATTGCTAGAAAGACCGCTGCAAGTATTGGTTATGATTCGCATTCCATTGGGTTTGACGCTAGAACTGAAGAGCGTTGTGAAGTTGTTCAAAAGATTACTGAACAAGCTGCCAACATTAGTCAGGGAGTCAATAATACAGAGCAGGGTGCTGGTGATCAAGGCTTGATGTTCGGGTACGCTTGTACTGAAACTGAAAGTTTTAACGAATTACAAGGTAGATTTTTCCCTTTAGCGGCCGCATTATCTCAGCGCTTGACTCGCAGAATGACAAATGCAAGAGTCGAAGGAATTCTTCCATGGGCAAGACCTGATGCAAAAAGTCAGGTCACTGTAGAATACAGAGACGGTGTACCATTTAGAGTACATACTGTTGTAATTGCGATTCAGCACGACGATGCCCTAAAGCATAACTTCTCAGGAAATGAAGTTGCAGAAAGAGAATATATTACTAAAGAAATTAGGAAACATGTTGTCGAACATGCAATCCCAAGTGAACTATTGAAAGGAGATTACAGACTGATTGTTAACGGAACAGGACGATTCGCCGACCCCGGAGGACCGTATGCGGATGCGGGATTAACTGGAAGGAAAATTATCGTAGATACTTATGGTGGAATGGGGCGTCATGGAGGAGGGGCATTCTCTGGGAAAGACCCTTCAAAGGTTGACCGGTCTGCAGCATACGCAGCAAGATGGGCAGCTAAGCACGTAGTGGCAGCAGGCCTAGCAACAAAATGTGAAATTCAACTTGCCTATGTCATTGGTGTAGCCGAGCCAGTAAGCGTTAGAGCTGAATCTTTTGGAACTTCTACGCTAAGTGATAGCGAATTAACCAAACGTGTTACTTCAGTATTTGATTTCACTCCGAAATCTATTGCATCAAACTTGGATTTGCTTAAGCCAATTTATTCATCCACTGCAGCAGGTGGCCACTTTGGAAGAACGCCGGGCGTGGACGGGGAATTCCCTTGGGAAATTCTAGACCAGGTGAGAATAGATTCTCTCCAGAATTGATTTTGACCGGCCCTTAGGGCCGATTGGATGAAATGTCAGCAATGAGTCGCAATATCATGTCGCGTAGAGTGAATGCACTAATCTTGGTCATTGTGATGGCCCTTTCACCTCTAGTTCCTCTAGCAAGTGCACACCCTAGTATCGGTCTTTCAACCGACGTTAGTCATGTTATTTTATCGCCAGGTGAAGCAACTAATGTCACTTTGACAATTCACAATAACGGTTCATCGATTGAGACATACTCAGTCTTGGTTTCTGGATTTGATTCTGCATGGGAGATCGTACCTGCAGATTCAAACGTAACTAACGTCATTCCAACTTACAGTGCATCTACTACAATCGCAGTGCGCCTATCAACATCCGCACTGCCAAGCGATTCGGGTTCACTAACTATCACGGTCACTGAACCAGATGCCAATGTGTCGACCAATATATCGGTACTTCTTTCGGTTCAACCTCAATACTTGCCAGCCATTGATTCATCCACTGCAGGCGATAACGGATTAGTAGAGATGGCTCCCGGAGACGAACTAAATCTTTCAATTTCAGTTACTAATGATGGTAATGTAAATGACACACTGCTCTTATCTGTAGACCAAACACCAGACCTAATTGGATTTTGGAGCAACTGGACTGCCGGTGGAGGCAATAATAATTCTAACAACACCGGTGGCAACAATACCGGTGGTAACAATACCGGTGGCAACAATACCGGGGGCAACAACACCGGCGGCAACAACACCGGCGGCAACAACACCGGCGGCAACAACACCGGTGGCAACAACACCGGTGGCAACAACACCGGCGGCAACAACACCGGTGGCAACAACACTGCCGGCAACAATACTGGAGGAAATAACACCTCTAATGGAATCTTTATGATGTCTGGACCTCAAGGTTGGGAAGTTAGATTCGTTGATGATGCGATGGATCTGATGACACCTGGTGAGCATAGAACTGCCACCTTGCGAGTCACTATACCAAGTGATGAAGGTCCGGGATATTACGGATTTGAATTATTTGCAGCAAGCGCATTAGGTAATTTCTCTGTTAGTTCGACATTAGTGATCAATGTTACAGCAGTACATGATTTAGTATTCAGCTATATCCCATCTGGAGTGATACTACAACCCGGTGAAAACTCAACTGTGGAGCTAAACATAACCAGTTTGTCAACTGCAGATGCAAACTGGACTTGGGCAATCTCAGTGATTACGGATCAAAGCCAAACCGGTGGTCTTGTGCAGGCTAATTGTCAAGCGGTTTTGCCTAATTATTCGACATTTATCACTGCTGATGGCACCGTCTCTATCGGCGTTAATATTTCCACCTATGCCAATGCTCATGCAGGTGATTCGTGTAAATTCGCACTCAGCGGCACATTAGATTCTGACATTTCTATTACTGAAAGTGTAGAGTTCACATTGGTCGTTGGTCAGCAATGGAATCTTTCAATGGTCCTGCCAACTTCCATTAAGTTAGACGTTGGTGAGGCTGAAACATTCAATGTAGCGATTAGTAATGATGGTACTGAAGAAGATACATTGTCACTGATTGGAATCGACCAAGAAGGAGTGACATTCACTAATCCATCACCGGTGACTCTTGCTCGAGGAGCATCACAATATGTTGTTATGGAAGTTCTAATTGATTCTGCCTTAGTTGGCAATATCACCCTTGATTTCACTATGTCATCTACCAACAGTGGTACCGGAAGCATCAACCAAAGCGGATTGTTTGAAGTTAAGGCATTCTCTGAATTATCCATGGAAGGCCCCGCAGATAATCGAATTGTAGTAGTCCCTGGACAGAATTCATCGATTACTCTCAATATATCTAATGATGGAACTCGAGATTTAGACCTTGCAGCAAGTATCACCGGATTACCTAGTGGAATTAGTGTTTCTAGTGGTCTCGAAAGTATATCTTTAGGTGCAGGCAATTCAACTGATGTTGAATTAGAACTTGTTGCTTCAAGCGGAATTCAGCCTTCCAGTGTGACATTTACCATCACATTTGATGGAGGGTGGACTACAACATATCTTACAATTGATTTGCAAATTGCAGACCGACATGAAGTCATGGTCGACTCTAGCGAGGACAGACTTGTAGCATCACCATTAGGAGATGCTAATCTAACAGTGATGGTCACTAATTTGGGAACTTCTTCTGAAACCTTTGTTGCTAACATTAACAATTCACAAGTAAGTGACTGGTTTACTATCAGCGTAGATACTCTAAGCCTAACCTTAGATTCGGGTGAATCTGGAACAATTACAATTTCTGCACGAGAAATAGCCACTGGAGCCCCTGCTTCAGGAAATGAACTGGTAGTTACTATAACCAGCACAGACGATTCCAATGTGATAGATTCGTTAACTATCACTGTAGTACCACAAATTGCTAGTGGACAGATTACCGTCCTAAGTGATGATGACATAGCAGCTCCAGGTTCTATGATATATGGAAATGTAATAATTACAAACTTAGGAACTGCTACCGACTCTATGATGATCAATACTGTCGAGATGGATTGCAACCTTGACGGAGAAGCGATTGAATTGGCACCGAGTATGTCGTCCAACCCTATACCGTGGTCTTGCACTATCGGTGATGATGAAACTGCAGGAATGAAGGCATTGACGTTCAGATTGACTTCTTCAGCGCGTTCAGACATGTCATTCACAATTAGTGAAGCATACACAGTGGAGCCAATTTGGTTGGACGATGTAATCTCATTCGCATTTGATAAGAACGACCTTGAGTTTGATGAGAGCATTGAACAACAAACAATCTCTCTAACAATCTGTAATCAAGCCAATACTGACGTTGCGGGAAGTTTGGAACTAGTAGGTAAAAATGAGCCTCAAATGGATGGAGTGTTCTACCGAGCAGGCGAGACTGGAATGAATTCCACGTACACACTATCTAGCAAAGGTTGTCAAGACTTCAGGCTAATGCTGACTCCTCTAAACCTAGACGGATTTGAATCAGTGCTAAACATTCATTCTGTAAGCCAAGTTGAAGGGCAAACAGTTAGGGACGAATCAGTGGACTTGCGGGCAAGTGTTGCTGGACCTCACATGCCTCCAGACGGGCTAGATTTAGGAATCGTTGAATTGTCGAATAAGAATACTCTGATTTTAGTATCCACAGGCTGGATATTATCTCTACTATTACTTGCATATATCCGCCTATTCAAGAAGCCGGCAATCGAAGAAGAGGAAGAAGAGGAAGAAGAAATCCCACTTGGAGAAAACGAAGTTCGAATCGATGAGTATAACAAAGTGACATGTTGTTCTTGCGAAGCAAGATTAGGTGTACCCGAAGACAGTGTGCCTCCGTTCAGATTTACTTGCCCCAAATGTGACTCGAAGATCAGAGTTGTGGAATAATTATCGCTTCTGAGCAAATAAGAGGAAGGCTGTATGGCCGAATGGACCGTTTACAGGACGCATTCCACCTTTGGAAGTAGGACTCCATTCTCTCTCCATCAATTCGCCAGCCCATTCAACTGCTAGTCCTGCTTCTTCACAAGATTTCCAACAGTTCTCTAACTGAGATGTAGTAGGTGCATAACAAGCAATGCGTCCACCAAAAGTAAGTTTTGGGGCACAGGCAATAATAGCAGGACTGTGCACTGGCATATCCAGTATGATTGCGTCGAACTCCAGGTCAGGAACGACATCTTCAACCATTCCTTCTAAGTGAGTGTGCTTTGGAAATTCAGCAAAGCATTCCTCTGCACGTTCCAAATTCAACAATCCAACATCAGCATGTTCATTTCTTGGCTCAGCTGTAACTAGATGTCCAGAAGACCCTAGAACTCTTGCAAGGTGTAAAGATAGCCCACCTGAGCCTAATCCTGCCTCGAGAACAGTATCGCCTGAACCAACGCCTAATCTCGTTATGAAAGCCCCTGCATCTTTGGCTGAAATGGTTTGGGCTCTTCTTGCCATTCCTGCGATTAATTCGGGCAACCTAGTAGGCATCCTAGTCAGGTATTTTTGACCGACCAGTACTTCTTCGCCAATTTGAATGTCGGCGAGTAGTGTCACGATATTTAGCACACCCAGACCTTTGTGCTTAACGACCTCATCTTTCAATTCAACAATATGAATCCGCCCCTCATTTTCCATCAGGGCCGCATACTCTGCCATGGCTATCCGAGGAGGAATATACCAAGAACGATTCGCATGATGACTGTAAATCCCCCCCATAGGGGGGAGGGACGGCAGCAGCACAGTTTCAAATACTATGTTATTCAACCAATAAATATGAAGACCACGCGTATGTATGCATATTCTATAGTAGCATTAATGCTTTTAAGCATCTCTGCTTCCTTTGGTGGATTGATTGCACAAGACGAAAATGCAACAATAGAACTGGCAGATACGCCTGTTGAAATGGAAGCCACAAGTCCCGGGTACCCTGTTTTCGCAGAGTACATGGGCGCACATTGGTGCGGACCTTGTATAACTGCTACAAATAATTTGAAAAATTTGTACAACACTAACGGAGGAGGAGGGACCCAATCTTCTGACTTTACTTTCGTATCATTTTGGGAATCTCAAACATCAGGATGGCCAGCTGATTCGCCAATCAATCGCAGATCCCACATCCAAAACGCTCCAGGATACACCGGCGGAATCCCAGTTACAGTCTTTGGCGATGCACCATCCGGCACATACTACACAGTAGGCGGGCAGTCATACGACAGTTACTACCAAAATGGTGGAAACATGCAAAACGCAAACGATTACGCATTATCTGTAACTCAATCCGAAAACGGCAATAACATGGATATCGAAATCACCGCTGTATACAGTGGTACGGGAACAAAAAACGTGTACCTTTACGCAGCAGTAGCTGAAGAAAAGGGATACGAACCGTACTCAGCAGGTGGTGGCTCAGACCATCCACCAAATTTGTGGAAAAAGTGGCTACTCAACAACGGAAACAGCGGATTCGAGACATTCACACTAACAGCAGGTACGCCAGTGACCAACACTTGGACAGTACCAATTTCAACCGCAAGAGCAGTAAGCGGAATTAGTTCAGCCGACAACTTCCTTACAGTTGCTGCACTTCTCGATGGAGACCACACATCGCACCGTAATGTGCTATCTGCCGGTGATTCTAACATGGCACCTACAATCGATTTGGGAGTCAAGACATTCACCCTCGATAACCCAGGTGCACCGAATGGTGGATACATTAACGGAGATGTTCTGAATCTAGATGCAACAATTGTCAACAACGGCGTTGATGCTTATTCTGAGGGAGGAGATGTACGCTTCTTCTACAAAGCAGGTAATACCAAGACTTACGTTGGCTCTACTAACTCTCTAGCATCTTTTGCTAACTCTGGAGACACACAATCCTTCTCCGGCCAGATCGATACTACCAGCCTACCAAATAGTGCTTACCAGACAACATTCGGAGTTGAAGTCTCGAATTTGGTTGCAGACAAGTCAAGCACCAACAATGAAGCCACTGAAATTGTAGCTCACGATTTAGTTCCAGTAGCACGCAAGGCTCAAGTCATAGGCGACAACCAAATCGAGAGAGGAAATAATTTCCTAATCGAAGCCAAGACTTCTTTCAATGATGCTGTTGATGTAAACACGTCGTTCTTCACTTTTGATGTAGAAGTTTCATCTTCGGGCATGGACCAGTGGATGGGCGGAGAGTTGATCGTTGATGATGGATTAGTTTACCAAGAAGGCACTTCTAACGAACACCGACAATATCTTGTCAAGCCCGATATGAACATGGGGGCCGGAAGTTACGATATCCGTGCACGTTCCATCGACTCCCGTATGCAAGTCAGTGAATGGCAAGTTACAGAGGATGCATTTGACTTGAAGAATGCACTACCTGTAATTACATCTGAACCTGTACCTACTGTAAAGGTACAATCATCAACCAAGGTTTCGATAATTAACAATGTTAACGATGCAGAAACTGATTTAGGAGATCTAGTAATTACTAGCACAAGTCCAAACTTCATTGCATGGCATCCAGCCACTGAAGAAATTGAAGTCTACTTCGAGAATATTCGATTCGTAAATGGACAACCGACAGCATCTGGAATCGAAGTTTCAGTTAATGACGGAACAGACACAGCCTTTGGTACATTATTGTTCAACGTGATTGAAAATGGTCAGCCACGATGGGCAGGTGTTGAGAAGCAGTATGTAGATGAGAACTCTGCTTCGTCGCTATTCTTGCTACCTTACCTATCCGATACAGATAGCAACGGAGGTATCGCTTCATCTGAAGATTTAATGATAGCAATTGTGGACAACTCAAACCCTGAAATTCTAGACATTGGTTTGTCAGGCTTTACTGTGAATTATGAAACAATGGACGCAGACATCAATGGTGAAACAACAATTACTGTTCGTGCTAGCGATGGTGAACAATACTCTGACCAATTAATCACCATTGCGATTAATCCAATCAATGACGCCCCACGTCTTGACTTGTCTGAATTTGAAGGACTACGTTTGAAGGCAGGAACTCAGAAGGTAATCTTCCTAAATGAAATCCTAACCGATGTTGATGGAGATATCGACCAAGTTATTGTTTCAGCAAACAATCCTACACCTGGCGCTGCACGTGTTAACTTCCTTGATAACACTCTAACTCTGATTTGGGAAGATGAGGGATTACAAACTGTTACTATCCAGACAGAGGACCGCTATGATTCAAACATCTACACATTAGTAGTAGATGTATTTGACAGCCTGCCTCTATCAGTAGGCGAAGGACCTGACGCAGATGTCAGACTGACTGTTTCAGATGTTTACATTGGAGAAGTACCTGAAGTTACAATGTTCCTCAACAAGAACGATGTAACAATCACTTCACTAACTTCAACATGGCAACTATGTAACGCATTAACTGGCGTTTGTAGTTTGAATGTAGTTCATGAACATGACATTACATCCAAGAGTTTAGGATGGACTTTCGATCCATTGAACGGACAAATTGATGATGATGGATTGAGATTGAAGGATTACGTCACAGTGGCTAAGGTTACTGCGATTTCTTCCAACGGCGAAAAATTCGAATTCAAAGATAGTGTTCTGAAGTGGACTGCTGAAGAAGATGCGCCTGGACCTGAAACAATGACTGAAGAGCAAGTTGATGCACTCGTTGCTGAACTTGACGACATGATTTCTTCCAAGAATACTGAAATCGACGGACTAGACGAAGGCTCTTCCGAATACGAAGATGCAAATGCAGAACTTGTTGAGTTGGAAGCAGAGCGTGCTGAAGCTTGCGAATACACTACATGTGTTGAGCAAAACTCAGGCAGTGCTTCCGATGTATCATCTTCAGGACTTGACATGACCGTTATTGGCGCAGTGATTGCAGTAATTATCATCGCATTATTGGGCGGATTACTATTCATGCGTGGAGGTAATGTTGGTACTGATAAAAAGATGGTAGATTGGGCTAACGAACTCCCGGCTAACGATGCAGTTGCTAATTCCATGTATGGCGGTGCGCAGGAGATATTCCAGCAACCAGTTGCTGCTCCGGTACCAGTCGCCACTCAAGTGCCACCAGGCGCACTACCACTACCACCTGAAGGACTACCTGCAGGCTGGACTATGGAACAGTGGGCATATTACGGCCACCAATACCAGCAGTGATTGGTTAAAGTAAGACGCATGATTGAATCATGGTGTTAGCCAAACGGCTAAAGCGGACCGTGTAGGAGGAGAGAGCGTGACCGAAGAGGAAGTTATCGAAACACCTGACTCAGAAGAGGAGGAAATGGTCACTGTTTGGAGCCCTGAAGCTGCAGACAATATTGAGATCAATCAGGAGCCTGTCGATGAATGGGTACGTAGTGTTGATTTCAAAAGTACAGAGGATGTTCCAATACCGGAGAGACTTGTCGACCAAGTAATCGGTCAGGATGCTGGCTCAATTGTAATTCGAAAGGCTGCTGAGCAAAGGCGCCATATGATGATGATTGGAGACCCAGGCACAGGTAAATCGATGTTGGCTAGGTCGATGACTGAATTGCTACCGATTGATAAACTCGAAGATATCCTATGTTATCCTAACGAAGATGACGAGAATGAGCCAAGGGTTCGAACTGTACCAGCAGGTAGAGGCGATAGAATCGTTAAGAGCCAAAAAGAAGCAATTAGAATTCAGAAAGAGAAGAGTCAGAAGATGCTGATGATTGGTTTCGTCGCTATCGCTTTCCTCTTAGCAGTCGTAGCAATTCAGAGTGGAGATCTCTTGACATTACTATTCGGAATGTTGCTCTTGATGTTTGGTTACATGTTCTTACGCTCACGCATGGGTGGAGCAGATGAAGGTCGAATTCCTAAGGTATTAGTTAAGCACCAAAGTAGTGACCCTCCTCCATTTGTGGACGCTACAGCAACACTGTCTGGTAGTTTACTAGGCGATGTTAGACATGACCCCTTTCAAAGTGGGGGAATGGAAACGCCTGCTCACGACCGAGTTGAACCTGGAGCTATCCACCGTGCTCATGGCGGAGTATTGTACATCGATGAGATTAATCTCCTAAGACTCGAAGAGCAGCAGGCCCTTCTTACAGCAATGCAAGAGAGAGCATTCCCGATATCTGGACGCTCTGAACGCTCAAGTGGCGCATTAACCAAGACCGAAGCGGTACCTTGTGACTTCATTCTGATTGCAGCAGGTAACCTAGATGCGATTCAAGGGATGCATCCTGCACTGCGAAGTCGTATTCGTGGATACGGGTACGAAGTATACGTGAACTCATACATGCCAGACACCACTGCAAACAGAAGGCGTTTGATTCGTTTCATCGCCCAAGAAGTTCGCAGAGATTTAGGAACCTCTAGAGAGATACCTCACTTCGATAGATCAGGAGTTTCTGTTATACTTCGAGAAGCACAAAGGCGTGCAGGACGACGAGGCAAACTTTCTCTTCGCCTTCGTGAATTAGGAGGACTTGTTAGAATTGCAGGCGACTTAGCCTGCGAAGAAGGTGCGGAGTTAACCACCTCAAGACACGTATTAGCCGCACGAAATATTGCTAAACCACTTGAACAACAAGTCGCAGACAGAATGATTGAGAGGAGACAGGAATATTCTCTGATAGTTAATTCCGGTAATCGTATAGGACGCGTAAACGGATTAGCCGTACTTGGAGCTGACTCAGGCTTGTCCGACTTCAGTGGAATTATGCTGCCAGTAGAGGCATTGGTTACCCCTTCACACTCGAGTGGCGGTAGAGTCTATGCAACCGGCGGTCTTTCTGACCTCGCCAAAGAGAGTGTTACGAATGTAAGTGCAGTAATTAAGAAACTCACTGGTAAGGACGTCTCCGATTACGACATACACATTCAATTCGTAGACACGCATGGTGTAGATGGAGATTCTGCATCGATAACTATTGCTACTGCTATTATCTCTGCATTAGAAAACATCCCAATTCGCCAAGACCTGGCCATGACTGGAAGCCTTTCAGTTAGAGGAGAGGTTCTGCCAATTGGTGGAGTTACTGCGAAGATTGAGTCCGCTGCAAAGTCTGGAATCAAGACGGTGATTATTCCTCGTGCAAATGAGCAGGATGTACTATTGGACAAACAATATGAACACATCGAAGTTATTGCAGTCGATACATTGGATGAAGTAATGGAACACGCATTACTGGTTGGCGACAAGAAGACAAGTTTGGTTGAAAGGTTGTCAGCAGTTATTGACCGTCTAACTCCAGAAGTCGCCCCTAATAGCCAACTTTCTTGAGAGGAAGTCTTCCTATGAAAGATGACAAAGAATTGGGCTCAGCCCTGCCTATTCTATTTCTTGTCGTCATGATTGACATGATTGGCTTTGGAATAGTAATTCCATTCCTAACTTACTTCATCGAAGACCTTGCTTCAATACAAGGTGTAGTGGAAGTCGGCCTTTGGGTTGGCCTAATGATGATGAGCTATTCTGCGGCTCAGTTCTTGTTTTCACCATTTTGGGGTTCATTGTCAGACCGTTTAGGACGAAAACCAGTTCTGTTAACCGGTCTAGTAGGCAACACCGTATTTTTCACAGTTTTTGGAATATCCACTAGCCTGATTATGGCTCTAGTAGCAAGATTCTGTGCGGGAGCATTCAATGCCAATATTGCAGTCGCTAAGGCATATATTGGAGATATTTCAGACAAGACAAACCTAGCAAAGAGAATGGGACTAATTGGCGCAGCATTTGGGGTTGGTTTTACAATTGGGCCATTTCTCGGAGGAGAGTTTTCTAATCCAGCGGACAAATGGAACTGGTTTGCAGGGACCGTTTTCGAGACACACCCATACCTACTACCCTGTTTAATCGCTTCATTGTTGTCCACTATCTCATTCTTCTTTGCAATACAGAAGTTACCTGAAAGCCATCAAGCATCAACCGATGTTAAAATTAGCCTTAACCCAGTAAAACATGTTTCTAACATGATTAAAGACATTGGAAAAGTTATCAAAATGCCACAACTAGGTAGGCTGGTAATGATCTCTGTCATGTTCATTTATGGATTCACAATTATGCATGCAGTATTCGTATTGTTTACAGAATATGATTTGAATT
Source organism: Candidatus Poseidoniaceae archaeon (assembly GCA_949373075.1). GTDB lineage: Archaea > Thermoplasmatota > Poseidoniia > Poseidoniales > Poseidoniaceae > MGIIa-K1. The sequence goes on along the minus strand of CASIBX010000026.1, from coordinate 43,520 downwards.
TCAGCGAAGCTCAAAATGGTAGGGTTTTCGCAATAATTGGCATTAATGGGCTGATTATTCAAGGTGGCCTCATTGGACCTCTGACCAAAAGATATGGCTCGAATTTCTTGATGAAAATCGGAACGGTAGTCTGTGGGTTAGGACTTCTCCTAATTCCGTATGTATCACATGAATACATCTGGCAGACTATGGGCGCTGTAGTAATTCTAATATCGACTGGTAATGCATTATTCCAGACCTCTTTCTCTGCAATACTTGCTCAAAGAACACGTGAAGAAGGTCAAGAAATGGGAATGGTGATGGGGGCGCAAGAATCTGCATCAGCGTTCGCGAGAATTCTCGGCCCGTTGACGGGTGGAGTTGTGTGGGATTATACAGTTTTGAAAACTGGTATTCTATCTATTGCAACCGCATTTCACCTTTGTGCAATAATGATGTGTATCGCATTCCTGTTACAATTGGGAATGAAATCAGATACTCCTAATCTGTGTGAACTGTGAAGTAAGGGATGGTTCTGACCCAGAGTATGGGCGACAATGTTCAGGTTAACAGTAACCATACATTTCATCGAAGGATTGCTACAATCTCACATGGAGCCATATTGTTAGCCGTCTTTTGTCTTGCAATGATTCATCTTGAAAGTGTTTTGAAACCATTTTTCATCGCATTAGGCATATATTTCGTTTTGAAGCCGGGAGCAGATTGGCTCTCAAAGAATAATTTCCCCGTTTTCCTTTCATACCTGACAATGCTACTGATGTTTATTTTAGTCATCATTTCAGCAGCCTTCTTTGCTTGGTCACAAGCACAAGGACTGGTAGAGAATGAAGAGCGTCAAGAAGATTATAATGAAAAACTAGACCAAAAATGGAAGAAATTGAAAAACGTTCCACTCATTGGTCCTGCAATAAAAGAGTCTGTACAGGATGGTGGTTCCTTAGGCGGTGATTTACAGAATATCGGAATCGGTTCAGGAGGCTCTGCCACTGACTTGATTACTACGGTATTCAGTGAAGTTGGAACAATGATCACAACTGGAATAACCGTACTGTTCTTCCTAATCTTTATCATTTTTGAAGCGCATCTTTTACCAGGTCGTATCGAAAGAGCATGGCCAGGTAGTTCAACTGGGAAAATGGACATCATACAAAGCCAAATTGAAGAGGGCATTAACACCTACATCATTGTAAAGACTGGTTGTGGAATAGGGAGTGCTGTAATTGCTGCAATTATTATGTTCATGTTTGGTATTGATTTGTGGTTTGTATGGGCTGTAATGACGTTCATACTGAATTATGTACCATACATTGGGTCTCTGATAGCAACAATACCTCCACTAATTCTAGGCCTAATCCTACTGAAACCTCTGGGGCTTTTGGCGATGACAATTCTATTGTTAGTGAATCAACAAGTGTGGGGTAATTACATCGAAACCAAGTGGGCAGGAAGGGCTCTAGACTTGTCACCAGTAGTACTGCTATTGATTACAGCATTCTCATTCTGGCTATGGGGCATTGTAGGAATGGTACTGGCTGTACCTTTGTTTGTAATTGTAAAGATCGTACTTGAAAACATCGAAGAAACAAGACCTCTAGCAATAATGCTTTCAGAGCGAGCACCAACCCTAGAAGAAGCATGGCAAGATGCATTGAAAGATGGAAACCTATCTACAGGGGAATTCCACAAGCTATCTGAATTACAGAAAACATTGGGAGTTTCTGACCAAGAAGTGGTTAGAATAGCAGGTAGGTCTGCAGCATTAACTATTCTCAAAAGAGGACGTGCTAGAATAGATGAAGTTGATTTTGTGATAAGTGCTGCAAATGGGACAACTCATCATTCAAATTTAGTCAAAGAACTAAAGGCAGGACGTATAACGAAACAAATACGAATCCATCTTGATGACTTGGTTGAGACTCTTATTGCTGAATCTGAAGAAGAATAATCAGAGAGTTTCTCTGAGCATTTTCTCTAGCTCTGTATTAATCATTAGAATAAGGGTTCCAAACTCTGGAGGGATGTTTGGGTCTTCGTACAGCTCTTCGAGTTTTGCTTGAGTAATTGCAATACGAATATCCATTTCTTTATTTTTATTCAAAAGCCATTGTACGCAAGCATCTTTTGCACCCGTACGGATATTTCGAGGTACTTTTGGATCATCAAGTTGATTGATTACAGAGGCTATTTGTACTAATTTGGATTCTATGTCGGACATTAGAAACACCTACACAAAGACTCGTGTAATTGGTGCTCAAGTGTGGCGGCTTTAAGGTGATTGCCGCTATCCGTTGTCTATGGATTCTGCAGAAGTCATTAGTTGGACTAGATTTTTGGTCCTTTTCACGGCACTTGGAATCGCAGCGTGGCTCGACCACAAAGAGCGAAGAGTTCCAAATGAGTTCTGGATTACTTGGTCAAAACCGGCGATATTTCTGTGGTGTCTAGATTTACTAGTGGCTGAAGCCGAGTGGTATGTTTTTGCTACCGCTGCTGGCATGGTAGCCTATGCCTCAACAGCAATTATTGGAAGGCCAACAATGAAAGACATCTTAGCAGGAAGTCGAACCGATATTGCAGTTAGTATTTGGTACCTCATTGGTCTTGCAGGTATTGTTCAAGGACTGATGAACCATATTGACGAAGAGATTCTTATTGTTATAGCAGGAGACGCCACTACCGAAGCCACACTATGGTGGTCTACATTTGCCGTATTGATTCCTTTAGTACTGGTAGACCTTGCATGGAGGATGCGACTTATCCATGGAGGGGCGGATTGTAAAGGATTGATGTGGGTTGCAATATTAGTTCCCACTTGGTCTAGTATACCAACAATTTTCGGTTCCAGTATGGATGCAGCAGTAATAGCAATGCCTCCAGCGATCGCTTTGTTAGTTTGGGGAGGTTTAGCATTCCTGATACTGCCAGTGATAATGGCAATTCGCAACTTGAGAGATGGACAGACTTCTCTAAAGTTAATTTGGCATGCTGAGAGAATGGATCTCGACACCGTACTCGGAAGCCATGTTTGGTTGCTGACCACTATTGCGGATATGCCAAGTGGGGAAAAGAGAATCCTTCATCGAACAAGAGCTCCTAGGCGGACACCTTCGGTAGAAAAACTAGCTCAAGAGATTGAAATTCTGAAAGAGAATGGAGTTGATAGAGTATGGGTCACGAGAAAATACCCATTGTTAGTATTCTTATGGCCAGCACTAATTCCGTTGCTATTACTCGGTGGACCAATGGCATACATAATGCCATTATTAGGGCTATAATCAACTACCCTTACGCTCAATATTCTTTGCACGTAGGCCTTTGTACCCACACTTACGACATGCTGCTGCACGAACTGCATTACGTGCATTGCACTTCATGCAAATCTTGCGGTGAAGCAAACGTGCTTCTGCTTCGGGGAATCGAGCCATGATTCGCCGACCAACTTCCTATATTTAATCCAAACCCGTAATGAAAACACCGCCTGTTTGAAGGACCACGACCCCGTGGAGGCCAATGTGCGAATCATTCGATTACCGGGTATCCATCATGATGCCAACGCAGTCATCTTCTCAGGAAGTGATTCCACAATATTGGTAGACGCTGGAACCACCTGGTATCAGATGCTACAAGTCGAGCGCATCACTGGACATTTGGGAAAGGATTTGAATCTGGACAGGATAATGTTGACAAGTCAGAGATACCCATTTGCAGGCGGAGCCAAACATGTTTCGGAAAAATTTGGAAACATACCAATTCATATTCATAGCGATGCCGTATCGATAATGCAAACTGGAGATTTTTATTCAACATGGGCCAATAGGTATGATTCCGATATGCCAAGTACAGAATGTGAACCACTATCTCAAGGTGATTCTTTCAAACTAGGAGATGGAGAACTAGTAGCACTTTCACTCCCAGGTCACAGCCCTGACGGCATGGGTTTTTTCGAAAAGGACCGAGGTGTACTAGTTACTGGAGCAATTCTACCAAGAGCAGATAATCCAAGCAGATGGGATATGCCAGGTGGCAGTTTACCTGAAATGGTCACATCGCTGAAGACTATCCATGACCTCTCGCCCAGCAGTATCGTGCCCGCAAGAGGTCCTGCTATTCGTGGAAATCACAGAATAGATGAGGTATTGAACCAGCATATCAACTTCTTAGAAGCTTGCTTAGATAATGACGGTGAAGCGCCTCGAAGTTGGCCACGTCCTGCTAGAACGGCATATTTCCTGGTGTCAGACCCTCCGTGGTCTTTACTGGAAAAAGAGTCTTCAAGCTGAAACAAGAGATTTTTGTCCAGTCCAACTGACTATCTTCCTCTCCCACCCTTGCTGAATATGAAGATCTTGCCCGACAATCCTTAGCGCTGATGCTGGCCCGTCTAATTCGAATAGACTCACCACACGATTTGGAACATTACAACCCACCATGTGTACGGAACCATCTTCGCAGCCCACTAGAATACTTTCTCCGCTAATCGATGAAGAGCACAATGAACGCACCATAGAATTGCCTACTACAAACCTATCAACAACTTCCATTGTAGTAAGAGATATCAAATTGACCCCGCCATATTCATCGCCGGCTACAACTCTATCTACGATTCCTCTCGGTCCAATAAGGCCTAACAGTACACTAGCTTGCACTTCGATTTTGACTCGTTTTTGCCTACCGTTCTTGGGCTTCCATACGATACTAGCATCATCCATAGCAACCACGCTACCTTCTGCAGTAACCATGGACCGGACCACTGTTCTCAATTGTCTCATAACAAATGAATTGATGGCCTTAGGTACACATTCATTGCGTGGACCCTCAAAGTGAAAGTGAAAGTGAACTTGAATCAATATTGGGTAGACTTGTCTTCTTTGTTGTCTTTCTTCCAAACCTTGTAGCAACTTTTGCAAACACGAACACGGTTCTTTCTAACAACGAAACCGCCTTCGCCCCAGGTTTCTACGCCGTTCTCTTGACTTAGAGAGCGTCCACCCATGTGTTTGTCCGCGAAACCATCACAATTTGCAATGCAGCACGGCGTTTCACCAGGCTTCTCTACTTTCTTTGATTTACCTTTCTTGCGAATGCTGGAAGGTATCTTGACTTTACGCTGAACACGATCTGTACGGCGGCTCATATACCAATGCGGGCGAAGCGCCCACATGAACATATCTTCAGTTTTGACCTGATTCGCCTAAACTATTGAACAATCCATCCAGAAGTCGTAGTAGTCCACGCAATGTGACTTCAGATACCTTGGCCACTTTGCAGATTTCAGCCTGAGTGCGCTTATTTCCCGACTCAGAAGCCGCTTTGTAAATCAGTGCTGCAGCGACACCAGTCGGTCTCTTACCTTGCCAGATGTGAACATGGGGGTTCAGTACTGACCAGAGGTGGTCGACTTGAAGTTGAGTGTTAGGGGGTAGTTTTAGAGCACTAATATACAGTCCAAAGTACTCTGTTGGAGATGAAACCTTGTGCATATTGAATCTACGAGAGATATGGCGTATCATGCGAGAAAGTTCTTTCTCTGCTACTTCAAAGGTTTCCGCTACATCTGGAATCTGGCGTGGAACGCCTTCATTGCGAGCCACGTGGTACGTACATGCTGCAGTAACACCGGCTATTGAACGACCCGTGACGAAACCTTGGTGTGACAGTAACTTGTATAGGCGGCACGCTTCTTCTTGCATTGACCTAGGCAAACCAGACTTATCTCTAATCATCTGATTAGCTCTAATCAAGTTGCGTGAACGACTTTGACGAGACTTAGAACGCTCATCGATAGTTCGGCGACGACGCCAGTCACGGCGAGATTTTGCAGACATACCATATCGTCCCGCTGCACCAGAGGTCAAATCGTTACTAGCAATCGAAGTGTTGAGACCTTTGTCGGCTAGTGTATAAGTTGGAGCAGCACCGACGCGTGAGCGGTCTGTCGTACTGTCGTGATTAGTCCATTCGGCTCCAGGGTCTATACAATTCTCTTCGGCAACTATGCCGCAGCCGCCACAGGAAACTTCTCCACGAGAGTTGTCAGTCACCCAATTTAGCACCCCGCACTCATCACAAGGAGATGTGTGGCCATTTACTAAGCGGCGCTGAGGGCGCGATGAACCTATACCCCCACGGGCTTTGTTATCACGTTGCATTTTCTTCTTTTCTTCCGATTCGCGGCGGGATGTTTCGTCTTGTACCATGTCTTGTCAACTCCGAGTTATGTAGTAGTTCCACGGGGCTATAAAGATTGCTATGGCAGGCCCGCTTTCTCAAGCCGATACTGCGTGCAATAGCAACGTTTTACCCTGTGAACAATAGTTATGCGCAGCCGGAGTATTTAAACCCGTGGTTTTTATGATTCGGATAGAGACATATGGCCCCTCTTTAATTGGACCCGAGGAAGTACGTCTAACGATAATAATCGGCTGTTTTGAGCCGGATTTATCGTAACTGTTGGGCGCATAGTTCATGCACCCCATGCTATGCGCAATCAACGGGAATACTATGCCAGCCACAGTTGTACTCGGTGCTCAATGGGGAGATGAAGGTAAAGGTAAGCTTGTAGATAGGCTTGCAGAAAGCGCATCTTGGGTCGCTAGATTCCAAGGTGGAAACAATGCAGGCCACACAGTAGTACTTGGTGAACGAGTGCTCAAGTTCCACCTTTTACCTTCAGGCATTACCAGAGAAGAATGTGGATTAATCCTCGGAGATGGCATGGTAATCGACCCTTGGGTTCTAGACCGTGAATTGAACGACTGGGCAGACGGCGGAGGAAATGACCCCTCTGGAGAGCGACTATTCATTTCCAATAGGGCACACATCATACTACCATACCACACCTATATCGATGGACAAGACAAGAAAATAGGGACCACTGGAAGAGGAATTGGCCCTGCCTATGCAGATAAAATAAACCGCATCGGCCTAAGGTTTGCAGACCTACCACACTGTGACTTCGAAGAGATGGCATCCCTACAAAATGACTCACTAGAGAACGCTGGTTGCCGTCAAAGAGTGACAGCCGCAGAACTTGAAGAGCAAATCGGCTGGATACGCGAGAGATTTGAATCTGCCATTACCGACACTGGAATCCTGTTGGATAATGCTCTAAAGATGGGAGAGAGAATTATTCTTGAGGGCGCACAAGGCTGCCTACTGGATATTGACCAAGGCACATACCCATTCGTCACATCATCTGTCACTTCAAGAGGCAATTCAACACATGGAGCGGGAATACACCCTGGACATGTAGATGACGTGATTGGTATCACTAAGGCTTACATTACACGAGTTGGGAATGGACACATGCCAACTGAATTATTTGATAAAGACGGCGAACACCTCGGAACTGTAGGTCACGAATTTGGAACCACGACTGGCCGTAAACGCCGATGTGGATGGTTTGATGCAGTTGTAATGCGTCATGCTAACCGCATCAATGGGTTTACTGAATTAGCATTAACAAAGTTGGATGTTCTTGGCGGATTGGATGAAATCAAAATTTGCGTAGGATACAAGATGGGTGATTCTGAAATCAATGAGATGCCTGCAAATGCGATAGATCTCGAAAAATGCGAACCAATTTATGTCACAATGCCTGGTTTCCCATCTCAAACATTGCAAGAATGGTTAGCGATTGCACGCAAATGTAATTCTGACAAGATCGGATTCAAGGGATTGCCAGCTGCGGCGCAAAATTACATCACTAAATTAGAGTCACTACTTGGAGTAACAATCTCCTCGGTAGGCCTTGGTCCAGACAGAGATGCCACTGTTGACCGCGTGTGAATCCTCAAAAGGGAGAAGCCTACCCGAGGGAATAGGGGCGCTTAGATCAGTTGGAAGATCGCTTGGTTTGCAACCAAGAGGCCGGGGGTTCAAATCCCCCAGCGTCCACCATTCCCAAAGTCTAGTTTTGTCTAACACATTTTGGTTGTTTTATGCTATTCCAAATACTAGGTAATTGAGATAGTTCCATCAATAGAAGTCACTTCGGAGTTCTGTGACCAAGACTAGTATTGCAAATTTCAACTGTGATTGAAATGCTTGTAATAGGAATAGTCATTTTATCTGCTGTATCACTTACTTTTGATTCAGATGAATCTGTGCAAAAAGAGATGAGAAATTAGCGAGATTAATGGGGTATTGAGCCTACCAACGAGGAGTTCAATGGACTCATTGGGCCTTGATGATTTCAAGCCAGGTGCAACTGCAGAGGTAAACTTGGAGGTTTGGCCTATCGAGTCTGAAATGTGTACAATCTGCCAGTCAAAGCCAACTGGTATTATGATTCAAGGAGATGTAAATGTAACAAATCTCAACCCAATTGACTCGGGAGGTACGATTCGTATTGAAGGTAAATTAAACGTCACACATTTCCAAGAGTTTGATGTCAATTCTATGATCCTTAGAGAGTGGTTAATGATTGATTGGGACTTAGCCGAATTCTCAACTCAGTGGGATGTATTTATCGAACATGACCCTCCTAAATGGGCCCCTTCAAACAGATATGATGCGTCATACATAACCACTGAATCAGGAAGTACTAGTCGCGCAGGTCCAGTAATTAATATTGAAAGATTACTTTCCAATGTAGTCAACGTACAAGGTTGCCTTCCAAACAGTATGAATTGTGACGGAGAAAATAGGCAAGAGTTGAATTTAAATTCAACTTTTGTTGAACCACGAGAACCTACATTGATTTACGATTTGAAGGAATGGAATGATTATTCACAACTAGAAATCAATGAGTCTAACACTTCGAATTTGGGTGGATTACGCGATTTATTCGGAATAGAAGATAAAATTACGGCACACCAACCCTTTTGTTCGATGGAACCAGTGAATGAAAATAAGATTCAATCTTGGTCAATACACGGAGACTCAACCATAATCGCACCGATGAATATCTGGCTAACTGCCATCGGACTTCCTAGCAGTTCCTTTGCTACAACAAATGGAGTTTGGACTGAAATTGACATTGGCGACAAGGGTTGTGGAGCATTTACTGACACTTCGGGTGAATTAATTCTTGCAATTTCAAAGCAGTAACCCATTAATGATAGGCCCACAACAAACAAATACTTATTGGCATTACAATGTTTATGTCCAGAAGGATTATCCTTGTCGCAGTGATGTTTGCTTGTCTAAGTTTGCAACCTGCATTAGGTGAAATAGCAGCTCCAAATGACTCTGAAACAAATGGTAATTCAGTAGAAGTATTGAGTATCGATGGGTTTGTAACAACTAAATTTGCAAGCGTCGGTTCTCAAGTCGATATTCAAGCATACACAATGGGCCACACAAGTAACACATTCGTAAGTGCTGACATCGTAAAATATGACATGGACCCACTAGATTCTATAATCAGTGTGGCTTTTCCAGGAAATGGACAATTCGTTGACAGAGTCGTACTTGTTTCGACTGGTGTTCATGAAGATGATTCCGATATTATGACCTGGCAAGGCACCTATACAATCCCAGTTTCCGCTATGGGTGGGGCATATGGGGCAAGAATCTTCGCAGAAGATGGGGCAAGGTATGCTTTAGATGACCCAACGCAACTAAGAGAAGTATTCCGTGGAGAATTTGAGAAAGTATTGCAAGCGGTTGATACCGCTTGGGATTCGGCTAATCCACTATCTCTAATCGCAGATGAGTTCTTTGAACTGGAATCCAAGGGTACTTCCAATGGTGGATGGTCTAATTTCGTCGCTGTAGCAACAGAAGGAAGCGGAGCAGGAGGCAGCCAGCAGTTGTGGAACAGCATGCTAAATGCTGGACACACGCAATACAACATGTCTGCTGGAGCAAACTTCCTTGAGGCATTGATGGTAATGTTAGATTCAGACGATGCAGAAGCAGGAATCCTGTTTATGACTGGTTTAATGATGTATCTTCACAACATCCCAATACCGCGTTCAATGAACCAATTTGAGGATTTAGCAGAATACATTCAATCATATGACCCAATTGAAAACTTTACTCGTTTCGAAGGCACCGACCTGTTTGAAGCAGCTTACAATGGCATGCTAGGAAGTAATCAATGGACTGCTATGGAAGAAGCAATTGACAATATTGCAAACAACGTCAGGCCATTAGAGTCAGCACAGACAATAATGCACAACATTGCATTGCTAGCGGTTTCCGACCACCCTCAAGCAATAATTGACGGCCTAACGGCTTATGCTGAACCACTTTTCGAAGGTGACTTTGACAACATGACGCCTTTCCAACAATTTGTTCTCAGGTTTGCTGAGATGGCGGGAGAAATATCTGAAACCGATATACAAGATCTTGATGGAGACGATATTCCAGATGTCATTAGATTCCAATACGAAAACCTACTCGACACTCAAGAGGGGCAAGCATGGACTTTGAAGATGCAAACTGATGCACCTTGGGTCAATGATGCATTTGATGACTTCAACACTCTACCTGAAGATATTCTTGAGATTGTAATCGATTCTACTCAAAACCCAGTATGGGAAGAAACTGGGGAAGTATTAGCTGAATTTGGTTCTTGGATGAGTAATGCTTCAAGGTCAAACATCGATTCAGAGTGGCCTAACTATGATGAAGAAGATGAGGAGGGCGACGAAGATGAAAATGATGATGAAAATGATGACGCAGGACCAGAACCTGTTATCTTCAATGACCTACGTCCAATGCAAACATTGGACCATGATTCTCACTTGTTAGAGTTAGGAATTTCTCTAAGATTTGATACTGATGCATATTGTGATGGAGAGGAACAACGCTCTGAGGAAGAATGGAACGATGAAATAATTAGCATATCTATGACCAATGACAGAGGGTACCAAGTTACTACTGAACTAGTCAAGAGAAGTCAATGGGACGATGAATACGTCGGATTGTTAATCGCTCCAGAAATGGAATCTACAACTTGGACTCTATCGCAACCGCTTGAAGATTACGATAGTTGCGAGATATCAAATGCTAGAATCGAGGTCGAATCCCAAAGGCCATCTATGCTTGAATCGATGGCAATCGAAAATAATGATGAAGCATTCATGGTCTCTGCTCTAGGAGTTTTAGTTGAGCAGGACGAAATCTCACAATTAGGAGATTCTGTCACAGTTACTTCACAAACCTATGACTCAGCGGGGGTATATACTGAAGCCGAAGCAGATATTGCAATACTTCGTATCTCTCCGCAACTAGGTCAATCTGCTGCAGAATCCCTGTCTCCACAAGGCGATCATGACTTCACTGTAAATTATCCAAATACACTGGAAGGAATGTACACTGGACAAGACCTAGACGGAGATATGACCATTGAAATTATGCCGATGGGAGAATATAATGACGACAGTCGTGACAGAGGTCATCCACAATCCTATGAATTCGAAGCAATAGAGTTGACATCTAATGGTGCAAGTTGGGATGCTAGTAATTACCTTCCAAACGAAAGAGGAGTTGTTGATTTAGTAATTTCAGGAACTACAACTGAAGGAATTGAATTCACTGAAATGAGACAGATGCCTCTTCCAGGAAGCCTTGGCTGTACTTCTTCTGAAGGAAGCGCTAATGGAAATAATGTGAATGTTGGATACAACTATCGCACCTTTGAAGCAGATGAAGGAGAACAATTTTACAAACCAATTTTAGATAGTGTAACTGTATCTTGGGGCGATGGTCAAGAATCGGAATATATTGTAAATGAAAATACTGAAAGTGCTTGGGAAGGTCATGATTATGCTAGCTCTGGAGAGTATTACATCGGTGTAGAATACGAAGATGAAAATGGTATGACACATACTGACAATCTAAGGTACGATACCGACATGGGATTCTGGCAGGAAGACTCCGAGTCGGATGAAGGCGGCTATTGGACTGGCTGGATTGGTGATACTGATTGCTGGCTAGAAAGTGAAGAAGCCAGCACGCCATCTCCTGAAGTAATTGATAATTTCATCACAGGAGGACCTGTAGAAGTGATTACTGAACAAGTAATGGATGTCGATGAAAATGGACTCGCAAGTCTAACATTCAGTCCAAACCACCCGGGAATGTACATCACAATCGTTCAATCAAAGGCGGTAATGGATGATGGAGAAACTAAGACTGGAATCGGTCTAAACTTTGTTTATGTAACCCGAGGATCTTTGGAAATTCAAGGATTAACTCAAGTAACAACTTTTGCTGGACTCCCAGTATATACGAGGGAATCAACTTCTGAATTACAAGCCTTAACAGTCACAACATCAGGCATTTCTAGCGATGAATACAATGTCACATTAGGAATTGCTCCTCTAAAAATCGATGTTGCATTCCCTGACTTTGATTGGGATTCTATTAACGAAGCTGAATTGCATGAGTTAGAATTCCAACAAGGAGATAATGCGAGAACTCAAGAGGTTAGATTCGATGCTCCAATTTCATTCATTGGTGCTGCAGTTACTGCGCCAGATGAAGGAATAGAGTTGGAAGCAGCTCACTTTGGAATTGTTCTAAACAACCCTGCTCAGTTGGATATGCTAGGCTCATTAGGACCTGGCCAAACCACTAACGTAGCTCTTAACGAAGAGTTTGGTGAAGCAACTAGGATTTTGTCAGTTGCTGTTCCTCAAGAAGGGTTTGACCCTGCAACGATTGATTTTGCATCTTTTACCTCTTTCATCTATGATGAAGGCGTCAGACCAGATGTAGGATGGGTTGCTGCGGATGAAAAATCAGTCGAAATCTGTGAAAACATGGAAACTGCACCGGAATATGACTCTAGTAACTATAACTTAATAATCGGATTAGAACATAGATACGACAATAGATTCAAAATCGCTGAAGACCTTATCGACCCTTCAAATGCAATTCTAATGGACAATGATGGAAACGAAGTACAGCCAGTTCCCCAAATGAATGAAGACGGGGAATATGTCGATTGGAAGGAGTCATGGGAAGGTTCTGGGATGATGAATGCGCACTTTAATCTAGATTCTGAAACCGAATACATATTACATACTGGAACAGAGGTGGACTCCGAATTCGAGGTTATGCCAAATGAGTACAGCTACGACGAAAATTGTGGTTCTGATGATGAACTGATTGAAGAAGAAGCATTCGATATGTTCGAGGATTTGTTCGGAAATGTCAAGTCGATAGCATGGGGAATCGGTTCCAGTGCTGACCTTTCATTACCTGATTTGGCATCACCGATTAGTAACTATACCGTACTGGCTCTTGTTCAGCAAGGTACTGGAGATTCTGCAACAATCACCGCCGCAATCGGTTCACAAGTTGCAGAGCCAAACCCTGAACCTCTTGTAATGAAGAACCTCACACTGGAATTACTACCTGAAAATCCATCACCAGGTGATGTAATTCTGGTAACTGCTACCGATGCAGAAACCGGAACACCAGTAGAATTACTTTCGGTTCTCGTACTTGAAGATGGATTGACTCTGTTCAGCGACCTGAGCGATTACAATGGTCAAGCAACATTTACCTTACAAGAAGGAACTCTGATGATTAGAGCATCAGGTGGAATGTATAATCCTGCAGAGATTACCATAACTGTAACTGAAGACGGAACAGTAATCGATGAAACAGCAGATAATGACAACGATGGAATCTCGGATCAATTCGATGATGATGATGATAACGATGGAATTCCTGATGATGAGGATGATAACCCATTCGAGCCTGACAATCCAGATAATACTGATGACCTAGATATGGACAATGTCGTCGATGGATACGACTTATGCCCTGACACACCCGCTGGTGAATGGGTAAACGCTGATGGCTGTTCTGATTCACAACTCTATGGTGGCGATGCCACCTCTGGAATGACAGCGTGTGAGGAATGGGAATATTGGAACCCTGACCTCGTAGATGAATCATTACCTGGAAATGGATGCCCAGATTATGAAGCTGAAGAAAATTCATCTTCTGATTCTTCAGAAAGCAAGATTTTAGGAATGGCACCATTGACATTTGGAGCAATTGTTGCAGGAATAATAGTTGCAGCAGTGGTAGCATTACTATTCGTTCGTAGAAGTGACAATGACGATGAATGGTTCCAAGAGCAAGATAGCATGTTTGCAGATGAATACATCAAACCAATTCCAGCAGTTGCACCAGTAAGTCAACCTAGAGGTCCACCTCCTGGTCTACAAGGACAAATGCAAGATGGCTATGAAGTCGCTGAGTACCCAGCGGGTAGTCAGAATTGGTGGTGGAAGAATCAACAATCTGGCAGTTGGGAAGAATGGAAGTAATGCCTTACTTTTCTCAATTGACACAGATTAATTGATTGCATAGACTCTGTGTGGAGTTGTTATGAAGCCAGAAAATATCAGACTCTCTATTCTACTGAGTCTGGTTATTTGTTCTGGAATGATGTTTGTTGCACCGGTCAACTTAGTTCTGAATACTGAGTCGGTTTTTGATGACCCTGCAGTAAAGAGAATAAACGAAGAGAGAATTGAAGATTACAATACGAAAGGCCAACTAATCCTCAAAATAACACATGATGATGGACGCTCCATTACCAGTGACTTCTCTCTGGTTCAGAAACTAATGCAATTGGAAGCAGAATTACTAGATGGCTCAAACTCTAGTACGTCATGGGATAATGAAGAAGTTGTTGTTGCAAAGTTACAAACCCCTTTCAGTGCTTGGTCTGATGCTTTCGAATCAAGAAACCGCTCCTTAGAAAATGCTACCAAATGGGCAGATGTTCTCCAGCCTCCAATCGAAGGTGGTTGGTGTGGAAACCAATCCACTAGCATGGAATCTGGTGCTTTTGAGACAACCCTACTCCTACTACCAAAGGAGGCAAACTTTGGTGTAGCCTGTCCTTCATTCCCAGGGGCAAACGAACAGCAAGCGCCTAATTCAGACGAGATACTTTGGCTCATATGGCTAGATAGTGTGGATAAAGAAGGTGGAACTGACTGGAATAGCCTGACGTTATGGGCCGAAAAGGTAAGTGATGCAACTGAATTTGAAGTTGATGCTGTGGGTGTCAACATGTTATTCCAAAAAGCAAAGGTAGTGGCTGAAGACGACCTGACATCAATATTGATTCCTTCAGTAATATTCCTGGCATTAGTGATGTATGTGGTGATTAGAGATTGGAAAATCTCATTGGTCACATTAGGAAGCGTTGGGCTAATTATTGCCGCTGAAGCAGGATTAATTTCCGCATTAGGATTCGATATTTCGATAATTGACGCGATTGCATTTCCCATAATTTTGGCAGTAGCGGTTGACGGGGCATTTTGGTATTGTAAATCATCAAGGAGTAGAGATGAAGTTCGCTCAATTCTGCTGATCGCTTTAGTAACGACATTAGCCGCTGTATCTCTATCACTATTTTCGCCAATCAAAGCTCAACGCTCATTAGGGCTAGTAATGATGCTTGGAATATTCCTTGATTGGCTACTAACGAGATATGTTCTCGAAGAGTTTTATTTAAATCGAAGAAAAACAAGTCATAAGCATGACGAAAGACTAATGTTTTCAAACGAGAACAAAATTGGTGTTTGGAGTTGGCCTGTCTGCTTAGTAATGCTCATAGCAATCGCATTAGCATCCCCACAAGGTGTTGAAGTGTTTGATATCAACCAATTCTTGCCTGAAGATGACCCTGCCTTGGACGAGTTTGAGGAATTGAAAGAAAAATATCTAATTGCATCCAGTACAATCGCATGGGTGATAATTGATGTTGATGGAGATTCTCCAGAAGATTATGCGGATGTTGTGGAAATACAGACTCAGTTAGGCCATCATCCAAGTGTAATCTCGTTTGAAACCGGATTGCTTGAATCACCACTAGTTTTGGGGATTAGTCATGACTATGATGAGCAAGATTCGCCTACTGTAAATTCTGTAGTCAATGATAAATCAAGGCACTCCGGTAATGGAAGACCACCGATTACAAGATGGTGGTATTACAACAGGTGTTGCAATTGCTGTATTCATTGATGGTGGTAATGCAGATGCAGCATTACAATTCTTAGATGATGTAACTGGTTTGATGGAAGCAAAGGATGTATCTGGAGTCATTGGAGGAGAATTGGTGATAGGCGCATCTTTAGCAAAAGATTTCGAAGATTCGAGAATCACTCAAATTATTGCAGCGGGTGCTGCAGTATTCATAGTAGCAGCTATAGTAACCAATTCGCCTAAGAAAGTCGATGCGGATTGCGATTGGAACTGTCGCCATAGGCCTAGCAGTAGATGGTTTAGCAAGTATCACCGGTGAAAGAGGAGTAGGCACTGCACCTGCAGTTCTATTGGGAATGGGCTTTGCTGCAGATTACCTAGCCCACGCTAGTTCAGGCCACAAGGTCACTTTCAGTGATAATTTTGCAAGGTGGGGCGCTGCATTGACTTCAGTTTCTGTATTCCTTATGCTGAGTTTTGCCGATTTCCCTCCTGCAAAACAAACCGGAGTGTTGTTATCGATCAGCATCATATTGTCAGTTATACTTGCAACTAGTCTGACATTAGTGCCTTCTGAGATGGCTAAACATGACAGTGAAGAATAATCAAGATTCGTCATCTTCTATTTCGCCTTCTGATTCATCCTCTGCTAGAATGGCCATCTGAATTTTTTCCTTTTCATTTCTCATTGCATATCCTGCACCGCCTGCAGATAACAGAATGAGTAAAAGAATGAATATCATTGTACCTGGGTTATCTGTGAATAATTGTGCAATCGATGCAAATAGACCATCACTATCACTTCCGTCCCTCTGTTTCTTTTGGAACGATAAGAGAGATTACCCCTGCTTGATCATATGCAGGCTTAGTGAAGGTTAGCATACCATCCATAGATGCATCATACATGTCAGATGGAGATGTTGGATTCAAATCTGAATAGAAATCAGGACGTTGATCGAATTGAATATCTACTGCTTGAGAGAGGTCAAGTGTTAACATTACATCAACAGTATATGGGATTCTAGATTCAAAGAACTCTATATCTTCAATGAATCCAAACACGGTAACCGCTTGCCCTGATATGTCAAATTCAGCCCACTGGCCCCATGCAGATTCATCTACATCCAAGTCGTAATACCAAGAGTCGGATTGTCTAATACCTGCACCTTGAGCGTCATTGCTTCCATCTTCTGCTAGGTCAATGGATAGCTGCAATGCTCCTGCTTGAACTGTATCACTGTCAAATTCAGTCGCTGTAAATGTTGCTTCTAAACGAGAGGTACCATTTGGAATCCAGACATAATGGGCATCCTCTGTGTAGTAAACTGCACCAGTAGCACCATTGTTGAAGTGATTCCAATCTCCTTTCCACGAATGTCTAACACGGTCGGTATTTACTGGAATTGTTGTATCAACCATCATCTCCTGATATATTTCGTAAGCATCCCAAACATTGTACTCAGGATGATCAACAATTCCATCATGGTCTTGATCTCTCATTAGTTGTAGAGTTCTTGCTAAAGCAACCGCTGCATCAGTATCTGTTAATCCGTGACCAACTCTCCAATCATGGCATTTGCCGGTTGCACTAACATAACACTCAGTCGGAATATCTGAACAACTGTCTTCATCATTACCATCTTCGCAAGAATTGGCCATCCCGTCATATCTTGCTGTTAATTCTAGAATCAATTCGATTTCATGCACACGGCTGAAATTGGCCTCATCCCAATCTTCAAATTGTCCATATGCAGCAGTGCCATCGCCGCCTACTAAACTGGAACCGAAATCATGGTCATCCCTATGATAATCTGCAACACCTAAGGAAGGGGCTACATTCAGCAATAATCCAGCCATTCCTCCAACATGTGGTGTAGCCATTGAAGTTCCTGAAATCGACATGTAATACAAATCGCCTTGCGTTCTAGTTGACGCATCGATGGCAGTACCACGTGGCGCAGTAGCCCATATGTCTCGACCTGGGGCTCCAACATCTGGCCATGTGTGTTGCTGATTCATACAACCTCTTGATGAAAATGATGTAACTGCAGTACCATCATGCGTCAAAGCTGCAACGGAGATAGCAGAGGGAGTATTTGCATACACATTGGTTCGTAAATCTCCTGAGCATTCACTACCTGAACCTCCAGAATTAGATGCTGCGAATATTACTGCAACGCCGTTGTCAAAGGTTAGCATGTCTGTAAGTTGGGCTATTACTCCATTTGGATCGTAGTCTCCATCGGTACCCCCAAGAGTTGGAAACTACTCGTACATGATACGGATTCTGACCTGGTACCGAATGATCATATGTCCATTCTAGACCTTGTTCTGCGGCAAAGATTGAGGCACCGTCTCCGGTTCCTAAAGCAACTAATTGTCCACCTTTAGCCACACCTGCTCTCCGACCACCTGAAGCATCTCCATTGCCAGCAATTGTTCCGCCAACGTGGGTGCCGTGCCCCGATGATGTGTCTGAATTACGTGTTTCAGACCAAGAGATTCCATTGAATTTAGCAGAATAAATGACCTTTTCTCCGGTCCATGGCTCCAAATAATCAAAATCAGGATGTCCAGCATCGACTCCTGTGTCTAAATCGACAATTGCTGTTCCGTCACCATCCCATTCAGAGAAGGAGAGGTCAACTTCACGCTCTACATCCCCCGATGGTCCAATAATGACTCTATCCCATACGTCAGTAGCCCTGACTACGTGGGTTGTTTCATGCATCATTATCCCCGGTTCAGTAGGATCTCCACCCCATTCAGGAGGGAGATAAAAGAACTCTAATGGCTTGTCTAACTCCAAGTATTCAACGCGCTCCCAAGTGGAAAGGCGGCGGATATCAGAGGCTGAACCTTCAACTAATCCACCATCTACCAAAGGTGCATTACCTAACAACTTGAAACCAAGTTCACTTAGGTAGGTTTCATCACTATCTTCAACTGGAGAATTTAATTGAAAAATCACTGGAAGAATAGTATCACCATCTACCTCATTGATTTTTGCAACAAGGTCAATATTCATCTTTGATTCATCACCGTAAGGATTTGTCAAATCGGCTAGAGGGGAGGCTATCGCTCCAAACATTAGCAACTGAAGTACGATGGCAGTAAAAAAAGACGCACTTCGCATAGATGACATGATTTGTCGCTCCGATTTCCTCATATAATCATGATGTATGATTTGGACATACAGAATTGTCAGACAATCAATATGAAAAGAACTTAATCAAAACAACAAAATGCTATCTTGAAAGCAACTAATTATGTTGAATTCGCACACGATGGCTTAACCGTCTTATGATTCAGATTGGGCTAATTGATTTGATTGAATCACTAACATTCAAGAGGCAGCAGAACTAGGATAACTCATGGTAGAGATGCCCGCTATTGGAAAGCGCGTCAGGATGATAGCGGTGGGCCCTGCTGGAAGTACATCTCATGAAGGAGTAGTATTACCCGGTGCTGCTCAAAACCATATCACTGTCAAATTAGTTAATGGCTACAATGTTAGTTACCCAATTGACATGGTGAAATCTATTGATGAAATTAGCGATCTTGAGAGCAGTGCTGTTGAAATGGTAAAAATTGAACAGAATCAGGAACTCCCTAAAGTCACCATCATTCACACAGGTGGAACAATTGCATCGAAAGTTGACTATGCTACGGGAGCAGTAATTGCGAGATTTGAGCCTGAAGAATTATTGTCAAGTGTTCCTGAGATTCTAAAGATTGCAAATATCGATGCAATAAAACTTGGAAACATGTGGTCGGATGACATCCGTCCACAGCACTGGAATCAAATGATTAAAGCATGTCAATCAGCATTTGAATCTGGTTCTAAGGGCGTAGTAATAACCCACGGAACCGATACACTGCACATCAGTGCTGCGGCTCTTTCATTCGCTTTCGCAGGAGAAGGCGGAAGGCCAGCGGGAAGAATCGTATTCACCGGTTCACAACGCTCATCGGACAGAGCATCGTCCGATGCTAATGAAAATCTCCTTTCTGCGGTTTATTGGGCAGCCAATGGACCACCTGTCACCGGAGATAGCGATGCAGCGGTAACTGTGATGCATGCTGGATCTGGAGATGGAGTCTGTGCAGTTAGCCCAGGGGTATGTGTTAGGAAAATGCATTCGACTCGCCGTGACGCATTCCAAACAGTAAATGGAGAATTATTGGGCAATATCACCCTCAAAAAGGATGGATTGAGCCACACAACAAGCATTGGAGCACAGAACCGCCCAGAAGCCAAACCGACAAATTATGATACGGAAATCAGAATTGCTCAACTGGTCGCAGGACCGCACCTTCACGGTGATTTGTTGAAAGCTGCAGAAGCTGCTGGTTATTCTGCAATTATCATACACGGTACCGGACTAGGACATTTACCAATTGAAAATCCAAATGGTGATGCTCCTGAAAATGATGAACTTGCCAAGATAATTAGTTCCTGTTCGATTCCTGTAATCGTAGCAAACCAATGTATTCACGGCCCAGTCGATTTGAACGTTTATTCAAAGGGGAGAGAACAACAGAGAATTGGCATATTGGGCCATGCATCGACATCATCTCCTGAAGCATTGCTAGCCAAAGTTCACTGGGCTTTATCCAATGGTAAAGAACTAGCAATTCTCTCTGAAAACTTGTGTGGAGAGAACGACCCATCATTGATGTCTTAACCGCTTCAATGAAGAACCTCAAAGGAGTGGAAGATTCATGTCGAAAGATTCGAGCGACGCGCTCGAGGACTTGAGATACCGTCGAGAACAGACTCGTATCGGCGGTGGTCTGAAGCGCCAAGAGAGCATCAGACTCTCAGGTAGAGGCACTGCAAGAGACCGCGTCCGCATGCTTTTGGATGAGGACTCATTTGTTGAAATCGACACCTTCCTTACTCACCGTACTACCGATTATGGAATGTTCATGCATGAAACACTCGGTGATGGAGTTGTTTGTGGACATGGTACAATCAATGGGCGCAGGATATACTGTTTCGCTCAAGACTTCTCGGTACACGGCGGCTCCATGGGTGAAATGCATGCTCGTAAAATCGCCAAAGTTGTAGAGATGGCAGAGAGAACCAAAGTACCAATTATTGGGATTTGGGATGGTGGAGGCCAAAGAGCACAGGATGGCATTTCGGCACTTGCAGGAACTGGAGAATTACTGGATCGATTAGTTCAGTGCTCTGGCAGAATACCAATGATATCTCTTGTTCTGGGACCAGTCGTTGGAGTCTCAGCACTTGGCGCAAGCCTAGCAGATTTCACAATACTCGGTAGTGAGCATGGACAATTATTCATGTCATCTCCGCTAGAAACGCCAGAATGTATCAGTGGAGAAGTAGATGCGGCTGGACTTGGAGGAGCAACATTACACGCAAGCCGTTCAGGTATTGCATGTCTTATCGCTGAAGATGAGGAAGAGGCATGCGCCCTTGCAATAGACATTATCGGTTTCTTACCAGACCACAATATGGCAAGCCCACCGGTTGAGCCTACTGCAGATGACCCTACTCGATTAAATCCAGATCTAGCCACTTTTGTTCCAGACAATCCAAACCGCCCATATGACATGGTGAAGGTTATCGAAGAGATAGTTGATGATGGTTTCTTCATGGAGTTGTTCAATTCATACGCTGAAAATATCATCATAGGATATGCCAGGTTGGATGGAAGGACAGTAGGAATTGTTGCAAACCAACCTAAAGTCCTTGCAGGATGTTTGGATATTGATGCCTCGATTAAGGCTGCCAGATTCATTAGAACATGTGACGCCTTCAATATCCCATTAGTAACCTTGGAAGATGTTCCAGGATTCCTTCCAGGAGTTGTCCAAGAGTGGGGTGGAATTATTCGGCATGGTGCTAAACTACTATTCGCATATGCTGAAGCTACAGTTCCAAAATTGACATTAGTAACTCGTAAAGCATACGGTGGAGCATATCTAGCAATGAGTTGCAAACACTTGCAATCAGATTACAACATCGCCTGGCCAACCGCCGAGTTAGCAGTTATGGGCGCTGAAGGTGCGGTTAATATCATTCACAGAAGAGAGATTGCAGCAGCTCCTGAAGAAGAAAAAGAAAACACTAGACTGCAATTAGTGGCTGAATACAAGTCCAAATTTGGCGACCCTTATGTCGCCGCTCGTAATGGTTGGCTAGATGACGTAATAGAGCCAGAAGAGAGTCGATTGAGACTGATTCGAGCATTAAGGGTCTTATCTTCAAAGCGTGAATGGTCACCGCCAAAGAAGCACGGAAACATACCTTTGTGATCAATCTTTTTTGGATTGAATCATATATCCTAGCAGTAGGATAACAAGTAATCCAAGTCCTATTGGTAGAACCCAGTCTCCTATTGCAGTTTCAGACTCTGCATCGTCTTGAGTAATCACTAACGCCTTAACTTCGACTTCTTGTGTTACGTTGTTAGACCATTCTTGGGCATGGCTATCCCACACCTTGATTTCCACAGTGTAAATCCCATCTTCTCCTAATCCCGAAGAAGTCACACAGGTCAACAATTTGTTACCCGCACATTCTGTTCCTTGTTCAATCGATTCACCAGCAAAAGTCACCGAATAAATCAAGCCAGTGTCACCATCATTGTCAGCAATGGTCCATAGAATCGAAATCGTATTCCCATCTAAATCGATAGATGAAACGCCTACAACTGGCAAATCAGGAACAGATTTAGTATTCAGTACAAGCGACATTGTGCTGTAATTGGAACCATCAGTAACATTCACTTCGAACTGACTTATTCCAAACAAATCAGGGTTTCCTGCAAACACTAACTCGCTACCAGATAGAGAAAATCCTACGATTTCGGAGACACCCGTGACTTCGTAAACTAACTCATCACCATCAACATCGATAGTGTAATTCTCTAGATTGATGATGAGAACTCCGTCTTCTTCCATTTCGAGTTCTAATGTAGAATCAGAGAACTCGACAATATCATTGACGGGTTCAATGTTGATAGGGACAAAAATAGACAGGGCTTCCGTCTCGCCATCCGACACATACAATTCGACCAATTCAGCACCATTCCAATGTGTTTGGGGGTCGATTAAGATGGTCGATAGTGAGGTGTTAATTCGCAACCCAGGATAATCTCTTACCGAAGTTACCACCAAAGGCTCACCTTCAGGGTCACTGACATAATTTGAGATGTCCACAATGATACTTTGTCCGTCTTCGACTGATAGTTGTTGAGGGATAACATCGTTTTGCACAACCATGTCATTTACTGGAAGTACTGTGACATTTACAGTGATATTTGCGACATCATCACCTGCTGCCAATACTAATGCCATCTCCATAGTTCCGTCCCACTCAGGGAGGTTTACGTGAGAAATCGACAGACTAGTGAGCGTATTATTTACTTGTAAAATACTTTCATTATCATCAATCATTACTGCAGATAAGAATACGACATCTTCGCCATCTGGGTCATATGCAAAAAAATCAGGCGTAACGGTTACTGAAGAGTGTTGGTTAAGCGATATTGTTGGAATGGGGCTGGTTATTTCTAATGGCATTCCTAATCTCATAACCGAAAATTCAAGCCAATCTGAGAAAGAGTAATCTTCGATTCTCAGTTCTATCATAGCAGTGCCGGGTGAAAGCATAGAGCCGTTAACTGTACACGATGCGACCCCACTTTGCAGGTAGCCCAAAACGTGATTTCCATTTGGCAAATGACATGAAACATTGCCTAAAGCAGTATTACCATTACGCATTACTACATCTGATGTGATCGTAACCGATTGGTTCATCATTACCAATAATGTGTCACCTGAAATATTAGTCATATCATATAGTCGTGAACGAGACAAATCTTCATCGATATATGAATCAGGGTCCGACGAGGATGATTTTTCTTCACGGTTAAACGCCGCTTGGTAAGCGGAATCATCACCTTTCAGAGATAGATTAAGATAAGGAAGTATGTGATTCAAAGCATGATTTTGCTGACCGTCACGACCCATTGTCGAATCACCATCTACCAATCTCTCAAAAAAACTGTCTGTCTCTTGATAGCCCAAATGGTTCGCCCCTCTAGGATGCATTACTTGCCAAGCTCCCGGCCAATCTTCAACATAATTGAGAATGTTTTCATTAGCAGGAGATATGTCATCTGTAGTTCCAGTCAAAAATAGTGCAGAAGATGGCTGGGAAAGTAATACATCTGATGTTTGCGAAGTTGATGAACCATCAAACCCAAGTCCGAATAATCCATCGATTTGATGATTTCCTGTTTTGACAATCTCTGCTGCTTGATGCGCTCCTGTACCATGTCCTGCCAAAGAAATATGATTCAATGCAAACATTCCCTGTGACCCATCGACGCCTAACGTATTATTTTCATTCCAATCATTTAGGGTGGCATCTATTGCTTCCCAGTAAGAGGTTGTTACCAAAGTAATGTATCCCCATTTAGATAATCCATCCTGTAACCAAACATACTGATCTACTGATTCGCCTTCATCTGGAATGAAGACTACGATTGCGAATGGCCCGTTTTGCGCCATCTGAGTATTTTCCCCATCAGAAACTGACGGATATGAAACCCTAAATTCCTCTAATCCTGAGTTTTCACCTTCAAACCAACCAACGAATCCTGAGTTTACATTCTGAATTGGAAATTGCTCAGCCAACACTGTTGGAAGCATCAATACCGCTACGAGGAAGAATACTTTCTTCATGACAAATGCACCTCTACTGCAACTAATCTAGTCATTAATAATGACAATGAAGGTAGTTTATCGGAATACTTGGGCGCCCAAATTCTAGCCCATGAGTGAAGATGTTGAGCACAGAGTAACCAGCGGCCATCTGCCACGGATGAAAGATATTCGATGCGGCTATCAAAATCGCCCTCCATCGGATCATATGTCACGATTATATCGCCCTCTCCATTATCGAAATCAATTACAAAATCGGGTTGATCATCACAAAGCACCCATGGTCCGTCTTCTTCAAGAAGGCGATTACCACCTAATTGCCTAACGGTTCCACCGTTTTCACACCATGATGCAGCAACGGAGCGAGCGGTACCGCCCCCTCCTGTTATTCCCATCACTCCGGAACTAGGATGACCAAATGCTTCAGCCACCAAAGAGATGCCTGGACCATCGGTAGAAGCCGCAGACCAAGAACGGCCATCCCATCGCATTGAATTGACCGAACGTATCTCCATCGCATTGTCGATGTACTTTACAGCCGCTGCAGATAATTGATGTTTTAGAGGAGTGGTTAGAGAAAGCCATACCTCTTCTAATCCTAGCGGTAGAGTCTCATAATTGGATTCTGGAAGTTGAGCATTTGGTAATCTTGAATCGGCTTCGATATGGTCCATGCTTGCCGTTACTGCTCTTTCAAGCAAAGTATTAGCTCTAAACTTACCTAACGGGGAACCCACTAATTCCCAATCCGGAGGAGAAGGCAATGAACCGGCATATCCCCATGCCAAAGCATTCTCAACACCATCGGTAGGGATGACTACTACTCCTTTCAAACCAGGCAGTTCAACACCTTCAGTTCTAGAAAGATGAGAATGAACGAGTGCGGTTAGGACAGGGGACAATGAATGACCGATTGGGTCACCAGCCACTCCGTGACGTACCTTCGCCATGAATCTAAATCACAAGTTCCAGTACTTGAATAAGCCTATATTTGGTACATTATCTATGATTCAAAACAGGGCAACCATGAATTAGACATTGGTTGTGGGACAATCATGGCAGCAGCAGAGAGAGGCTCGTTCCTTTGGTTCATGATGGCGGTCACTCAGATTTGGCTTTCGGTAAAATTACTGGAAGAAGTTGATGCTGCAGTTACCACATTATTTGGAGCAGGTGCTGCTGCATGTGTCGTTCTTGGATTAATTGTATTCCGGCAAGAACAACGTGAACTATTACTTAATCCTATGAAGAATTTACAGAAAGAAGTTCATGATGATGCCATTGCCAAACAAGGAAAAGGCATTTGGTTTGGAGTTGGAATGTGGGCACTTGCACTTTTCGTAGGCGGCTTAATAATTTGAGATGGTCTGATGCTAGATGATGGCGCCGCTGATTTATTCGGTGGGTTTTGGCCATTCATGCGTAGATTCCTTTTCATGTTCCTACCGCTATGGGTATTTTTGATAGGATATACTGCCGGACTTCACGTAATTTTTGCTTCAATTTTGGCTGGAGCATCTATTTCAGTAGTGGCTATTTTTGAAAAATACAAATTAAAGCAAGGAAGCGAAGAATATTCTGACGGGAATAATCTCATTAAGTAACGCATCTAGGGCAATACGGGTTCGCAATGGGTCTAATGGATTGGATAGCCGAGTTTTTAGGTGTCTCTGCACCTTCTGCCATTGAATTTATGTTCATTGGTTGTGCGGTATTCGGAGCACTATTCTTCATCATAATGATGGCGCTGATGCTTGTAGGAGACATATTGGGAGGCGTAGCCGATTCCGTCTTTGATGGCGATTTCAGTATGGATACTGACCTCTCTTTCGAGTTGTTCAGTTTACAAGGTATTGCTGCCGGAATTATGATGTTCGGATTAACTGGGATGTTTACTATCTCTGCTACGGGTGTTGAAGTTCTCGCAGTAATTGCAGGTGGAGTGGCAGCAGGAAGTTCTCTTTACATGGTAAGATACATGATGAAAGGAATATCCAATCTACAAGCCGATGGAACGATGAAACATTCTGATGCAGTTGGAGAGACTGGTCAAGTTTACACTCGTATTCGAAAGAACAACACCGGTGAGATTCAGGTTAGTGTAGATGGAACTCTACGTACTCTTGAAGCCCGTGCAAAAGATACAACTCTTCACATCCAAACTGGCGAACTCATCAGAGTCGTCGGAGTAATAGGTGCAACAATGATTGTTGAACTGTTAAATGATGGTGATGAAGAATTAACCAGTGAAGAAGAATGAGAGGTGTTATGAATGGATGATAGTAGTTTTTGGCTGTTTTGGATTTTTATGGGAGCAATATTGATTTTTGCTTTTGGATTTATATTACTTGTAACAAGATACAAGCGTTGTGCATCTGACGAGATTTTAGTAGTATATGGACGAGTTAGTGGTGGCAAAGCATCAAAATGTATCCACGGTGGTGCAACAATGGTTTGGCCATTGATTCAAGACTACAAGAAATTGAGTCTGATTCCTCTAACCATTAGCATTCCATTAACTGGGGCTCTATCACAAGAGAACATCAGAATCAACGTTCCTTCTACGTTCACAGTAGGTGTCAGTACAGACCCTACAATCATGAACAATGCTGCAGAACGCCTACTACATCTTACTCCTGCACAAATTCAGGAAATGGCTTCTGAGATCATCTTCGGTCAGCTTCGTCTTACCGTTGCATCTCTAACAATTAGGCAGATCAACTCCGACCGTGAATTATTCGCTGAAGCAATCCGCAACAACGTTGGACATGAACTTAACAAGTTAGGACTTAACCTAATCAACGTTAACATCAGTGACATAACAGACGATTCTGATTTCATCGAGAGTATTGGACAGAAGGCTGCTGCAGGAGCAGTAAACGCTGCTAAGTCTGACGTTGCTGCTGCTGACCGTGATGGTGCAATTGGACAAGCGGAAGCATACCGTACTCGTGACATTCAAGTTGCAGAGAACACAGCAGAGGCTGAGAAAGGAAAGAAAGCAGCTGATGCAGACCGACGCAAGGAAGTCGCTGCTTTGGAAGCAAATGCAATCGAAGGAGAGAACACCTCCAGAGGAAGCATTGCTGACTACAATGCAAGTCTTGCTGAGAAAGAAGCGGAAGCAATGCAAAGAGCAGAAGTTGCTCGCAGAACTGCGGAAATGCAAGTTCAGAAAGCACAATATCTACTCGAACAAGAAAGGCTCAAGGCTGAAGAAATCGTCAAAGAAGAAATCGCTAAGACTCAAATCGAGATTGCAGCAGAAGCAGAAGCAGAACGCCAGCGCCGTGTGGCACGTGGTGAAGCAGATGCTATTCTTGCAAGATACAATGCTGAAGCGGAAGGTATCCAAGCGGTACTAGAAGCAAAGGCTACTGGATACGCTCAATTAGTTGCAAGCGCAGGTGGAGACACCAAGGCCGCTGCTACACTATTGATGGTTGAGAAGATAGAAGGTATCGTTTCACGCCAGGTCGAAGCAATTTCTAACCTGAAGATTGACAAGATTACTGTCTGGGATTCAGCGGGTAGCGGCAAGGGAGAAGGCTCCACTGCTAACTTCGTTTCAAGTCTAATACACGCATTGCCACCAGTGCATGATGTAGCCAAGATGGCAGGCGTAGACCTACCTGATTACTTGGGAAGTCTGAAGGACGAATGAAACCGGCTTTAGCGGTCCCTAAAGGGACCGTGGTTTCAAGAACCCTACAAACACCAGAGTGTCCATGCAGAGTGACCTAGATATAGCGCGAGCCGCAGAAATGGAAGACATTTCAGCCATTGCTTGGAAACTTGGAATAGGTGCTGAAGAGATCATGGCAATGGGCCATGGTAAAGCGAAAATCACTTGGAAAGCCCTCAAGCCTAGACTATCAAAACCTCAAGGTTCACTCATTTTAGTGACCAGTGTAAACCCCACTCCTTTCGGGGAAGGAAAGACAGTTACGACAATCGGGCTGACTCAAGCACTGAATCGTATCAATAAGAGGGCAACTTGCGTAATTCGTGAACCCTCCATGGGTCCTGTTTTTGGAATAAAAGGCGGTGCTGCAGGCGGAGGATTTTCCCAAGTATTGCCTATGGAAGATATCAACCTACATTTCACAGGTGACCTTCATGCTGTTACCAGCGCACATAACCTACTGTCCTCGATGATTGACAATCACCTCAAACACGGAAATGACCAGAATATTGACTCTACTAGAATCATTTGGCCAAGAGTTGTTGACCTCAATGACAGAGCGGTAAGGAACGTAACTGTTGGATTAGGCGGTCCTGCAAATGGAGTGGTGCGAGAAGATAGATTCGACATTACCGCAGCAAGTGAAGTGATGGCAATACTTGTTTTGGCATCAGACTATGCGGATTTGAGAAGAAGATTGGGTGAGATAGTAATCGGTCAGCGAATGGATGGAACTCCGATTAAATCGGAAGACATTGACGCGGCAGGAGCTATGTCCTTATTGCTGCGAGATGCATTTTTACCAAACTTGGTTCAAACGATTGAAGGTGACCCTGCATTTATCCATGGAGGACCTTTTGCAAATATTGCCCACGGCAACTCTTCTATTATTGCAGATAGACTTGCCTTAGGTGCGGCTGATTATGTAGTTACTGAAGCGGGCTTTGGCTCAGACATGGGTGCTGAAAAGTTCATGCACATCAAAGTAGCAAACTCAGACAAAGCCCCCGATTGCGTGGTCATGAATGTTACAGTTCGTTCGATGAAATTACACGGAGGAGCATTTGGTGCTCGTGCTGCTAGACGCCCATCCAAAGAAGAGATTGAGAAAGAAGATGTTGAAGCCGTGAGAACTGGTGCTGAGAGTAACCTGGATCGCCACATCAACAACATGTCACAATTTGGAATGCCAGTAGTGGTATCTGTAAACCGTTTCGCAAGCGACACCGATGATGAATTACAATGTTTAATCGAATGCGCTCACAAGTCAGGCGCAGCGAATGTTTGCCTTACTGAAGTCCATGGTAAAGGTGGGCCAGGGGGAGCTGATTTAGCAAAGGCAGTCGTTACAGCTTGCCAAGACAATATAGCAGCAGGTCGCCCATTCACTCCACTTTTCAATAAAGATACGCCTATCGAAGAAAAGGCTTTACGAATCGCCACTAGAATATATGGGGCAGATGGAATAAACATCCAAGCAAAAGCACACCGTCAACTAAATCAGATACAATCTTGGGGATATGGACACCTCCCTGTATGTATGGCTAAGACTCAATATTCATTCAGTCACGATGCGAATATGTTAGGAGCGCCTAGTGGGTTTGAAATTCCGATTCGAGAATTCAGATTAAACTCAGGAGCAGGTTTCGTAGTTGCAGTCCTAGGTGAAATGATGACTATGCCAGGATTACCAAAACGCCCTGCTGCTGCAGACATGGATATGGATGAAGATGGAAACCTTCTCGGCGTCTTTGGGTGAGGTTAAATGAAAGTCCTGAAACGCGAGTTTGACTACTATAAACTTCGTATCGATTGCGAAGATGACCTGTGGGCTTTGGCTCGTATTTGCAAAAAGGGACGCAGCATTGGAATGCTTGGAGAAAGACGAGACCAAACTACTGCTGGCCAAGAAGGTGGTCGAGCTAAATCTGCAGAAAGGAAAAAAATGTGGATTAAACTGGCTATTGAATCCAATGAGTTTCATACATTTTCAGATAATCTGAGAGTTCATGGAATAATTGAAGAGGCTAAATTTGACCATGGCAGCCATCACACTCACATCATCGAAGTACGAGATGAAGTTGAAATTACTGATGCCGGAGGTTTTCCTTCTGTCGATAAAGATTTGATCAAACAAGCATGCTCAGATAGCGGTAAAGCCAAGGTTGTAATTCTAGTTGTAGAATCTGATGAAGTTATTTTATTCGAAGTTAGTAGTAGAGGAATTAGGGAAATCTCGACATGGACTATGCGAGGTGGTGGGAAATATACCGGTGCCAAACTAAGTGAAGGAGTTTCCAAGATGTTCTTTGAAAAGATTGCTAAGGAATCTAATGATTCGATTTCAGAAGGCACACCTATTGTGATATGTGGACCAGGACATGCAAGAGAAAGGCTAGCGCCGCAGATTAATGGAACTAAGAAACTAATCGCTACAAGCATGGGTGGGAGAGGTGCTGCAAACGAAGTAATCAGCGAAGGTTTGGCAGGAGACATTCTTTCAGAGCATGCAGTTGTCAAAGAAACAGCCTTACTCGAAGAGGCATTGAAGCGTATATCAAAGGATGAAGCGGTCGCTTATGGCCGTGAAATGATTGTGAAAGCTTTGGATGAAGGTGCGATTGAAACATTGTTGATTAGCGTAGATTTAGTTCGTGAACCTGTTTGGGGTAGTGTCGTAAAAGGACTCGATGAAATAGGAGCCGATTTGATTCAATGCTCAACCGACCATGATGCTGGTGAGCAATTACTGGGAATGGGCGGTGCTGTTGCACTACTAAGATTCAAGGTGTGAATAATGCATTACAGATGGTTTCATGAAATCGATGGCGAGTTGCGCCAAGAAATGAAAGGTCTCAGATGGTTGCTAATTCGCAAAGAAGACCTACCTAAAGCAACGCCTGCATGGATGTTTGCAGAATTGGACGGAACTCTAATTGCAGTTGAGCATAAAGGCAGTAAGTTTGAATCTGGAGTGCACAATCGTGCCATTCACTTGCTATTGGTTGATGATGCAAGCGGTATTACAGGAATTACCAAGGTTGTAACCGAAGGAACACTTGAAGACCACATTTGGTAATCAGGCAAACGGAATAGATATCGTTTTGTGAGTTCCCAAATTAACCACTGTCAACATACAGGGTTTAGGCTGGAACCCTAACATTCGCTGGTATGATGTCTGATCTTGCCATGTTGATGAACAGACCAAAGTAGTACCTCTAAAGTCAACACAAGCATGTCCATGAACGTGGCCTGTGACAAATATGTCTGGAACTTCTCTGATGACTAGTCCATCTTCAGGCTCTGGAGAAAGTGGAGTCTTACCACCCCATTGAGGTGCGAGGTGTCTGCGGCGAAGCATTTGACGCATAGCTTCGACTGGATCTTTGTAAGTCACAGTTCGTAGTCCAGCCACGAAATCGTCAATCGATTTACCATGGTATGACAAAATCCTCACATTGTCAATACTAAAATCACAAGGATTACCAACGAATTTGGTGTTATTGTAATCTTGTTGAATATCGGGCTCTAAAGTTGGTTGAGGCTCAGCTGGCCTAACAGCATCATGGTTTCCTGGCAACATAATACACTCAACCCAATCTGGGAGAAGTTCTAATAATTCTGCAAACCGAGTGTATTGTGCGTACAAATCTTTGATTGCCAATTCGCTGTCTTGACCAGGATAAATACCAACTCCATCAACACAATCGCCAGACATAACGAGATATTTGATTGTTCGAGCAAGTGGATCTGTGTTGAACCAGTGAATCATTTTGTGCCACTGTGCTTCAAGGAAGGTCTTACTTCCTACATGAATGTCGGATAGGAAAGCAGCAGATACACCTTGCTCTGCATGCTGCTTTTCACGAGAATCTTGCATAGGGAAATGTAAATCATCGATGTAAAACATATCGCCATTTTGTGAAAATGTGCCAGATACTCCAATTACATCATCTGGCATTAGACCCGATTCTACAACTTGCGCATGCTCAATAATCCTGTCATCGCCCTTACGATTCATCAATAAGCAGCTAATCTCTCCAGTGGAATCTTCCAATGAGAACATCAAATGTCCATTTTTAGTATGCCGGGGGTCATTCACCAAACCTATTGCAACCGCTATATTATCCCTACCTTGGAATCGGCTCTTCTCTGCTTGAAGACGAGCTATTTCCATTGGTCTTCTAGGAAGTTTTGAGTTCAAGATTATCAATTTGCGAAGTCTTTCAAGGCGGTCATTGAAAGCATTATTGATATCTCCCATTTTCCCTTCAGTAGTACTGTTCCCCGTAATGTCATAGTGAACTTGAATATCCATCATTGCATCTACTGCATCCATTGGAAAGTCTTCACGTTTCCAATCAGGCATGTTATTTCGTACGCTAATGTTTTCAGTCTCACTCTCAAAGATTGGTGCGATTACTCTCCCTGGGTTTGGAACAGTAATAGTTGTAGGAATCATATCTACAGTTAGGGGTCCTTTGACGCCCTTAGACTGTAAATCTGCAATCAACCCCAAAGGGTCAGGGTGGGACTCAAGACTCTCTTTTACACCTTTAGTTGCAAGAAGGCCGGCACTCATGAGGTGCTGAAAAATCTCGCCCCAACCGGTTGCCATATCCGCAAGACATAATCGGACGTACAAGAGGTGTTCGGATATTTACGATTAAACCAAAATCCCTCAGGGTGATTCAAAGTCTGAATCATCACCGATTTTACCATCTGCGTCACGCCATTCTTCGTCTTGCCAAGAAGCATCGGCAGAGGCTTCTGCAGCCCTACGTGCATTTGCTGCATCAGACTTGGCTAACTCGACTACAGCGACTGCTGCTGCCTTTTCTTTTTGAGCAATGGCAACTTCTTGGCGAACCTTGGCCCGATCCCAACAATCAATCGCGGTTTTTAATGCAAAATGAACAAATGAAATTTTGTTTTCATAACGAGTACCGCCCATTTGTACTGATTCAGCATTGGCCCAATGGGCAGATGCTATACCAACATAAACCAATCCAACTGGTTTGTTTGAATTTAATGCAACAGGACCTGCAATTCCGGTAATTGAGATAGCTAAGTCTGCGCCAGATTTCTGACGGGCACCATCGGCCATTTGAATTGCAACTGCCGCATTTACAGCACCTTTGGTTTCCAAGATACTTCGTTCAACATCCAATTCGTTAATCTTTGAATCATATGAATAACAGACCCAACTTTGGTTGAACCACTCACTGGCTCCTGAAATATCTGTTAAGGTGCTAGCAAGCAGACCTCCAGTACAAGATTCTGCGATAGTAATGGTCGCATTAACCGCTTTTAGACGGCGCACAAGTCGGGCCGCTAATGCTTGGACTTCCTCATCCATCAGATACCTACGAGAGCCCTTACTTCTTGAAGTTAGAGGGGTGTTATTCAAAAAGAGGTGCCAAGTAGGACTGGTTGGGCCCGTGGTCTAGCGGTTATGACACCTCGCTTACACCGAGTTGATCGTGGGTTCGATTCCCACCGGGCCCACTCAAAAAATTAGCCACTCAGTTAGCCTTTTTTGTAATCGAACATGGTCATCAAAGACCAAGATAAGGACGTAAATCATTGAGGTCTTTGGACTCGATTACAGTAATATCGGCTTCCGCAAAGGCAAGTTTAGCGGTTTCTCTCTGTGGATTGAAACCGATGAAGGTAGAACCCTCTATTTTCATCGATAAATCCATGCCAGAATCACCCACGGAAATCAATCGATTAGGGGGGCAATCGATGATATCCAGCAATCTTTGAATCGGGACATCTTTACCCATTGCTGGAACTCTTACAACCCCTTCATCCATTAACCAGCCATCATCATCAAAATTGAATCCATTAGCAATCCAGTCATCAGCCTGAACCATAGCAGCAATGGATTGCACATACAGGTCTACACCAGCTGAAACTATTGCCACATGGATACCCGCTTCCTTCAGGTCTGAAACTAATTGTTTGGCGCCTTTCATCAATTTACAACCGGAGTAAGCACGAAAGATGTCATCGCGATGTATCTTAGGGGATTTGTCCTTCCACAGAGCAATGTCTGCATTCATGAATTCATTATCGGTAATTTCACCCGCCATGAATCTAAAAAGAAGATCTTTCGAATCAGTTCCAAAATGGTCGTGAATAGTTCTCCAGGATGAAATAGAGTCTGCAAGAACGCCATCGCAATCAAATGCTACACAAAGTGGTTTTTCCATAATATCCCCTCATGTTAGGGGATGAGGCTATCGCACTTGGACTTGATTGAAAATAAAAAGGAAATAGGGGGTACATAGGGGAGGGCCTCAGGACCTAAGTCCTGAGGCCACACTCCATTGTGGGGCTTCCCCCACCTCTGAGAGGTGGGTATTTTTCTGCGTACAAGTTGAGTCACCTATCCTCCCTCGAAAGGGAGGATGAGATGTTCTCACTACTCATTCAACGTGTCTCAAAGACTATCCCAAGTTCTGAGAACTGCGCCTTCACCAGTGTTAGGTACATAGCTGATTGATACATACATGTCGAAGATAGGTTCGCCATTAGCGTCAACAGATTTGACGTAGATGGTGTCACCAGTATCGAAACTAGACTTTGTATCGCCGTTGTTGCTTCCAACAGAGTCAGTAAATGTTACCAAACTGTCAGAGTTACCAGGATAGAATCCATAAACGGTTGTATCGGCTAAATTGTACGACTGCGAGACTGACTCTCCACTAGCATCGGTGTAGTCAACTAAGACTTCCATTGCTTGTGTAGCAAGTTCAACTTGGCTTCCAGTCACTGTGATGCGGTGGAACTCGCCATTCGAATCAACATCGAAGGTCATACGAGGTACACCCTTTGCAGATGTATCAGCAAGGCTAGATGCCCAGACATAGATAACACCTGAAAGAACCACAGTAATTGCGACCATTAGAATGGTAGCGATAACTGGGCTCACAGCTTGTTCGTCATCTTCAAGGATTAGGTCCTCTAGGGCTTCCTCTTCCTCGTCACGTCGACTCTGTAGTACCAGTGCACTGACAAAGAGACCAGCAGCGCTGATCGCAATGATTGAAGGTGCGAATGATGGTACATCTGCAGTTCCAATCAAGCGTACGACAGTTGGTAGGTTCTGACCTGTAGCTTCGGTTACCTTACCGAAGGTACGTGGTTGGTCACATTCTGAACCATTGTCATCAGTACTCATGATGTTGTTACACCAATCTTGGTCTTCTAGCATTGGTCGGCGCTTGCTGTTTAGAGTAACAGCAGATGGGTTACCATCAGCGTCAACAGTTGAACTTCCTACTTCACCAGGACAACTCCATGCAACTTCAGACTGCTCGCCCAAGTTCACACACTTGTGTGCGAATGGGAAGGAGTAACCGAAGTAACGGTCTGCAGGTGATGCTGTCATGTCACAAGTTTCTGCAACACAGGTTAGGACATCTACTTCGACCCAAATTCTGCTGCTTGTTCCAGTGATGTAAACCATGTCAGTTATGTCGATGGTCTCTCCGTAAGCCGGTGGGGTTACGTATTGAGTACCGAGTGTGACGTATTCATCTCCAGTTGCATCATCATTGTTGTATCCGTTGCTGTGGAATGTTACTTCCAACATGTGGTCGTAGTTGTACGGACCTTCATCTCCACCGTGACCGATTGTGACTGTTGTTGGCACATAGGTCTTAGGCATAATGTTGGAGACTTGGTTGTAATCAAATCCAGATGTAGAATCTAGGAAGTAATCAGGTACATTCTCTGCGACGTTGTCAACACGGACATACAATGTTACACTGTCTTCACCCTGCTGGTAGTTAGCAGTGCTCATGCCGTAGTTAGGCACGTAGCTTGGTGCAGTTGCAGTGTCGTGCAGGTACAGAGTGATCGGACAGAACTCACCAGATAGTGGGTTCTTCTGGTGTATACCACCGTTGTTCAGGTAGTCTACTTCCCACTCTGGTGCATTGGTTGTTGCATCCTTAATCAAGTCAAAGGAGATGTCGTCATCAGAGATTGTGGCTGAGAAGTAATCTTCATAGTCACAAGTTTCTGACTTAACGATAGTCCAGGCTAGATCTGCGTCCTCATGGTCGTTATCATGCTTCATAGCAGATAAGTCGTAGGTCAAGTTGTCGACACTCTCATCGTCCTCAGTTAGAGTAACCTTCCATGGGAAGTTTGGAACTTCTCCATTTCCGTCAGAGATTACGACGCCTGCTTGGCGGTCCCAATCTAGAACTTCAGGTGCATCGTTGACTGGAGTAACTGAGAAGTTAACTTCGTAGTCAACCGCATCTACGTTCTCTGCAACCCAAGAGTATGCTAGACAGATTGTTTCTGACATACCAGTTGGTGTTCCATCCGCTAAGTACTCAGGGATGAAAGATGCAAGACCGAGGTACAGGTTGTAACATCCAGTAACTGTGATTGGTCCATACACTGGGTGGTCAACTGGGTAGTTAACTAGCCATGTGTAAGATACACAACTTGCCTTTGCATTTGTAGTGCGTCCCATGAAGGTGTTAGCACAGTATCCACCATCGTCTTGTAGAGATAATACGATTGTACATTCTCCACCAAGCTCGTTAGCAGCGTTCTCAATAATAGTCAACTCATTGTTGCTGACTACTACAGAGTATGCAGGACATGGGTCGTATCCAGTCGTTAGACTGTAACCGTCTGGGAATACAGTATCCCAGTCATCCCAGTTTGCTTCGGTGTCAACACCGTATGCTTCCAACCAGAAGTCAGTGTAGTTCAGACCGTTGTATACCTTAGCATTGGTATCGATCGAACTGTCACAGCCATCATCGGAGCGTACTGCTGTTACCTTGTTAGCGCTTGAGTCCATGTATTCCATGTACCAAACTGATCCACATCCATTCTGCGCAAGCAGATAGGTTAGAAGTGGTACATCGTTCAGAGTAGGCAGAGTGTAGGTGCCGTTAGGTGTGATGCTTGGGTCTGAAGGGTTACCTGTCATCTCAATATCATTCCATCCGGAGTCACCGACAATAGCGCCACCAACTTCAGCGAACATTGCTGAAACTGTGCTGTACTTCTTCTGTACATAGTATGGTTCAACTGTTACTTCATCGCCCTTGATTGCTGCAGCCCAGGTATATGTCTGAGGTTGCTCGTTTGCCATGTCATTGCTTGCCATGTCAGTTACGTAGGAGCCAGTTGCGTTAGCAGCAGATCCTAGGACCTTGCTTACACTTCCGAATCCTTCATCGAGTACGTTCAAGTTACCTGCACCGTCGTCAGCGAAGACTGGCATACAGTCTTCACGCTCGTCGTTACAGATGATTGGGGCATCGTTAACATTGGTTACACTGAAAGTAATTGTTGTACTGTCAGTTAATCCATGACTATCCTCGACACCAAAGTGGAACACATAGGAACCGAATTGGTCGTGGTCAGGGGTTATGGTCATGGTCTGTCCAGATAGTCCACTGTCAAGAAGCATAGTTGGGCTTCTTGATGGGTCAGCATCATCTGCAACAGTCCAAGTTAGAGTTGACTCTTCATCCTGCACGTCATCTGCCTTATCGGTCAGAGTTAGTGTGTAGGAACCACTGTCTTCATCGACTGTTACGTCAACTAGACTGGTGATTACTGGACATGCACGCTTGATGTCAATGCTCTCAGCAACGTTTGTGCTCATGTCGACTGAGTTGATGTTGCCCCAGTCTTCTTCACAAGTTGCGTCTACCTTGACTGCAATATCGTAGGTCTTAGCATCACTAGGTGTGTTAGAACCGACGTAACTGCGGTAGATTAGCAAGTGGTTGCGTAGATCATCACCATCAGCGAGGTCGCCGTGACCCATGAGGAGTGTTAGCTCTTCATTGAAGGTCTGGCCGACTGCACCTGTTGCAACGGTCTGGTCAGGGTGAACAGATGATACTGCACCTGTTGATTCATCCTGTACGACAACTAGCATGCGAACTGTGCTGCTAGGTTGACCGATACAATCCCATGGGATTGCAACTTCGGTATCTGTGTCAGATGTGTCACCAATGCTAGACGATAGAGCGCTACAGGTTGTAGCAGACCAGCCGGTGAATCCGTTGACCTTTAGGCCGTTGGAGGAACCGTCCTCTGCCCAGAAGACATAGTCCGCTGCAAATGGCAGAGAGTGAGAGACATACCAACTGTCACCAGTTGTGTCTCCACCTGTGCTCGAATCGATGTAAATCTGCAAGTCTGCAGATCCCATGTCAACACCAGTTAGTGCTAGGTACAAGTTGTTAGCATCCCATGTAGCAAGGAAATCCTCGCCAGCATCGTCACTAGACATTACACCAGGCATTGCATCGTCAGATGGGTTCTTGGTGTTTCCATACCACTCAGACATGTCTCCATCAGCAGTCATGTATGGTGCACGGTATGCTGGTGAAACGTATGCTGCTTGAGCTCCGTCAGTAGATTGGATTAGCAATCCTACATCGGTTGTGGAAGCACCTAAGTGAGTGATGTCCAAGTCCAGTAGGTTACCTTCGTGGACAACTGCTGTCGAGTCAACAATCAACTTAGATGCGTCGACTGTGTTTCCGACTGAAGTTACAGTTACATAGGAACCAGCATCAATCTGAGTTGTTGCGTCAGCCCATGTTACATTCTCCACAGACCCTTCTGCGCCACCATCTGCCATTAGAGCAGTTCCTGCGTCAGAATCTCCACCGTTCCAGCGGAAGTCCACTGCATCGGTGTAAAGTCCGTATAGACCAGACGTGTCCATGTCAGTTGCATCGACTGAAGATGTTCCTGTCACGTACAGTGCAGATCCAGTTACTGAGTTAGCAATCAAAGTTGCATCATCAATTACTACATCTGTGTCTTCAACATATGCACCATATTCTCCACCAGTTAGTAGTGCTCCACCTTCTAGAGTTAGAGCTCCACCGTACTGTTCGACAGATGCACTGAATCCGGATACAGATGTACCATCAAGAGTAATCTCATCGTTTGTACCAACTACGTTGACACCCACAGATGTGAATCCTCCGCCTGAACCAGTAGCTACAGTTACTGTACCCCACATTGTTGTTGGGTGGTTACTGCAGTGGTACTCGTAAGTTCCAGCTGTGTTGAAGGTCTTGGCGTATGTTGTACCCAAGTTCATGATGCTAGGGGAAGACCAAAGTGCCATTCCGCCAGCATCTGTTGCATTGGATACAACATTGTGGTAAGGATTGTTTGCGTCGGCTGAGTAGTTGTTTGATTTCCAGCGAACAGTGTCTCCTTCATTGATGGTAATTGTAGATGGTGCGAACGCATTTTCGTTGATTTGTACATTGTACAATGATCCACCTGCTCCACCGATTGCTGATAGTGAAGAGCCGGTATCGACTACATCACAGCCATCAGTAACTAGTGCATTCTCCATTACAGAAACTGTGTTCCCTGCGGAGTTGACCACTGATGAACCACAGTCTTCAGCCCATAGTCCAACAGCAGAAGGTGCTACACGTCCAGCGGACTGTCCGATTGTGTTATCGGTTAGGTTAGCAGTGTAACCATACCTAATTCCATCAACTTGAATTCCACCATCAGCATCAGTTAGAGTGTTTCCATCTATGACACCATTACCATCACGAACCAGGATTCCTGCATATGCAGAGTCCCCAACTCCGGTAATTGTGTTGTCACTGATATCCCAGTCCAATGCACCACGCAAGAAGATCGGGTACTTTGCAGAGGAAATTGTGTTTCCTTCAATCAGAATGTTGGTAGTTGTTCTGTCCTGTGCGTAAATACCATAGTTTGCGATGTTAGAACCATAGAATTCATTGTTGGTGATCTCTACGCCATCTGAATTAGTGTTTAGTGCGAGCCAAACTCCTAATGATTCAGTGTTGATGAAAGTGTTGTTATCAATGATAGCGTTATCTGAACCCCACTGACTGCTCTGATAGTAGTAGTAGAATGCTTCTCTTCGAAGTATAACGTCTACACCACAGTTGGTCATTGTGTTGCCAGTAATAGTTGTGTTGAAAGCAGCTGTATCTAGACAGATATCTGCACCATTGATTGAACTCTGAGGTCCAGATGTTCTAAAGTGCGTAAATGTGTTGTTCACTATATGGAACATATCTGCTTGCTTACCATTACCGTTAATAGCACTAGATGTACCCTTAGAGGTTACAATTGTAGACAGACCAGTAATTGTGGTGTCTTCAATACTTGGGACGATATCGTTCCAATTTGTGTAACCAATCTTGATTCCTTGTGCTTCATCGCCATCCATTGCTAGAGATGTCCACTCAGACCCATGAGAGTAAATGTTTGCTCCATATGGGGATGTTGAGTAAATGCTCATTGCATCATAGTTAGTGTATGAACCAGTGCTTAGAACAGTTGTACCATTCACTGAGTTGTCAGTATTACCATCCATGTACCAAACACCAACGTCTACCATGACAACCTTGTTGTCAAGACTTCGTGGTGTTGCTCCATAGTATCCATACTCAACTAATCCAGAACTGTAGGTTCGTGTTGAACCAGTTCCAAGACCACTAGCACACGGTGTCACTACTTCGTATGCAGTCGAAGTGAAACTGTAACAGATACGTGCATCCACTGAATCGACTAGATCCATTGTGTGTACGTTACCAGAAGTATCAGACAAACTTAGTGAGTCGAATGCGTATCTGAAATCACCGTTGTTATTACTGCTAGTTGAGTAGAAGTAACTTCCAATTTGAGCGACAGTAACTGCTTCATATCCATTAAGGTTCATTATTGTCAAACCAGATGAATCAACTGCTTGTGTAACGAAGAGGATGTCCATTGCACCACCGGTGCCATCAGTAACAGATGAACCAGTTATTTCTCCATTTGCGTTCTTTAAAACAACGTTTGCTCCGGTAACTGCGGAAGAATCTGCTTCAACTGCAATGTCAATTTGGCGCATTCTGTTTAGAACCCCGGTACCTGTAACCTCAACGGTTGTTGTATCCACCGTACCTTCGATGAAGTCAACAACTGAAGAACCACTGATAGAGAAGTCTTTTGCGTTACCAAAGTCACTGTCGATTAAGGTAATCTTTCCAGAACCTGCAGTATCGATTCCCACAGCATTACCTGTTAGATCCATACCAGTCCAAGAGATGTCCTTACTAGTTGCGCTTCCGAACTGTATTCCCGCACCTGCGGAACTTGAGATTGTTCCCTCAAGAGATCCTGAAAGGTCCTTGATGTAGTATACACCAGCCAAGGCAGTACCTGAAATTGCGGAGTCAGTAAATCCAAGAGAACCAGAGGCTGCTGCTCCTACAAGTATTCCGTAGTTACCACCGGTAACTGTTAGACCATCTACAGTTGATGCTGCTGAGCCAGTAACTTCCAGACCAGCGTTAACTGGGTCTGTCACAGTTATGTCATAGAATTCTCCAGCAGCTGCTGCGCCACCGATTTCGATACCGTTTTCTGCACCGGTAATTGTACCTGTGCTGAATGATGGAGTACCAGATTCACGAACGTATGTTCCCAAATCGGATGGGTCATTACTAACACGAGCTACAACTTCCAAGCGGTCTTGGTAGTTGTCAGCACGGTTGTGCAAGACATCGATGTACATTGTAACGCCAGTAATGTTGCTTGCAGATACATCAACAGTTGGGTAGGTTAAGCGGACGCTGTCACCTGGGGTGTTGTAGTAACTGTAAGCGTAGTGCAAACAGACGTTGTAACTTCCTTGGAATCCTTCAGGAGGCGTGTATTGTGCCTGACCGTAGGCGTGGTAGGAGGTGTAGTAGTATCCCCAGTAATGCATTGGGTAATATGTACTTGGAGAACTGTCTGTAGACTCCCAGTTAAATCCAGTTGGTTTGTTGTAACTGTATCCATACCATGGGTTGTAGCTGTATCCATATGTGTTACAATCGTGTGAAGGTGCTGCCTGGTAGTAACCTTCATCGGAAGATTGGGTTACGTTCCAGGAGTTACCTGAGTTATCAGTTAACTCGATATTCATACGATCGGTCATCATGTAATACTTAGATGTTGCATAATTGTACCTTGGATGAGCGTTTCCACCTGCATATACGGAGTTAAATCCGACTTGCATGTAGTCTTCGCCACCTGCTAGATATGGAGACATATCGATAGCGTAGGTTTTCCATCCTGTGCTTTCTCCGGAGAGAAGAGTACTACGGTAAATTGTAGGCAGAGTCATTCCACCATATACATCCACACCGACATCGTTGTCAGTTAATGTGAATCCATTGATAGTTGGAACTGCGTTGTAGGAATAAATTCCTACTGCTGCATTCTTGACTACGATGTTGTCAACCGCACCACCAATCTGTTCGAACATTAGACCGATTCCAGTCTGTCCGGAGTTCATGATAGTTGAGTCGTCCCAATCGAGAGTTCCGCCGTTAACGTACACTGTTGCTTCAGTTGCTGCAGCGTTTGCATTACCGTAGATCATAGCAGAGTTTCCGACAGTCATAGTACCAGAATCAAGGTTGATTCCACCTGCGACGTCACGGATTATACCGCCATCAAGAGTTAATGCGCCTCCATTCATATCCAAATCTAGTGGGTATGTGCTGGAGGATGCCTTCAGAGTACCAGTAGACGTGCTGGTTGACTCCAATGTTAGAGTTCCACCAGGTGATACTGTTAGCGTTGGCTTGTTTGTAGCATCGGATGCAACAGTGAATACGTTACGCATTATGATGTTACATGTATCGATGTTCAGATCTCCTGTCATGGTAACCTTACCTTCCCAAGTGAAAGTCTTGGTTCCGTCAGCCTCAGTACTCAGACCGAGTGCTGCTTCTGTGTTGGTCAGTAGGTAAGAACAATCCATGTTAGTTCCGTTAAGAGATACTGGAGCTGGCTCAAGGCGCAACTCAATTGAATCTCCAACTCCGAAACTTCCAGGATACCATGAGTCTGTGGTCATGGTCTCGTTCTGACCGGATGGACCCCATGCTGCAAGGTTGTGGTCAGTGTATAAATCAAGTGCATCGTTACTAGTTAGTACCCATACACTGGCTTCTCCACTGGAGTCAGTAACGTGGGTTCCGACTGTAAACAATCCAGATCCTGCATCAACAACTGTTGCTTGAACTGTGTGCCCTTCCCTGTAATCCTTAGATCCATCGCCAAGTAGCTTGAACACCTTAACTGTTGCAAGTCCACCGAAGTAGATTGCACCAGATGAACTGGATGAAACATCACAGACACTGGAGTTTTCACAGGTTGTACCATCTTGAGC